>JAZKEM010000093.1:0-11382 GCA_040387055.1 Pseudomonadota bacterium | reverse complement strand
GGGTTTGGCCGCGTTCGGTGAACAGCAGGCCAGTCTGCACAATCTCGACCCGCGCGGCCGACGCTCCCGGGTTGTTATTGCCGCAGGCTGCCAGCATCAGCAGCATGGCCAGCAACGCGGCGGGCCTCAGCATCGCCGTAAAAAAGCTGCTGACAAAAGACAGCTTTTGAAGATGCTGAGAGGAGCTTTTCATGACGTTCTCAAAAGACATAGAGACAGACGTCAGTTGTAACGGCTATGCGCTCGGCGCGATATCACATGAATTGGTGATTGCTACACGAGCGGTAGGGTCAAGCGCACGCGGGTTCCCGGTTGCAGCGATAGCCACTCAATACCGCCGCCAATCTGCATCGCGCGGCGGTGCAGGTTGGCGAGGCCGTAGTGCCCGGGGCGGGCGTCAGCCGATGTGGGCATGCCGCGACCGTTATCGTCGATCAGTACTTCGAGTTGCTTCACACCTTCATCATTCGCAATGCGGTGCAGTGTGATGCGCAGACTGCTGCCTTGTGCGTGACGCACGGCGTTCATCGCCGCCTCTTGCACAATGCGCAGCAGATGCAGCGTCTGTGACTTGGGCAGCTCGAAGTCGTCGTCAAGGCTGTTCAGGCTGAATACCAACGCTATTTCGGCATCGGCACAGACGTTGGCGAGGCGCTCTCGCAACGGCGCCAACACCGCACGCAGCGAACGCTCTTCGGGGTTGAGTGAATCTAGCGTGAGCCGTAGATCTTCCAGTGCGGTCTGCACACCGAGTGCGACTGCACTGTCGCCTGCGCCCTCGTTGGAAAGCCGCGACAGCGTGGCGATGAGCGTGCCGCCGAGACCATCGTGCAGATCACCAAATAGTCGCTCGCGCTCGGCACTCACCACACGATCACTCTCGGCGCGTTGAAGCGCTTGATAGTTGGAAGCGATCTGCGCCTCACGTGCGGCAACGCGTTGCTCCAACTCGCGGCTGAGCGACTCAGACTCAGTCAGCGCATTCACAAAATTACGCAACAGCAATGCGGTGAACACGACGACTGGCGGCGGTGCGCCATAGGCAAGCCAGAAACCATCATCAGGCGCGATCAGGCCCAGCAGCAGCGCGCCATCGTGCAGCGACACCATGCAGATGCACATCACCGCACCGAGCATCCAAAACGCAGTGTTGTCCCAGCGTGTGAAGTATTGCCGCCAGAACACGGTGGCGGTGGTGTAGGTGCCAATCGCGATAATGCCCATGTAGGCCCAAGGCACAGCATCGCGGAAGTCTTGCGGAGTGCAGAACAGACTCGCAATAACGATCAACGCGGAACTGCTGAAGACAGCGTAGGTCGTGCGCTGCCAGGTTTTGGGTTGTGGCTTGGAGGCCAGGCAGATTCCCAGCCAGGCTGCACCGACGACGAACCATAGAAAAAACAACAACAGCAAGGCATCGAGCCAGATGCTCGGCAAGGGCAACGGGCTAATCGGCAGGGCGCAGTAAGCGCTACCGGCCACACAGGTCAGCGCATGCCAAGCGTAGATCTTTTCATGTCGGCGGCGCAGCCACAACGCGAAGCTCACACCCGCCAGCACCAGTGTTGCGATGATTAGGGCGATCAGCAGCGTATGTTTTAGAAAATGTCGCTGCGCGTAATGCGGTGCCAATAGCGCTTCGTCGCCGAGATAACTTGCACCGATAAAAGTGCTGGTTGATGGCGCGCCTGCTTGCTCAATGGCGAGCTCGTTGCCGGTCGTATGCAGCAGCGCACTCGGCAGTGGCACCAGCATAGGTTGCGAGCCACCCAATGCGGGGACGACAGCAGGAATGTGGCGCTGCGCGAGCACCGTGCCGTTGAGATAGATGGTTGCAGCACCACTCAGGCTTTCGATATAGAGCGCTTGCGTGGCGGTGCTGGCAGGCAATTTGAAGTGACTTTGATAACGCGTGCTTTCGCCTTGCGATTGCACAAGCCAATGCACGCGCACGCCATCGTCACTTGGGCCTGCACGGTGTAACAGCGCGATCACCACCAGCACCGCAGTCACAAAGGCATTGAGCAGCAGCAGCGAGAGCCCGCGCGCTGACCAACTCAATGGGGCCGCCCGCTGCTGAGATCGCTGATGAGCCCCTGCTGCACCGCCTCGTACACCGCTTCACCGCGCGAGCTGACAGCCAGCTTGCGGTAAATCTGTTTAACGTGGGAGCCAACCGTGTTCACCGATACATCCAGCGCTTCACTAATTTCGAGATAGGCGTAGCCCTTGGCAACCAACAGCAGCACATCGCGCTCGCGGGCGGAAAGCTGGGCAGCAGGCTCTGCGCGCTTGGGCTCGCTCGGAACCTGCATACGTTGCAAGAGATGACGCGCCACTGCGGGGCTGATCGGCGATCCTCCCTCGAACATTTCGTGAATCGCGCGCGCCACTCTGAGCGCGCTGGCATCTTTCAACAGATATGAACTGGCACCAGCCTTGATCGCCTCGACCACATGCGTCTCGTCACCAAACACGGTGATCACCATGAACAATGTCTCTGGCGCAACGGCTATCAGTTCGCGAATGAGCGCCGCGCCATTACCATCTGGCAAGCCGAGATCAATCAGCACGGCTTGCGGGCGCTGCTCGGCAAACAGCACGCGTGCTTCAGCGCAGTTGGCAGCGGTGCCGCATAGCTCAAGGTTGGCATCAGCACTGACGGCGCGCGCGAGTCGTTCGCGCGTTTGCGCTTCGTCCTCTACTACCAGTACGCGGTTTCTTGTTTCCACTAATTCGTCATCGCTAATGGCTCACGGCAACAGCTGTTTTGATTGAGGCCGTCCAGCACGTCGACGTACGACGCGACGCACGGTCTGTTTCTGCAAGCCCTCAACAAACTGCGCGTCACCCAAGGGCCAGCCTTTTAGTGCGGACTCGATCAACTCGGTGTTTTGTGCCGTGGTAAGTCCATGATTGGTTAGCTCCGCATAGCGCGCCTCGCGCGCAAATGGCGTGTTGCCCAAGCCCCAATAGAGCGCGTGTGGTGTCACTAACTTATCGACGTGATGACCCACATAGTGACCATGACTGGACCATTGATAATCCAATGCGCGCGTAACCAGACCGCCACGCACTGGATTGAGATCGATAAATATTTTGCTATTGATCAACCAACGTTCTGGCTGCAGCAATGTTGCGCGATAGCGTCCTTCCCACAAAGTGCCGCTGCGCTGATGCTGCTTATTGAAATACTGAACATAGCGGCGCCCCACCGACTGCATCATCACGGATAAACCGCTATCGGTTTCAGGAGTGACGAGAAGATGAAAGTGATTGCCCATCAGGACGTACGCATGAATCGCAACTTTCTCGCGCTTCGCGTGTTCAACCAACAGACTCAACATGCGTTGATAGTCTTCAGTCTCCACAAAGATGTGCTGACGATTGTTGCCGCGCTGAAGAACATGATGGACATGTCCAGCAACAGCTAAGCGCGGCAAGCGAGCCATTAGCGAAGACGACGCGGATCGAATAGGCGTTCGTGCTCATCGAGCGCATAGCGATCCGTCATGCCTGCGATGTAGTCCGCAACAACTCGCGCACGTCCCGTCTTACCGTGAAGCTTTTCTTGCGCCTTTGCATCTTCAAATTTTGCGGGCGGCAGAAGGCGAGGATCTTCAATCAATGCGGCAAACAGTTCTCGCACCACGCGCTGCGCCTTCACCGTCATGCGGTAGACCTGGTGGTGCTTGTATAAATGCTCGCGCAAGAATTTTTTCAGTGCGAGATTTTCGACTTGTGTCTCTGCGCTGTAGGCGATCAGCGGTTTTGAACGTGCCCGCACATCTTCAATGCTTTTCGGCTTGGCCTTGAGCAGCGCAGCGCGCGAGGTCTCCGTTAGATCGCTCACCAGTGTATTGATGATGCGACGAATCGTTTCGTGGCGTTCCTGCTTGGCGTTCATCAGCTTATTGGCTTTGCGCGCCTGATCATGATGCCGCTTGAACAAGGGCACTTCACGCATGGCTTCAATCGTAAGTAAACGCGCACGCAAACCATCATCGATGTCGTGGTTGTTGTAGGCAATTTCATCCGCGACGTTGGCCAGCTGCGCTTCAAGTCCAGGCTGTCCGCCTTTCCGAAAGCGTTCGCCGATTTCACCAAGATCACGTGCGCGTGCTTTTGAGCAGTGCTTGAGAATGCCTTCGCGTGTTTCGAACGTGAGATTGAGCCCGCGAAAATCTGCGTACTTGTCTTCAAGCTCATCCACGACGCGCAGCGATTGTGCGTTGTGCTCAAAGCCGCCATAGGCTTTCATGCAGGGGTTAAGTGCATCCTGCCCGGCGTGACCAAAAGGTGTGTGGCCGAGATCGTGTGCGAGTGAAATCGCTTCACAAAGATCTTCGTTGAGCGACAGCGTGCGTGCGATGGTGCGCGCGATCTGCGCGACTTCCAGTGAATGCGTCAAACGCGTGCGGAACAAATCGCCTTCGTGATTAACGAAAACCTGCGTCTTGTATTCGAGACGACGGAAGGCGCCGGAGTGAATGATGCGATCGCGATCACGCTGATATTCACTGCGATAACCGGGAGGCGCTTCGGGGTGACGTCTACCACGCGAGTTTTCAGCGCTGGCAGCGTATACGGCTAGTGAGGCATTCATACGGTGATTAGAGCCGAAAACGCGCCCCACCCGCAATTTATGAACGATTACGCCTGTGTGAAATGCTTGAGCGTAGCCTGCAGGGCTTTTTCATCGAAGTCTGCAGAGAGCACGGACACACCGAGCTTGCGCAACAACACGAGACGCACCTTACCGGCAGCGACTTTCTTGTCGTGACCCATCAGTTCGAGGAAATCTTCTGGCGTCATGCCCTCAGGCGGACGCGTCGGCAAACCTGCGCGCTGAATCAGCGATCTGCAGCGCAGCGCGTCTTCCACCGACAGCCAACCCATCTGAGTCGACATATCTGCGGCCATGCACAGACCGACTGCAACGGCTTCGCCGTGCAGCCACTCGCTATAACCCGTAAAGGTTTCGATGGCGTGACCAAAGGTATGGCCAAGATTGAGCAAGGCACGCGGGCCGGACTCACGCTCATCCTGCGCAACGATGCGGGCTTTGAGCTCGCAGCTGCGGTAGATGGCTTTGGTTAGCGCTTCAGCATCCAAGGCCAACATCTTGTCGAGATTCTGCTCAATCCACTTGAGGAATTCAGCGTCGGCCAACATGCCATATTTGATGACTTCTGCGAGACCTGAGGCCAGCTCACGCGGCGGCAGAGTTTTGAGCGTGTTGATGTCGGCAATCACCGCCTTAGGCTGGTGAAACGCACCAATCATGTTCTTGCCACGCGGGTGATTGACTGCCGTCTTGCCACCGACAGAAGAATCAACCTGCGATAGGAGCGTCGTTGGCACTTGAACAAAGTCGATGCCGCGCTGATACAGCGCTGCGCAGAAACCAGCCATGTCGCCAATTACACCGCCACCCAGCGCGATTAAAACACCATCGCGACCAAAGTTGCTTGCGAGCAACCAATCCAGAATTTTTTCAGCACTCGTCCAGGTTTTTTGCGTTTCGCCAGCAGGCAAAACCAGAACGTCTTCAGGCGTGAGCGCCAAGGTGTAGAGCAGGGCTGGGAGATAGCGACGGCCGGCATTGGCGTCCGTCACAATTTTAATCTTGCGATTTTCGATCTCAGCAAACTGCGCGCGGTCTGAAAGCAAGCCGGCGCCGATTCTGATCGGGTAACTACGGTCACCCAGTTCTACGTTAAGCGTTCTCATAAGCGTACTAAATGGCGCTGGCCGGGCGCTCTAGATGATCTTCAATATCACGCGCCAGCACTCGCGCGTTACGGCCATCCGTGTGCAAAAGTAGATCGGCGATTTCACGATACAGCGGATCGCGAAAAGCGAATAGCTGGTCCAGAACTTCACGTCGATCGACCGCGTTCTGTAGAAGCGGACGGTTTTCGGTGCGGGCGGTACGCGCCAGCTGCTGCTCTACGCTGGCGTGTAGATAAACCACAAAACCACGCGCAGAGAGGGCCTGCCGGTTATCGGACTCCAAAACAGCGCCGCCACCCGTTGCCAATACGATGTTCTGTCGGCCGGTCAGCTCGGCAATGATGCCACGCTCGCGCTTGCGGAACCCAGCTTCACCTTCTTTTTCGAAGATGTAGGCGATATCAACGCCGGTGCGGGCCTCAATTTCTTGATCGCTGTCGACAAACTCCATGCCACGGGTATCGGCTAGGCGCTTGCCTACCGTTGTTTTGCCCGCGCCCATAGGGCCGATCAGGAAGATATTGCTTTTATTGGCCATTTTTTGGAATTAACCGGGCGCGCCAAAACGGGCTGCCCGTGAACATTCGTGAGTATAACGGAGCCGGGCTATCCAAGGGTCAAAAAAAGAAAAGGCCCCTCCGGCGAATCCGCACGGAGGGGCCATGGCCAAGAATTTAATTAACCTTGAGCCCGTCTTGCAGGATCTTAGGGGTTACAAAGATCAGCAATTCGCGCTTGGTCGACTTGTTGAGGTCATTGCGGAACAACACGCCCAGCAAGGGGATATCGCCAAGCAATGGTATTTTTGACGTGTTCTTACTGTTGGTCTGCTGGTAGACGCCGCCCAACACTACCGTTTCGCCGGTCTTGATCAGCACCTGAGTCGTCATGCGCTTGGTATCAATCGCAGGATTGCCTTGAATGATCTGCCCGATGGAATCGTTCTTCACTTCCAAATCCATAAGCACGCGGTTGTCCGGCGTAATTTGAGGGGTGACATCCAAAGAAAGCACTGCTTTCTTGAACTGAACGTTAGTGCCTGCATTCGCGCTAGAGCTTTGATAAGGGACTTCTTGACCTTGCTCAATCAAAGCCTTTTTACCGTTAGCAGTGATAACACGCGGCGTTGAAACAACCTCGCCACGACCTTCGGTTTGCATCGCCGAAAGCTCCATGTCAATCGCATAGTTCGCGCCCAGAATAGCGAGGGCAATACTACCTGCTGAACCAGCTGCAGGCAGATTAACGTTGAAATCAGACGGCAACGCCATCGGGTTACCAGCAACTGCATTATTCACCGCGCCACCTGCGCCCGCTGACGTACCTGATGTGCCAACAGTTCCCCCAGTAATGTTGCTTCTATCGACAGCAGAAACACCAAACTTCGCACCAACTTCCTTACTGTAATCATCGTTGGCAATCACAATTCTGGATTCAATCAGAACCTGACGCACTGGAATATCCAGACGCGACACGAGGCTACGGATTTCATTGATATTGTCTCTGGTTTCCAGAACGATCAACGTATTAGTACGGTCGTCAACACTGACTCGGCCACGCTCTGACATCAACGATGATTTTTCACTGGTGATCAAAGACTTCAAATCAGACGCCTTGGCGTAATTAACCTGAATGATTTCTGAGCGCAGTGGCGCTAACTGCACCACCTGGTTCTGCGCTTCCAGCTCGGCTTTTTCGCGCGCCGCAATTTCACCCACCGGCGCAACCATCATGACATTGCCTTGGCGACGCATGCCCAAGCCTTTGGACTTGAGAATGATGTCCAACGCTTGATCCCATGGGACATTCTGCAAACGCATGGCGATGTCACCATTCACGCTATCGCTCACCACCATATTGGTACCAGCGACATCGGCGATGATTTGCAACAGTGAGCGAATTTCAACGCTCTGGAACGAAAGGCTGATGCGCTCGCCAGTGTATTGCGGTTGCAACTTCTTACGCTCATCAATCTTATCCTGCGTGAGCGGCTGTAACTCCAACGTGAAAATATTGCCTGTCTGATAAGCAACTTGCTCGAATTCCATCTTGTCGACTGGGGTAATGACAATCGTGCTGCTGACGCCATCACGACGCACATCAACAAACTTTACGGGCGTTGCAAAATCGAGAACGTCCAACCGACGAATCAAATTATCAGGCAGCGTTGTGCCTTTGAATTTTGCAATAACCTTGCCGGATTCCTCGTGAACATCCACAGGAGTGCGGACATCCGCCAGTGTCACAACGATGCGGCCTTCGCCCTTTTCGCCACGACGGAAATCAACATTGGAAATTTTAGGTTCTGGCTTGCTTGCAACAGCCGAAGCGTTATTCGCTACGCTTGGAGCGGCCGTAGCCGCGGACACGCCGCTACCTAGCTGAAGAAGAACGCGATTGCCATCAACGCGGACGCTGTACTGCGTCAGTTCAGTGAGCTCAACCACAAGACGCGTGCGATCTTTAGCTTCAGCTGCAGCAAGCGATACAGCCTTGCCTACACCAATCTTGCGAAAACGATCCGCCAGCTCTAAACGCGTATCTGGCAAGTCCAGCGACAAGCGTGCTGGCTTATCGATTGTGAAAACAACCGGCTCTGGCGCCGGCTCTGACAGCGTCAGCGTCAACAGAACACGATCACCTTCGAGCGAAGTGAAATCGACAGACTGCAGACTGCGGCTTGCCTCAGCCGAGGCAGCCGTTGCGAAGAACAAGCAGCTTAATCCCAAGAACACACGAGAGCTGAAAGTCTGGGCTTTTTGAATGATTATTTTGTACACCATTTGAAGCTCCCTATTTGCGACTACTGCGCCAATGCCAGGCTAGCGAGGCGCTGCATCCAGCCGCCAAAGCCATCCGGAATAATTTCCGTCAGCTTGATTTCCGTATCGTCCACTTTTGTGATGGTGCCGTAGTTTTGGCCCAAGTGATCCCCACGCGTAACACGGTGAACAATTTTGTCCGGCGCTCGAACCAAGGCGTAGGTCTTTCCATTGGCGTTAATAATGCCGAGCATGCGAAGTCCATCCAGTGGAAATTCTTCCAAAGGCTCGCGATTACGATGAATATCTGGGGCTAAAGCACCAGCAACCCCTGGCGCGCCAGCAGGCCGCCGGTCCGGATCGGCCGAAAGAAATGGATCGCGCCGACCATCTTCAGCGTAGGCAAACGCTTCGTACTGTTTGATCTGTGGAATCGGTTCGATCTTGGTCGATTTCTTGGCTTTTTCTTGTGCAACAAATTCTTCCAAGTCGCTCATGCCAATCGAACACGCCGACAAGCTCAAGGCCATCACAACCGCAGTACTTCTTAGCAGAATATTAGAGATCATTTTCTGCCCTTACCTTTTTTAGGTTTTGGCGCTCTCGCAGCGACTTCATCATCATCCAGATAACGATAGGTCTTGGCGAAGGCCTGCATTCTCATCTCATTGCCGTTGCCGCCTTTGCCAGCCGGACGAATTTCGACATCGTCGATTGTCACGATACGAGGCAGTGCTGCAATGCCACTCACAAAAGCACCCATCTCATGGTACGTGCCAATCACGACGATCTGATTGGGCATTTCCGCATAGAAATCTTTAGGCGATTCGCCTTGTGGCCTGAACAATTCTTCTTCTAGGCTCGAAGCAATACGTGTCTGCGAAATATCATTCAGAAGGCTTGGGACTTCGGTCTTGCTTGGAAGCTGACGAAGCATCGAACCAAACGATTTTCGCATTTCTTCAAGCTGCTCTTTGTAGGCATCGAGCGCAGCAACTTTTTCCTGCTTTGTGACAAATTCCGTGCGGAGACCTTGTTCCTGCGCCTTTGCAGCGTCCAGCTCTTCTATCTTCGGCTTGATTAAAAACCACGTGCCCGCTGCCAGAATAATAATCGCCGCCAAAATGACGGCAGACAGTCGGGCCCACGCAGGCCAAGCTCCTGGATTTTGCGCATCTAAAGCTTGGAGTTCGTCAATGATCTGCTGGAGATTCATTCCACGTCCTCCCCTTGGTCTTTAGGCGTTGCCTTTGTGAGATTTTTGACCTTCAGCGTAAACGTACTCTTCCGCAACTTATCTTTTGGATTAGTAGAAATTACGACCAACCTCGGCTCTGTAAACCACTCAGAAGACTCTAAATTCTTCATGTAAGTTGAAACACGGCCATTAGATTCGGCAATGCCATCAATGCTGACATTCGTGCCACTCTGCTTGATCGAAGTCAGCGTAATACCTTCGGGTATGGTGTTCACAATTTCATCGAAGAAATGTACCGTCGCCGAACGGCTCGCTTGCAACTGCTCAATTACGCGCATACGCGCAAGCAGGCTAGCCTTAGTTTTTTCGAGATCCTGAATTTCTTTGATCTTTTTCTCAGTTTCAGTGATCTGCTGCTTGAGATAGGCATTACGTGAGTTCTGATGATCGATCGCTTCGCTAGCCAAAAGCATCCCCAGTAAAACCAAGGCTGCGCAAGCAATTGAGCTCAGTCCCAATAGGGAAATGAACTGCTTCTTACGCGCATCGCGTAGTTCTTGGCGCCAATCTAATAGGTTTATTTTGATCGCCATGACTTACCTCGCCTCATCAAAAGCGCGGTAGGCCAAACCACAGGCAATCAACATGGCGCCTTCATCTTTAGCCAGCATCGGTGGTTTTGCTTTGGACGAAACCCCCATGCGCGCAAAGGGCTTGGCCACCACTGTCGGAATCTGCAAACGCTGATTGATGTAGCTCTCAACGTTAGGAATATGCGCACAACCACCAGCAAGAATGACTTGATCCACGCTGCTGTATTGCGACGCTGCAGAAAAGAAAAACTGCAGCGAGCGATCGACCTGCTGTGCCATGTCTGCAAGAAAATGTGACAACACTTCTTCGTTGTAAGTCTCTGGAAGATTGCCGCTACGCTTGGCACGCAGCGCTTCTTCATACGACATGCCGTAGTGCCGCATGATGTCTTCAGTAAGTTGTTTGCCACCAAAAGATTGGTCGCGTGTATAAACCGTCTTCATGTCGTGCAGGATCAATACCGAGGTATTGCTAGAGCCGACATCAATAATGGCAATCGTCTTGTCTTTGCCTTCGTCCGGCATCTGATAACGCAGGAACTGACAAGCATTTTCCAAGGCATAGGATTCAATATCCACGACCATCGGTTTGAGGCCTGCAATTTCTACGGCGGCGCAGCGCTGTTCGATCTGCTCTTTGCGGCAAGCCGCGAGCAAAACATCAACCATGTCGCCCATTTTTTCGCTCTTTCCGATCACCTGGAAATCCAGGTTTACTTCATCAATCGGATAGGGGATGTATTGGTCAGCTTCTGCTTTGATCTGGGCTTCAAGATCGTTTTCAGAGAGGTTGCCGGGCATTTGCACAATCTTGGTGATAACCGAGGCACCAGCCACAGCCACAGCCGCATGCTTGGCACGCGACCCAGCCCGATTCACAGCGCGCGCGATGACTTCGCCGACTGCCTTCGGATCCATAATCTGTTTGTCGTTGACCGCGTTTGGCGGAAGAGGCTCAATGGCGTAAGTTTCAACCTGAAACTTGTCGCCTTTTTTCCCCAACTCCAATAGCTTGACCGCACTGGAACTAATATCCAGCCCGATCAATGTCTGACTACCCCCACCCAACAGCGATTGCATGATGGACATACCG
>JAZKEM010000092.1:0-22579 GCA_040387055.1 Pseudomonadota bacterium | reverse complement strand
CAAACGCGTAGTAGCGCTGCAATTTCGTCATGGCTCGTAGCAAACGCCACGGCTTGCGGCATCGCGACGCGGCGGCTGTTGTCGTAGCCATAAGCCAGGCAATCTGCGGGATCGATGAGAAAACGATTGCCGCCGAAAACTTCGCGACAGACTTTGAGTGCTGCAGGTGAAAGAGGCTCAGTCATTGCTATCAAACGCCGCCTTGATCCACTCAATCTTGTCAGTGCGATCGAGCGTCAGTACATCAAAGCGCACAGGCGCCTCAAGAAATTGTGGATGCGCAAGCAGGAATCTTTGCGTCGACTGAATGATGCGTTCGCGTTTGCGTGCATCCACTGAAGCCGCGGCGCCACCGAATGCATCGCTGCTGCGTTTGCGTACTTCAGCAATCACCAGTGTTTCACCTTCACGCATCACTAGGTCGAGTTCGCCGCCGCGACAACGCCAGTTGCGTGCAATTGTCTTCAGGCCCTTGCCTTGCAGATGTCGCAGCGCCAAGTCTTCGGCCGCAGCGCCGTTCATTGCGCTGATGTGGATGCGTCCGAGGCGCGGATGCCACCGTCGCGGAACTGCGCGCAGCCCAGCGTGCGATTAATCGCACCGTTAGACCTCATCACCAAACCGCCGCTGGCAGCAGGGATCACAGCACCTGTCTGTATCTTGCCGCTTTGCATCAGGCCCACCAGGTTGTAGGCGTCATAACCGAGCGCAAACAAGCGTGGCTGCGTTTTGATCGCAGGCAAATCAGCGGCGTCGGCACGTACACCAGCCCAAGTGCTATCGGCCTGCAGCATCATCGGCATATCGCAGAAGTTCACGCTGCTTAGTTCGTTATCACCGCTACCGCCATAAATCATTGATGTGGCGTATACCGGCAAACCTGTGCCGCGGTAGAAGCGAAACTGCGGCCAGATCATGTGTGCATCGCTAGCGCGTGCGGGCATAAAAATAAAATCGAAATCGCCGCGAGGGCGTAGCTCGACGGGCTTTTTACTGGCAACAGCTGGGGCAACTCCGTTGTTGCTGTTTGGAACGGGTTCCAGCTTCATCAGACCTTGGATACTTTTGCTGAAATCGACAGTGCCGACTTTGTATCGCGCAGATCTGCGCACACCGCCGCCGAGTTCGCGCAGACGTTTTTCAAAAGCGGCGAACACGCGATCGCCCCATTCAGTTTGTGGGACGAGTGCGACGGCAAATTTTTTACCTTGCGCTACGGCATGCTCAGCAGCGGCACGAGCTTCGTCTTCTGGTGCAAGGCCAAATTGGAAAAAATTAGGTGGTACGCGCGCAGCTTCATCCAGATAATTGAGCGCTAACACCGGCACCTGCATTTGACCGAGTGCGGCAATTGCAGCAATCGATTCTTTACGCAGCGGGCCAACAACAAAACTCGCGCCTTCTCGCAGCGCTTGTTGATAAGCAGCCAATGAGCTTTCGTTACTGTTGCCAGAGTCGTACAAGCGTACGGGCAGGTGATTCGGATTCTTGAGTGCGGCAGCCATAAACCCGTCGCGTACCGCTTCAGCGGTGGGAGCCAGCGTGCCACTCAACGGCAGAATCAAAGCGAGGCCAGTGCTGGCCGGTAGGGAAGGCTGCACAGGTGCGAGCACTGGAGCCGGAGCTGCAGCGGCAGGTGGCGCGGCATCTGTAGGTGCGGTGGTCTGCGCGACTGCGCGAACGGCGTTGAGTCGCGCCATCTGCGTCGTATCGAGAGAACCGCTGGGAATTTGGGCGCAAAGAAGTTCAGCGCGTGCGGCATCGCCTGATTTCAGCGCGGCTTCTGCGGCAGACAACAAGAATTCAGCGGTGAAGGGCGCAGATGAAGTTTTGGCGGCGGCCTCAAAAGCGCGTGAGGCTTCAGCGTAGTGCCCGTCATAGGAGGCTTTACGGGCGTTATCCACGTGCGCCGCATAAGGCGGCGGCTCCGCATGAGTGGCCGCAGAAAATGCCAGCAGCAGGGTGCCGGCGAGTAAGAGCAAGCGACGTGGGCGAAGATCAATGTTCATACGCGGTAAAGTATGACATGCCCTTTATTCACGCCACCCCCAATCGGCTTTACACATGACAGCCCCCGCCGTTATTGCAGGAAATCTTTACGTCGTCGCAACGCCTATCGGCAATCTGGGCGATTTATCCCCGCGCGCACAGGCCGTTTTGGGCGGAGTTGACCGCATTTGTGCTGAAGACACGCGCACCACGGGCTCCATGCTGGCTCAGTTCAATATTCGCAAGCCCATGGTTGCGCTGCATGATCACAATGAAGATCAGAGCGCGTCGACCTTGGTGCAGGCACTCAAAAATGGTCAATCGCTGGCATTGGTCTCGGATGCAGGAACGCCACTGATCTCTGACCCCGGGTTTGCGTTGGTGCGCGCAGCGCGTGCGGCGGGTGTCACTGTGATCACGGTGCCGGGCCCTTGTGCAGCGGTGGCGGCTTTATCGATTTCTGGCATTGCGACGGACAGTTTCACCTTCATCGGCTTTTTGCCACCGAAAGCACAGGCTCGCGCAGCGCGCTTGAAGGTATTGGCTGCTGAAACTCGTACGCTGATGTTTTATGAATCCAGCCATCGCATTGGCGAATCTGTAGACGCTATCGCTGAAGTGTTTCCTACACGTCAGCTTTGTCTTGCGCGTGAGCTGACCAAATTATTTGAACAGAGCATCACTGCAACTGCGACCGAAGTCGCCGCATGGCTCAAACAAGATAGCAACCGCAGTCGTGGTGAATTTGTTTTAGTGCTCGAAGGCGCTGAGGCAAGCGACGCACATGCGGATGATGCAGAAGCAACGCGTATTCTGCGTGTGCTGATGCAAGAGTTGGGCGCATCACAAGCAGCAAAACTGGCGGCTGAAATTACTGGTCGTCGCAAGAACGAGTTGTATGCACTGGCGACGCGTCTTGGTGCTGATAGCGGTGATGAGGGGTGAGGCCGCGCGCTTCGCGAACATTGTTCGCGGCGCGGCCGATCGCCCGCACAGGGATGTGCGGGCCGGGCTCTCAAATAGAAATGCTGTTGCGCAATGGATGGCAGCGCTGAAATTTTAAAGACAGCGGCTTTACGCGAGTACTGCTAGCGAAGCGGCCGCATCCAGAAATAAAAAGGCCTCCCCGCAGTCTTGACTGCGAGGAGGCCCATTTTCAAACGCTTAGTTAGCGCAGCTGGTCGAGCCTGGGTATTTGCTCTCGTCAGCTTTCACAACGCTGCCAATCCACTGTTCAAGCAGATCATGTCCTTCGATGTGCACAACGCTGCGTGCCAGTGGTGGCATGCGTGCGGCTGGCAGTGTTGCCTCAGGGCCGGTGCGGAATGCTAGTACGGAATCCCCGACATTCGCTGGGTGAATGTCATACGTACGACCGCCGCGACCTTCAGTGCCGGTTGCCGTAGGACGTTTGCAAATGCCGTAGCTCAAATCCACTGGACGCAGTGAGTCGAGGTAATAGCCCGTGCTTGCCGCAAACCCGTGCGGGTTGTGGCAATGCGCGCAGTTCACTTCGAGATAAGCGCGGGCGCGGGCTTCGATATCCGCGTCAGAGCCTGCGGTGAATCCAGCATCGCCCGGCTTGTTGTACGCAGGCGCGCGTTCCAGCTTGGTCGCAATCTGTGTGGTCGGATCAACTCCGAGATCAGATGGGCAACCTGAGACCAAACCCTTGTCGCAGAGATACTTGATCTGATTTTTGCCGAACACATCGTGATGACTTTGATCGGTAACAACCGTTGATTCCGACTTGAAAGGGCGATTGAGGAAGCGCACCTTCGGCCCGATTGGTGAAGCGCCAGCTTCCTTATTGTCGTTGGAATGGCAGCTCTGGCACTGGCCCGCATTCGGGATCAGGTAGTTGCTGGTGCTGCCGACTTCAGCGACGCCGGAGTCAGTATTGTGCTGATTCCAAGACACCGAAGCAGTACCGCCACCCATCGCTAGCTTGGCAACGCGCTTGCCGCCCTCTGTCGTCCAGATGTAAGGCAGGCCATCCCAGCGAATCTGTCCCTTCGACGTAGCACGCTTGATCAGCAAGCGCGTTTCAATTGCGACTTCTGTGTTGGCGACTTCGTTTCTGAACGAGAAGGTCTTGGCGATGATCGTGCCCGTGGGGAAGATCAGCGTCGCGTTGGCGCCGTCAGTCTTGGCGTCCTTGTAGATGGCTTTCTTGCCTGGAGGAATAAACGCCACGCGATATTTCACGGCGTAATCCGAGAACAACTTAGTGTTGAGCGCGAACGGCACGCCGCCACTATTTGGTTGGCTGGTTGGATCGGTTGCGTCATCGAACAAGCGATACTGATCGAGCGTTGGGCAGTTGACAGGTGCAGCGTCAAAATTGACGCCAGAGCCGCCCGCTTTGCAAAGCTTGTCGATCTTTTCCTGCGTGGGTGCTGGGTCAAACGCACCGCTGCGCTTGAATGGCGGAATCACCACTTCAGGCAGCTTTGGCAGATTCTTGCCGTAGCGTGCGACGCATTTGTGCGGCGACATGTCGAAGTCGGATGCGATCAGCGGCAGCGCGGCCGGATCAAGATTGTTTTCAACCACCAGCTCTAGGCCCTTGGTGCCGTGGAAGTTGGCAAAGGGCAGGGCACCGCTACTGAACTGGTTGTCATCGTCGATGCAGGAAAACCATTGCGGCTTGATGCGCGGCGCATCCGGCTTGCTGGTGTCGAACTTGTAAGCGTTGTAATGGCAGGACGGATCCGGCGTCTGGTTGCTCATCAGCGGCTTGCCGATATCATTTTTAGGTACAGGCTTGCCGTCGACATCTGTCGGATACGGGCAATCCTTGTTGTAGGTATCGAGCAGGCCATCCCAGAGGATGTGCGCGCCGTGCGGGCCGACAGGCACGGTCAGGCCAGCAGCCAGGCAGGTCGGCAGATTCAACAGACAGCCGGCCTGGTTCTTCACACCAATCAGGATCGGTAGCAACTTGGTCAGGTCCTGATCAATCAATGCAGTGCTGGTCGGCAATGGCAGGCCATTGCCGTTGTTGAAGAACTTGTTGCTCCAGATGTGTACGCCTTCGGTGTACCAGTCAATGCGGTGTTCGCTCGGACGATCGCCTGAAGGGAACAGCTCATAGCTGGTATGAATGATGCCGCCGGTGTTGTTGTCGCGGAATTCGTTGTTGTAGATGTCGATGCGATCGTAGGCCAGCGTGATCATGCCGCTGCCTGGTGGAACCTTGCCAACGATGCCACCAGAGGTGAAGTTGTAGGTGTTGTTCTTGCGCGAGACGTTGTCGTGCATGGTGGTTTTGTCACCATACTGGCCGAGACCGTCGAGATCGTAGATCAGGAAGCCGCCGGTGTTGCACTCAGCAAGGTTGCCGACATATTCGCCGCTCTGCACATTCTCGATTTCAAAACCAAAAACGTTATAGGCGACACGACTCTTGCGGATGATCGCGGTAGTGGTTTGGCCGACGTAAATGCCGGCGTCGGAGGCGCCAACCGATTCAGATTCGTCGATCAGAATATTTCGTGATGACACCGGATAGATGCCGTAACGGCCGGTCTTGGCGCTGACGGTGTAGTCCGGCGAAGTGGTGCCGCCCAGCAGCACGTTCTCAGGCACATTGGGATCACGCACAGCCGGACTGGTGCAAGCGACGTTGAGGCGCTTGGCTGAGTTGGCTGACCAATTGGTTTCATTGATCGGATCGGGGCTGACGCGACCGCCGCCAGATGACCAGATCGCACGCACGCGAGTGACCGTTCCGTGATCAACCGAACGCATTTCCACACCATTGCCGCCGGTGTCGAGTACCGTCAGATCTTCCACCCAGAAGCCGTGAACGTTGACGGCGAGAATGCCTTCCGGTGCGTTGTTGTTCTTGAACGACAACACCGTCTTGTCTTTGCCGCAGCCTTTGACGCGGATGTCTTCGGTGTTGATCAGCTGCAGCGACGAAGTGAGTTCGAAGTAACCGCAGTCGAACTGGATCACGTCACCCGGTGCGGCTTGCACCATCGCAGCCACCATGTCGGTGGTTGCATTGGCACCTGGCTTGATCAGAAAGGTGCGACCGCCACCGGTGCTGCCGCTAGAGGTGTCAGTCGGGCTACTGCTGCTGCAAGCAGCCAGTAAGCACAGGCTCAGGGAGCCAACGATGAGAGAGCGTAGAGATGGCAGGCGCATATAATTTTTTGATTCTAAGGAGTGCAGCAAAAGAATATAAAAATAATGGGCTTATGCGCGATAGTATTTTGGGCTCTCTATTACTTTTAATAGGGCAGAAATGGTCTGGCTATTAGAAGTCCAGATCGAGTGCCCCGCAAAGCCAGTCAATCATCGGCGCTGCCGTAGCGAAGTGTTTAAGCACGGTTTTGGGAAAGTCTGGCGAGCAAACCTGCTCTTCGCTGAGCGAGGCCGTGCAGACAAAATCCTTGCGTTTGAGGTCTGTAATCAGCTCATGCGCGGGGTCATAGCCTGCTGGTGGGCGCGACAGGCTGTCACCGTCGAGCGTATAGAGCTTGCTAAATGCCGCACTGCGCGTGACTTTCTTCCAACTGGCGGGGTTATTCACCATATAGGCGCGGATGCGCTTGAGCGTCTCGGGCTGGCCGTGCCAGACGCCGCCGCCGATAAAGCACTCACCCGGCTGCAGGTGCAAATAAAACAGCGGCGCATCAAGGCGACCCGGTGAGGCATTGCTGCCGTCGCTACCGCGCGCTACGGCTTTGGTGGCCTGATGGAAGAAGGTCATGCCGGCGTGGGTTTTGTACGGTGTCTTATCGCCGGAGAAGCGTGTATCGCGATAAATGCGGAATAGTGAGCCGCCAATTGCCTTGGGACTGGCGACATACTGTTCGCTGATCGTTTCTTTCAGCGGTGCGTCCAATGCAGCGATAAAGCGCAGGCAGGGTTCTTTCAGTTCCGCTTCATAGCGCGCCTTATTCTCGGTGAACCATTCGCGATTGTTATTGCGCTTGAGATCCTTGAGGAATTTGAACAGTGCGGGTGTGAATGGCGCGGTAGGCTTTGACGGCATGGCAGTCACCGAGGAATGATGAGGCTGAAATCTAACCCAGCTTGATGAAAGGCGCAGCTACCTAAACCGGTAGCCGCAATGGAGACCTTATGGAACGCATCATTGATAGCAACACCCATTCTCTACGTAGTTCGGTCTCAAAGCAGGAAAGGGAGGCGCGTGTAAATCTGGCTGCGGCTTATCGTTTGGTGGCCCATTTCAAGTGGGACGATCTGGTGTTTACCCACATCTCTGCGCGCGTGCCCGGTCCTGAACATCATTTTTTGATTAATCCGTACGGCATGCTGTTTGAAGAAATCACCGCATCGTCTTTGGTCAAGATTGATCTCAATGGGAAGAAAGTGGCGGAGTCGCCCTACGAGATTAATCCCGCAGGTTTCACCATTCACAGTGCGATTCATGCGGCACGTGAAGATGCGATGTGTGTGATGCATACGCATTCGCTCAACGGTGTTGCAGTATCTGCGCAGAAGGGCGGATTGCTGCCGATTTCACAGCAATCGGTGATTGTTCTGGCCTCGCTTGGGTATCACGACTACGAAGGCATCGCGCTCAACGAAGATGAGAAGCCGCGTTTGGTACGCGATCTGGGTAACAAGACCAGCCTGATGTTGCGTAATCATGGTTTGCTGACTGTTGGGACAACGCCGGCTGATGCCTTCCTCGCGATGTATGTGATGGAAGCTGCTTGCACGATCCAAGTGCGAGCGCAGGCCGGCGGCGGAGAGTTGGTGCAAGTCGCTAAGCCGATTCTGGATGGCATTCAGGCTGCTGCGATGCAGGTGACAAAAGGGTTGGGTGGGCAATTGGCTTGGCCGGGGTTACTGCGCAAGCTGGATCGGATTGATCCGTCTTATCGGGATTAACTTTATCTTGCACGCTGATGGCCCAGCGCGTCGCCTTGCGGCGGTGCTACTGCCTGTTTTTATTGAGGTGGCGTGTTTCGCGCTGTGGCGCGAGTCACTTTTCTTTGCTGGTGCAAAGAAAAGTAACCCAAAGAAATCACCTTTAAAAGCAAAGCCACTTGTGCCTTTCAGCTTTTAGCACCCGAATGTGTTCTGGCTGTCGCTTCCAATGCGAGAAAAAGTGCCGCTCACACTTTTTACATGCTGATAAATAAAGTGCGCCATCGTGCTGGCTGCTTGCTTGAGAAAAGCACAAGTGGCTTTGCTTCTAGAAACGTTTTCTTTCGTGAGTTTCTTTGACGTTAATCAAAGAAAGTTACCCGCGCCTCAGCGCGGAACACACCACATCAGAGAAGAATAAGAAGACTTACGCCGCAAGGCGGCGCACTGGACCCTCATCAAAGGCAGCTTATTCGATGCCCAACTTCTTAATGCGATACCGCAGCGAACGGAACGACATGCCAAGTAGTTCCGCAGCGCGCGTCTTGTTGTAACGCGCTTTCTCAAGCGCCTCGCGAATCGCACGCTTCTCGATTTCTTCTATGTGATCGCCTAATGCAGCATTCTCTGTCGCAGCTGCAGAAGAAAATTGCACAGGCGCAGAAGGACGCAGTTGAAGATCGCTAGCGCTGATGACCTTGCCATCACACATGGTGATCGCGCGCTCAAGAATATTTTCGAGTTCTCGCACATTGCCTGGGAAGTTGTATTCACGCAGTTGCCGCTGCGCTTGTGCTTCCAGTTTCGGCGGCGTTCCGAGGCCGTTGTCGCGCGCGAGTCGGGTGAGGATGTGTTCTGACAGCAGCGGAATATCGTCGGCACGTTCACGTAAGGGCGGTGTGCGCACTTCAATCACGTTCAAACGATAGTAAAGATCTTGGCGGAATGCGCCTTGATTAACCAAGTCGTTCAAATTTTTGTGTGTAGCAGAAATGATGCGCACATTGACGGGAACTTCGGTTTCCGCGCCGACCGGTCGTACCGAACGTTCTTGTACCGCGCGCAGCAATTTCACCTGCATATGCAAGGGCAGATCAGCGACTTCGTCCAAGAACAAGGTGCCGCCTTCAGCGCTCTGGAAAAGCCCCTGCTTATCGCGGACTGCGCCAGTAAAGCTGCCTTTAACGTGGCCAAAGAATTCGCTTTCCATCAGCTCTGTTGGAATCGCGCCGCAGTTCACTGGCATGAACGGTGATTGCCCGCGTGGGCCCTGCTTGTGAATCAACTGTGCGACGCGCTCTTTACCCGTGCCGGATTCGCCCGCGATATGCACTGGCGCTTGTGAGCGCGCGAGACGTTCAATCATTGCGCGCAGATTGCGGATGGTTTCGTGCGTGCCGAGCAGTTCTTGATCGGGAGTGTCTGCGGTATCGTTCTTGCGCAGCTTGAGCGCGCTATCAACCAATTTTCGCAGTGTTGCGAGATCGACTGGTTTCGAGACGAAATCGAATGCGCCTGCTTTAAGGCTTTCCACTGCAGCCTGTGCATTGCCGTAAGCCGTGATCATGGCGACGGGCATGCATGGAATTTCGCGTTGGATATGTTGGATCAACGAAAGGCCATTGCCGTCTGGCAGGCGCATATCGGTGATGCAGAAATCAAATTTACGTTCAGCCAGCAGCGCGTGCGCCTCAGCCAGTGTGGCTGCGGATTGAGTCTTTAAGCCCATGCGCGTGAGGGTGATTTCCACCAGCTCGCGGATGTCAGCTTCGTCATCAACAATTAGGGCTGAAGCTTTGGTCATGAATGCTTATCTTGCGAGAACAGAATACGGAAACAAGTGCCTTCAGGCTGCGGAACGTGTACGAGTTTGGCTTGATTGTATTCGCAGAGACTACGCGATAAATAAAGCCCCAGTCCGGTGCCATGCGCAGCGGTGGTAAAGAAGGGTTCAAAAACCTGTTCCACCAGCTCGTCTGGAATGCCCGGGCCGTTGTCGCGAACCTCTAGCCAAACAGCGCCAGAGCGTGCGGGGCCAGCGTTAACGAATACCAGCACATTGTATTCGCGCGCATGTTCAAAAGAATTGTCCCAGAGATTAAACAGTACTTGCTGCAGATGATCCGGATCAAATTCCACCATCAAACTGCTGGGGATATCTGAGATCTCTATGGGGCGCTGCTGTAGCGGGTGACCTTCTTGGTACAAATTGGCGGTGCGGACCAGCCAGCTTCTGAGCGGCAGCGTGGCGATTTCGCGCGTTTCGCGGCGCGAGATGCTGAGAACATCGCGAATAATTTTTTCGATGCGCGCGCCGTGGCGTTGGATCATGCCGAGCAGTCGTTGGTTTTCGCCCTGGAGTTCGCTGGATTCCGCGAGCAACTGCCCAGCGTGACTAATCGCCGAGAGTGGATTGCGAATTTCGTGCGCGATGCTGGCAGACAATCGACCCAACGCTGCGAGTTTCATCTGCTGCGCTTGTTCACGCAGTGCGCCAGCATCTTCCAACAGAATCAGCACCGGTGCGTCGTCGCCCCAGCCGAGTCGCGTGAAGCGCGGGATGACGTCCACCATACCTGCGCTGAGTACATTGGGTGCTGGGGCTGCGCCAACCATCCAGTCGCGCAGAGCGACATCGAGTTGTGGTGCGCCTGTGGCGAGTGCATGACCGTTGGTGAGATTGGTGTGTAGCAGGCGGCCTGCTGCTGTGTTGGAGCTGCGCAGCCGCCGTTGCGCATTCACGACCAATACGCCGGTGTGCATGTTCTCAATGATGCTGTCATTGAGGCGCGACATGTTGGCCAAATCGCTGCCAACGCGTTCAGCCAAAGCTTCACTACGACGTGCGCGCACGGCAACGGTGTTGGCGGACATCATGGTGGCGAAGAACATCAAGCCCAGAAAGCCGGTGACGGTGAATTCTGAAGCGACGAAGCCAATGCTGGATTGTCTCAGTAGCTCTTCGCTAAACATCACCAGCGTGGCGCCAGCGGCTTGTAGCAGCGCGATACGCGGTGTTTGCAGAATGGCTGTGGCGATGCCGGGCGTGATCAGCAAGATGCCCATGCCATTGGGGACGCCGCCGCTGGCATAGACCAAGAGGCCGAGCGCAATCGCATCAATCGCAAATTGCACCTGTGCCTGTGCGGTCAGGCTGGGACGGCGCGCAAACAGCGGCAGCAGCAATGCCAGCGCGACGATGGCGTAGGCGTCGCAGGTGTAGCGAAACAGTTTCGACAGGGTTTGTTCGAAAATGACCCCGCTAAAGCCGGTCTCATACGCAATCAGTAGCGCGCTGATGAGGACGAGTCGATAAAGCGACAGCAAGCGCAGCAAGCGCCAATCAGCGTGGGTGCTATCTCGCTGGGTTGCGGCAACAGACATGGTCACGCGCTGCAACTTAGTGCAGACGAGCTAATGCGCCGATCCGTTTGCGCACCATATAGGCTCATCCTGAGCAGCGGCCACAGAGTCCGGTCTTTGAAAGTGACTCGGCGGGCAGGTGCGTACCGCACTTTTCGCAGCGCGCCATTGCCTCATAACGCTGGGGCGGAGGTGGCTGTGCGCGCTCTACGTGGATGCGGACACCGCGAAACAGGCGCCAGACAATCCAGATGGCAGCAGCAATCAGTAGTAAGCGGAATATCATGGGTTTTTTCGGTGCAAGTGGTATGTATTTTGCTAATTGTAGGCGGCCATTGCGTCTCTGTCGCTGGCCGTCCGCAGTCTTTACTGTGGGCTTACCAGTTGTTATTTTTTATATACTAATATTTCTGTAACTAATAAAAAATAACAATCCAATTTAATTGGGCTACTCCTTGCGGGTGGGGCTGGTTTTGCCTTATCCGAGTACCTTGGAGGAGAATCCCCACCCTCGCAAAAGACTGATCAGGAAGTTCGAATGAATTTACACGAGTATCAAGCCAAAGAAATCTTCACGCGCTATGGCATTCCAGTGCCACAAGGCGCCCTCGCAGCAAGCCCTGAACAGGCTCGTGCAGCGGCCAAGCAGGTTGGTGGCGAGAAATTCGTAGTCAAGGCGCAGGTCCATGCCGGCGGCCGTGGCAAAGTGGGTGGCGTTAAGTTGGTTGAAGGTTTCGACGCGGTTGAAGAAGCCGCAAAAGCGATGCTCGGCAAGAAGCTCGTCACCATTCAGACCGATGCACACGGCTTGCCGGTGAACAGCGTCTGGGTTGAAAAACCTTCCGCCATCGCGCGTGAGCTGTACGTCTCCGCCGTGGTTGACCGCACGCTTGAGCGCGTTGTGTTCATGGCCTCCGCTGCCGGCGGTATGGACATCGAAGAAGTGGCGCACAACACGCCAGAAAAGATCAAGCACGTCTCCGTGCATCCAGCCGCTGGTCTGCAGCCTTATCAGGCGCGTGAACTCGGCTTCTTCATGGACCTGACCAAAGAACAGGTCGACCAGTTCACCAAGATCATGCTCGGCCTCTCGAAGATGATCACCGATCTCGACTGCAGCCTCGTCGAAATCAATCCGCTGATCGTGACCAAAGAAGGCAATGTGTTTGCCCTCGACGCCAAGCTCAACTTTGACGACAACGCCCTGTTCCGCCAGAAAGAGATCGCCAACATGCGCGATCCTTCACAGGAAGATGAGCGCGAGCGCGAAGCCAGCAAGTTTGATCTCAACTACGTCACGCTCGAAGGCAACATCGGTTGCATGGTTAACGGCGCAGGCCTTGCCATGGCAACGATGGACATCGTCAAACTGCACGGTGGCCAGCCTGCCAACTTCCTCGACGTTGGTGGCGGCACCACGGCTGAGAAAGTGACGGAAGCATTCAAGCTCATCACCAAATCGCCAGAAGTGAAGGCGATCTTCATCAACATCTTCGGCGGTATCGTGCGCTGCGACCTGATTGCCGAAGGCATCATCCAGGCTTGCAAACAGACCGATCTGAAAATTCCTGTTGTTGCGCGCCTGCAAGGCACCAACATGGAGAAGGGTCGTGAGCTGCTCGAAAAGAGCGGCCTCAAAATCACGCCCGTTTCCGATCTCACCGAGGCGGCTAAGACCGTCGTTGCAGCAGCCCAAGGAAAGTAAGTCATGTCGATTCTGATCAACAAAAATACCAAAGTTATTTGCCAGGGCTTCACCGGTAAGCAGGGCACGTTCCACTCTGAACAAGCGATTGCGTACGGCACCAAGCTGGTTGGCGGTGTAACGCCAGGTCGCGGTGGTTCTACGCATCTCGGTCTGCCTGTGTTCCACACCTGCCACGATGCCGTGAAGGCAACGGGCGCTGACGCTTCGATGATCTACGTGCCTGCGCCTTACGCAGCGGACGCAATTCTTGAAGCTGCCGATGCTGGCATCAAGATCATCGTCTGCATCACCGAAGGTATTCCGGTGAATGACATGGTGAAAGTGAAAGCCACGCTCGCAGAAAAAGACTGCGTGCTGATCGGCCCTAACTGCCCAGGCATCATCACGCCGGGCGAATGCAAAATCGGCATCATGCCGGGCCACATCCACAAGCCAGGCCGCATCGGCGTGGTGTCGCGCTCAGGCACGCTGACGTATGAAACCGTTCACCAGACCACGCAAAATGGATTGGGCCAGAGCACCTGCGTTGGCATCGGCGGCGACCCGGTTCGCGGCATGGGCTTCATCGACGTCATCAAGATGTTCGAAGCGGATCCGCAGACCGATGGCATCATCATGGTTGGCGAAATCGGTGGTTCTTCCGAAGAAGAAGCTGCTGAGTACATCAAGCACAACGTCAAGAAGCCTGTCGTTGCCTACATCGCTGGCGTCACCGCACCTCCGGGCAAGCGCATGGGCCATGCAGGCGCCATCATTGCTGGCGGTAAGGGCACAGCTGACGAGAAGTTTGCAGCGCTTGAAGCTGCTGGTGTAACGACCGTTCGCTCGCCTGCTGATCTGGGCGCCGCGATGTTGGCACTGCTCAGCAAGTGACCAATCAAAGGCTGGTCATCCCCGCGAAGGCGGGGATCCAGTTTTGCTTTCTGAGTAAACGTTGATGACGCAGTCTCTTACGATCGCCGCTGCCCAGCTTAATCTCTGGGTTGGCGACGTCGAAGGCAATGTTCGCAAGATAATCGAGGCGGCACGCAAAGCTCGCGATGAGCTTGGTGCCGACCTCGTTGCTTGCCCTGAACTCTCACTTATTGGTTATCCCCCAGACGATCTGCTGCTACGCAGCGCTGTGCCGCGCCTGATTGAACAGGGTGTGAGTCGTCTTCTCGATGAAGTGAAGGGCATCACCTTGGTGTTTGGCTTGCCTGAGTACGAGCACAGCCAGATTTACAACGCTGCTTATGTGATTCGCGATGGCCACATCATCACGCGTTATCGCAAACAACAATTACCCAATTACGGCGTGTTTGATGAGCGCCGTCATTTCAAGCGTGGGCATGATGCCTGCGTGTTTGAAGTCAAAGGCCAAAAGATTGGCCTGACGATCTGTGAAGACATCTGGTTTCCAGAGCCTGCCGCGCAAGCACGCGCTGCTGGTGCGGAGCTGATCCTCAATATCAACGCTTCACCTTTCAACATAGGCAAGTCCTACGAGCGTCGTCGTGCGTTGGATCTGCGTGTTGCGGAAAATCGTCTGCCGGTGGTTTATGTGAACTGCGTGGGTGGCCAGGACGATATCGTTTTTGATGGTGACTCCTGTGCGGTGAATGCAGACGGCTCTATTGCTTTCTCTGCCCCAGAATTTGAAGAAGGCGTGCATGCTGTTTCCTTTAGTGAAGGAAAGTTGAAAGGTACGCAACGCGCCGAGCAGAGTGAAGATGCCATTACCTATCGCGCGCTGGTGCAAGGCGTGCGCGATTACGTCAATCGCAATGGATTTCCTGGCGCGTTGATTGGTATGTCGGGCGGTATCGACTCTGCGCTGGTCGCAGCAATTGCGGTTGATGCACTCGGTGCTGAGCGTGTTTGGGGTGTCTCGATGCCTTCGCGCTATACGCTGGATATGTCTAACGACGATGCGCGTATTCAAGCGAAACTCATGGGCATCAAGTATTCGATGTTGCCAATTGAGCCCGCGTTCGAAACTTTCAACCAAATGCTGGCGGGTGAATTTATTGGCCGCGCGGTGGATCTCACTGAAGAAAATTTACAGTCACGCAGCCGCGGCATGTTGCTGATGGCGCTGTCGAACAAGTTTGGACATGTCGTGCTGCCAACCGGCAACAAGAGTGAGATGGCGGTCGGTTATGCCACGCTCTATGGCGATATGTGTGGTGGTTATGCGCCGATTAAAGACGTCTACAAGACTTTGGTTTATCGCTTGTGCCGTTATCGCAACACAGTTTCCGAAGTGATTCCGGAGCGGGTGATCACACGCCCACCGTCGGCAGAGTTGCGCCCGGATCAAAAAGATTCGGATTCATTGCCGCCGTACGAAGTGTTGGATCCGATTCTGCAGGCTTATGTTGAAGCGCAGTTGTCGATTCCAGAAATCATCAAGAAAGGATTTGCCGAAGCCGATGTGCGACGCGTGGCTGGACTGGTGCGTCGCTCTGAATATAAACGTCGCCAAGCAGCGCCGGGACCGAAGGTCACCGGCTGTGCGTTTGGGCGTGAACGCCGATATCCGCTAACGGCGGTTTACGGCGACATCTAGGCAGCCATCCATGGCGGAACTTCATCGCATTGAATGAACCCCGGCCCGGCAATCCGTTGCCGGGCGTTCGACGGGGTGAATGTCCACAGGACATTCACCTTATCCGTCTCACCCGTTAAGGCGTGGTGCTTGGTTTGCTGTCGGCCGGAACTTCCGCAGGCTTATCGACTGGCTTCTTGCTCTCGCCGTCGTCATAAGGTTCCATCGTGACCGTGAAGCCGCTGCCGCGAACGGAGCTATCCGATGATGGGGTCTGATCGCTTGCGCCAGCAGCAGGCGTTGTCTTTGCGCTGGGGTTGCTTCCCTGTGTCGGAATAACCACCGTCGTGCCTTCAAGCTCTTTGTTGCCAGGCGTAAACAGCTGCTGGAGCCACTCCATAGCCGTAGCAGGCTTGGTTTCAGCTGGAGTGGTGGCTTCGGTTGCAGCCTTCTCGTCTAGAGGAACAACCTTGATAGCGGGCGCAGGCTTAGGAGGTGGAGCCTCCATGGGTTCGATAATTGGAACTGCCTTCGGTTTTGTCTTAGATGCTGGTTCAGGCAATTCTTTTTCTGGACCTGCGACTGGTTTGATTGAAAATGCCTTGGTGGTTCTTTCAATCAGCCCCGGCTGCTTGGGTGCAACGGGATAATCTGTTTGTGGTGCTGCAGCTGCAAGTTGCGCTGCGAGAAGCTTATGCACGGTATCAGCCTGCTCGTTCTGGCCCATCTTGCGATAGGACTGTTCGAGCACCTGCATGGCGCCGATGGTGGCAGGCGCGCCGGGGTACTGCACCAGAATCTGTTCAGCGCGCTTGGCAGCAGCGATGAATGCGCCGCGTTTGACGTAGAAATGCACAACATGCAGATCGTGCTGGGCAATGCGATTGCGCAGATCGATCATGTGCTGGCGCGCGTCACCGGCATACGGGCTGGTCGGATATTTTTGCGCAAGTAGCGAGAAATCGTCGAAAGAGCGACGTAGATAGCTCACATCTTCTTTGGTGCTATCAAGGCCAAACGTACCGGACAAACCTTCGTCACGCGTCGTGTTGACCAGACCTTTGATGTACTGGATGTAGTCGGCAGCTGGATGGCGCGGATGTTCCTTGAGGAATTTGTCTGCTGCGGTCAGCGATTCATCCGGCTGGTAGCTACGGTAAAGCGCGTACACGCGCTCAAGGTCGGCCTGTGTGGCGTACTCGGTAAAAGGGAAGCGTGCGGCGATCTGATCGTAACGACCAATTGCGGTTGCGAAGTCAGAAGCATCGAGCGCGAGGCGCGCTTGCCTATACAATCCGTCCGCGTCGAGCTTGCGCTCTTTCGAGGCCAGATCGCTCACGCTATCAGGCCGGAAAGGATTTGCTGGCGTTAACGGCTTATCCTTAGCGGACTTTTCCTTGTCCGGTGTGTCCTTGGCGGGCGTCGATGAGCACGCTGCGGCAGCGAGAGCCAGCGCGGTGAATGCCGCGCGGAACAGGTTGGATGATTTCATGTTTTCGAAACGATTTTATGAGGCGCGAGTATAGCTGATGGCCAAAGCAACAAAGACCGACACAACGAGTGAAGAAGAAGACCTCCACCATAGCGCAGAGGTTCCGCACGACTTGACGGAGCAGCGTCTGGATGTGGTCTGCGCCAAGCTGTTTAACGATTGGTCACGGGCACGTTTGCAGACCTGGATTGGCGATGGCCGTGTCAGCGTCAACGGTATTGTGATCGACAAACCGCGGACGGTAGTGCTCGCGGGCGATATGTTGGAACTGGAGGCGGTGCCAGAGGCGGATCTGACCGTTCACCCTGAAAACATCGCGCTGGACGTGGTTTATCACGACAAAGCAATTGCGGTGATCAATAAACCAGCAGGGCTGACCGTGCATCCGGGCGCGGGTATTTCCGACGGCACGCTGCAAAACGCACTGCTGCATCGTTTCCCACAAACCAATGCCGTGCCCCGTGCAGGCTTGGTGCATCGCCTCGACAAAGACACCTCTGGCTTGCTGGTGGTTGCGCTGACGCTGACGGCACAGGCGCGCTTGTCCGCCGCCATTTCTGAGCACGCTTTCCGTCGCGAATACGACGCCGTGGTGCATGGCGATATGGTCTCTGGGGGTAGTGTGGATGCGCCGATTGGCCGCCATCCGCGTGACCGTATTCGCATGGCGGTGGTTCCCCGCGGTGGGCGTGAGGCGCTGTCGCACTATCGCGTGCAAGAGCGTTACAGCGCGCACACGCATCTGCGCGTCAAACTTGAAACTGGTCGTACGCACCAGATTCGCGTGCACATGTCGCATATCCGCCATCCGATCATCGGTGACTCGATGTATGGCGGCGATGTGATCCGCGGTCGTGGCATGGATCCTGAACTGCGCGATGTGTTGAAAGGCTTCCCACGTCAGGCGCTGCATGCACGTGAGTTGGAGTTGGATCACCCCATCAGCGGCAAAACCCTAGGCTGGGTAGCTGAGCCTCCTAAAGATATTCAGGACTTGTTGGTCGCGCTGCGCAAGCACACGGCGCGGGATGCCGCCGCCTCGGCTAAGCGTTAATACAATATTAGATCGTTTAAATATATAAGTTTAAGTATATTTAATATATAAAATATAACAATCATGCGTGCCCAATGTTTCAGAGTGGGAATGATTCGATGAGTGATGCGGGCGTGCCCCTGTCGTTTCTGCGGCCAGATTGGCCGGTGCCCGCTCGGGTGCGATCGGCCGTGACGCTGCGGGCGGGCGGGGTTAGTCCGCGTCCCTACGACGCGCTGAATTTGGGTGTGCACGTGGGCGATGACCTTGCCAACGTTATGCAAAACCGCGCGCTGCTGCGTTCCGCTTTGGCGCTGCCGAGCGAGCCTGTGTGGTTAAAGCAGGTTCATGGTACGCAGGTTGCGCAGCTGCCGGCTTTGCCAGATACCTTGGAGGCCGATGCTTCCTGTGCTGCGAGCAGCGGCGTGGTTTGCGCCATTCTCACAGCAGATTGTTTGCCCGTATTGTTTTGCGATGACAGTGGGAGCGTCGTTGCTGCTGCACATGCGGGTTGGCGCGGGTTATTGGCAGGTGTGCTCGAAAATACAGTGCAGGCGATGAATCTTCCGGCGTCACGCGTTCAAGCTTGGCTGGGCCCGGCGATAGGGCCGCAAGCTTTCGAAGTGGGTAGTGAAGTCCGTGACGCGTTTATTGCAGGTGATGCTGCAGCGGCACAGGCTTTTGTTGCAGGTGCGCCGGGTAAATATTTTGCTGATCTTTATTTGTTGGCGCGACAGCGTTTACAAAGCCACGGCCTTACCCGCATTTATGGTGGCGGCTTGTGCACCTTCAGCGATGCTGAACGGTTTTATTCTTACCGTCGTGAAAGTGTGACGGGACGCTTAGCGAGTTTAATCTGGCTACAAGACTAAGCAGTGTTGCAGCCTAGTGTCGCGCTCTGATACAAGTTCGCTCCCCCTTAGCCTGTCGAGGATGATCCATCGATGAATCTGAAATGTAATGGTCGATGGATGGTTGCTGTCATGGCCGCATGTTTTGCGCTGACCGCCACCGCCAAAACCACACCTGAAAAAGCCGTGCGTCTTGGTGTTGATCTGACCCCGACTGGTGCCCAGGCTTCGGCCAACGAAAATGGCAGCATTCCGCCATGGACAGGTGGACAGACTGCTGTTCCAGCAAATTTTGCGGGAGCTGGTGCGCGCTATGTGGATCCGTACCCGGAAGACAAGCCGCTATTTACCATCAGCGCTGCCAATTTGTCTGAATATCGTGCCCGTCTCACTGCTGGGCAAATCGCGCTGTTCGAGAAGTATCCCGACAGTTACAAGATCAATGTCTATCCATCGCGGCGCAGCTTTGCGAATCCGCCCGCGGTTTATGAAGCCATACGCAGCAATGCTTTGAGTGCAGAGCTTTCGAATAAAGGCGAAACGCTGAGCGGTGCAATCACCGGCATTCCATTTCCAATTCCGGAGAATGGTCAAGAAGCCATTTGGAATCACCGCCTGCGTTATCGCGACTTGTCGACGCGGCGTTGGGACAATCAGTTCACGGTATCGTCTGCTGGTGAATACAACGCGGTGAAGATGCGCGTTGATACCTTATTCAACTATGGCCAGCAGGGCATCAAACCTGACGCGCTGGACAACATCCTTTTCTATTTCGCGCAGCTCGTTACAGAGCCAAAGGCGCTTGCGGGTACGCTCTTGCTGGTTCACGAGACCATGGATGGGGCGAAGGAATTACGTAAGGCTTGGGAATACGGGCCGACTCAAATCCGCACCGTGATGCGACGCAGCTCGCTCGTCACGTATGACAACTTCGGCACCGCTGTTGATGGTCTTTCGACGATTGACCAGAGCGATATGTTTAATGGCCCTCTGGATCGTTACGACTGGAAGCTGGAAAAAAAGCGCGAAATTTACGTGCCTGCCAACTCCTACGCCGTACATAGCGATCAGTACAAATATCCTGACATCATTCGCAAGAATCACGTCAATCAAGACTTGACGAGATATGAACTGCGTCGTGTTTGGGTAGTCGATGCCCGTGTTAAAAAGGGCGGCGTAAGCCATCTTTACAAACGACGTACGTTCTATCTGGATGAAGATAGCTGGCAGATTGTTTTGGTTGATGTCTATGACGCACAGGATCAACTCTGGCGCGTGCAGGAAGCCCATAGCATCGTGGCCTATGACAAGGCTTATCAAATGCCGGTGATGGAGACCATCTACGATTTGTTCAATGGCCGGTATCTAGTGCGCGGTCTGAATAATGAAGAGGTCGAGACGACTAGTCACAGCTTCGAAGTGCCTGATTTCGAGCCCGCCCGCGCTCGGCGCGCATCACGAAAATGAACGCAGGTCGTGTGCTTAGATAGGCAAGCATATAGGGTATGCGCATAACGGTAGGGCAGGCTATGATGAAAACCAGCCCGCACGCGAGCAGTACCCGCGTCTTTGAGCGAAAGTTTGTAAGCTTTAAATTAGTTTAAAAACCGGTGCCACGGTAAAGACCGGGGCGTACTTTTCTGGGGGAAGCAGAAGATGACCATGAAACATAAAAAGAAATTACTTGTAGCTGGCGCTGCCGCTGCAATGTTGGCAACCGCAGGTTGGGTATTGGCTGAAGACGCTGCTGCGCCTGCAGCAGATGCGCCAGTTGCTGACGAAGCTGCTGCTGCACCGGCAGACGATGCCGCTGCTGCCCCAGCAGAAGAGACGGCTGCAGCTGAAGCCGAAGCGCCAGTCGTTGCGGCTAAGCCGCGTCCTTCAGAGATCATGCCGCTGGCTTCACGCAGCCCGATGTTGGGCTTGGTGAATACCGGCAAGCATTTAGTGGCGGTGGGTGACCGTGGCCAGATCCTGGTTTCTAACAATGGCCGTAACTGGGCTCAGGTGCCGACGCCTGTTCGCTCGCCACTGACCGCCGTCACTTTTGTTGACGACAAAAACGGCTGGGCTGTTGGCCACGATGCCACTATTTTGCACACCGCTGATGGTGGCAAGACTTGGGAGCTGCAGAACTTCAACGCAGAACTCGAAAAGCCTTACTTGAGCGTGCGCTTCCTTGACGCAAATACGGGTTTTGCAATTGGCGCTTACGGCATGGCCAGCAAAACCACCGACGGCGGCAAGACCTGGACAGATCTCGACGCTCCGGCAATCCGCGGCGAAGAGCTACATCTCAATGACATCATTAAGCTTGGCAACGGCAATCTTTTGGTTGCAGGCGAGCAGGGCACGATTGGTGTTTCAGCCGACAACGGCAACACCTGGGACAAAGTGAACTCGCCTTACGAAGCTTCGCTGTTCGGCGCACTGCCGGTCGGCGAGAAAGGAGCACTGGTATATGGTCTGCGCGGCAACGTTTTCATCAATAGCGATGTGCGTTCCGGCAGCTGGACCAAGATCGATACCAAAACAGTCGACACGTTCTTTGGCGGCACTACAACGGCGGATGGCAAGCTGATTTTGGTGGGTCTCTCCGGCACGATTCTGGTTGTTGATTCAGCAACCAAGGAAGCGCGTGCAGTGAAGATCCGCAAGGATGAAGTGACGGCAGCCGGTCGTCGTATCACTGACGTTGTGACCAGCACCCTGAGTGGCGTGATTCCATTCAAGGAAGGCGTCCTCGTCGCTGGCGACGAAGGCATTCAGACGCTCGCGAGCCTGCAGGCTCAGTAAGAAAACAGCGCGAATAAGAAGGGGAGTTTAAAAATGAGTGAAAACAACGACGCTGCGCACATGAGCCGCACGACGAAGATGCTGCGAGCCATTGAGCCGCTGATCTACGCAAAGCGCTGGCTGACGATGTCCATTCTCTTGGTCATCACGGCATTCCTGTTTGTCCACATGTTGCTGATCCGTACGGATGCCGGTTTCGATAAATCGATTCCGCTTGAACATCCGTACATGAAGGTGCTGAAGCAGTACATGGCCGACTTCGGTGGCGCCAATACTGTGTTGGTCGCCTTGATTCAGAAAGACGGCAACATCTATAACGAGAAATATCTCACCGAGCTCAAGCAGGCCACGGACGAAGTGTTCTTCCTGCCTGGCATTGATCGTTCGCGTGTGTCTTCGCTGTTCACGCCAGACGTGCGTTACATCGAAGTGGTGGAAGGCGGCTTTAAGGGCGGCAATGTTATCCCTGCCGAATACGCGCCTACGCAAGAAATGTTCGATATCGTTCGCGATCACGTGAACAAGGGTGGCCACGTTGGCCGCTACACCACCAAAGATCAGCGCGGCGCCATGATCTTCTCCGAGTTGCTGGAAGTTGATCCAGTCACTGGCGAGAAGCTCGACTACGGCAACGTTGCACACATGCTGGAAGACCGTATCCGCGGTCGTTTCACCAGCAAGATCAAATATACCTACAAGCTGAAAGCTGACTATACGTCGGAAGACGGCAAGTACAAGTTCAAAGCGGGCGAAGTGGTTGACGAAGGCTTCACCGATCTCGGTTGGAAGCAGCGTTTCAGCACCTTCAATGCACTCAAGCAGGTTGAGGGCGAAGACAAAAAAGAAATCGTGCCGATCAAGGGTAGCTTGGTCACCGTTTCTACTGAAGCAAACCCGCAGTACAACCCAGACGTTGATATCCACATCCTCGGCTTTGCCAAGGTTGTTGGCGACGTTATCGATG
>JAZKEM010000091.1:0-2956 GCA_040387055.1 Pseudomonadota bacterium | reverse complement strand
TCATGAACATCTGAAGATCAGCTTCCCAAGTGTAGCCCATGGCTCCGTGCACCTGGATGCTCTTGCGCGCGGAGAACCATGCGGCTTCGCCGCAGGCCAATTTTGCGTGAGAGACATTCACTGAACGACGCGGCTTGTCGTGCATCACCGAATACGCAGCGCGATAAAGCACAGGCTTGGCGAATTCGATTTTGACAGCGACATCCGCGAGCTGATGCTTGACCGCTTGGAAAGAACCGATTGGTTTTCCGAACTGTTTACGCTGCGCGCTGTAATCGATGCCCAGATCAAGCATGCGCTGCGCAAGCCCAATCAAATGTGCTGCAGCTGCAAGTGCAGCGCGATCCAACAAGCCCTGCCACAAAGCAGCGCCGTGGCTGGCCGGACAGATGCGCGTGGCATCGCTAGGCTTCCACGTCACATCGAACAAACGGCGCGATGCGTCGATGCTGGTGCGCAGCGTCATCTGCACTTGCTTGCGCTGCACCGCGTGAATTTCGTCGTTGTGCCACATCAGCAATAGATCCGCATTGCCAGCATCAGCCACCATCGGGTTTACCGGATGCGCAATCGCGATGCGTGCGGAGCCGTTGGCAATCTTCGGCAGCCACTCTTTCTTCAGCGCAGCGTCGCCGGGCAGGTTATTGAGCAGCCATGAGGCAAGATATGCGGTGTCGGACAGTGAATCAGGAATCGCGTAGTAACCGAGTTCCTGATGAATCAGGATCCAGTCGAGATCGCCGAGGCCAATACCGTTGAATTCTTCCGGCACCGAAAGTGCCGTCAAACCTTGCTCAGATAATTTCTCGCGCAGCGCCTTGGAGCGACCGCTTTCGGTTTCCCAAATCTCGCGCAGCATTTCCGGTGCCGCTTCCACCATCAGAAACTTGCGAATGGAATCGCTGAAGTCGATGTGATCGTCTTTAAAGGTAAAGTCCATTTGTCGCGCTCCTTATGACCGCGGCAAGCCGAGCATGCGCTCAGCAATGATGTTGCGTTGAATCTCATTCGAGCCTGCGTAAATCGGGCCCGCTTGCGAGAACAAGAAGCCATCAAGCCAGCGCGATATTTCGCCTGCTTCGCCGTCTTGTGTCATCAGCTCAGCGTGTGGGCCGAGGATGTGCATCGCCGCTTCGTTCATCGCCAGATCCATTTCGGACCAGAAGATTTTGTTGGTGCTGGCTTCAGCGCCGATATGGCCACCCTTGCGCAAACGGCTCGCCGTTGCGTAGGTCGAGAGTGCGTAAGCTTCTGAATCCATCCAGCTCTTCACCACGGCGTCGCTAATTGAAGGATCCGCGGTTTCGCGGTTGTCCTTGTACAACTCGATGAGGTCTTTCGAAGTTTTCTGGAAACGACCCGGCGAGCGCAGCATCAAGCCGCGCTCAAAACCAGCCGTTGCCATCGCAACATTCCAACCCTGACCTTCTTCGCCCATGCGGTTTTCAACCGGCACGCGCACGTCATCAAAAAAGATTTCAGCGAAGCCCGGCAAACCATTGAGTTGCTTGATTGGGCGAATGCTGATGCCCGGCAAATTCAGTGGCAGCAATACAAACGTGAGGCCGTGGTGACGCGAGGATTCAGGATCGCTGCGGAACAGACCAAACAACCAGTCGGCGAACACTGCACGCGTCGACCAAGTCTTCTGACCATTGATGACGTAATGATCGCCATCGCGCACAGCCTTGCAACGAATCGCTGCCATGTCTGAACCAGCGCCCGGTTCCGACCAGCCCTGCGCCCAAAGATCATCGCCTGCTGCCATGCGTGGCAGAAAGCGCTTCTTCTGTTCTTCGCTGCCGTATTCCATCAAGGTTGGCGCCAGCAGGAAGATACCGTTCTGATTCACACGCAGCGGTGCGCCAGCGCGCCAGTATTCTTCTTCAAAAATTAGCCATTCAATCAGATCACAACCGCGGCCACCGAGTTCGGTTGGCCAGGTTACTGCGCTCCAACGACCCGAGTGCAATTTGCGCTCCCACTCGCGGTGTTCTTCAAAACCTTCTTTGGTGTCGAAGCTCTTGAGCTCATGCGATGGCACATTGGCTGCCAGCCACTCGCGAATTTCAGCGCGAAATTTTGTCTGTCGCTCGGTGTATTCAAGTCGCATTGTGTACATCCTGTACAAGACCGATGCGTCGTGCATCGGACTCTTCAAAAAAGAAGGGATGGCCCATTTCAGATCTCACTTAATTTTTCTGACTGAAGTTCGCGTCGCGCTTCTCAACGAAGGCACGGCGGGTCTCGGCAGAGTCTTTGCTCGCGTAGGCCTGCAAGGTGAAGCCCTGCTCCCAGCGATATTTGGTTTCGAGATTGCCGTCTTCAATGCCGTTGAGTGATTCCTTCGCAAGGCGAATCATCACGGTGCTCTTGGCAGCGATCTTTGCAGCGATAGCGAGCGCAGCATCGCGAAGCTCAGCCTTTGTCACAACCTGTTCAATCGCACCGAGGCGATAAGCCTCAGCGGCAGTGATCGAGTCGCCAGTGAAATACATCATGCGGACTTTCTGTACGGGGAACAGACGCTGCAAATGCGCGCCGCCGCCCATTGCGCCGCGATCTACTTCCGGCACGCCAAAGGTGGCGCAGTCTGAAGCGACAACAATATCTGCTGCGCCGGCGAGGCCAATACCGCCGCCGAGTACGAAACCGTGAACAGCAACGATGACTGGCAATGGATTGCGATGCACCGCTTCAAAGCTGCGGTAGTTACCGGCATTCACCGAAACAATGCGCTCTGGTTCCTTATCGAGTTCCTTGATATCGACGCCAGCGCAGAAGCCGCGGCCTTCGGCGCGAAGCACAATCACGCGCGCATCAGAAGAAGCGCCGACGCGATTAATTTCATCAGCCAGCGCATGCCAGCCGGCGTCATTCAACGCGTTGACGGGTGGACGGTTGATGACAATCTCAGCGATGCCATCGGTGATCGTGGTGCTGAAGCCGTTATTCA
>JAZKEM010000090.1:0-5694 GCA_040387055.1 Pseudomonadota bacterium | reverse complement strand
ATTCTCAGCGGCGTGACTGAAGACATGCGCATCATGCAGGACGAAATCTTCGGGCCGATCATCTGCGTCATTCCATTCAGCCAGCGCGATCAAGCGATCACCACGATTCGTCGTCGTCCGAAGCCATTGGGTTCGTACATCTTCGCCAAGGATCGCGCCGCGATTGATTTCTTCCTTGCACGCACGACCTCGGGCAGCACGGTTGTAAATCACAATCTGGTTCAGTCCGGCACCAATGCGCACTTTCCGTTCGGCGGTGTCAACGCCAGCGGTATTGGTCGCATCGGTGGTCGCTACACCTTCCTGGAATGCTCCAACACGCGTGGCGTGGTGGAAGATCAGTATCCAGCAGGCGATCCGAACATCATGTTCCCTCCGTACTCGGATAAGTACAAAGGCATGATTGCGCAGATGCTCGGCAAGGAAATCAAAGTACCGAATGGCGTGATCAATTTGATCAACGGCATCATCAAGGTTACGGCCAAGCTCAAAGGCAAGTAACGTTTTTTGGGTAAAATAAAAGGCGCTGCACGTTATGTGCAGCGCCTTTTGTATGTCCGATAACTAGAAATTGTATTTCACAACGAGCCCCAAGTTGTCGCGATCTTGATACGGGCGTGCAGAGAAGTCAGGGCTGCCCAAATAAGCGCTATAACTGATGCCTAGTTGCAGCGCGGCCAGACGCGTGAAGTTGACGCCGACACTCGCGCGTCGATCATTCTGGCCCATCAACGAACCAAGGCCTGCCAGCAGCGAGCTTTGGCCGTGGCCGATACCGGCAAAAGTCATCGGAATCTGCAAATCCCAACCGTCAAATATATTCTTGCGGTCGATGAACCATAAAAAGGTGTAGCCCCAGGCGGTGGTGGAGAATTTAAGATCGGTGCTCAATGGTGCCGAAGGCTTGGCAACGCTGGCGACAGGATCAATCGAGAGCACGCGGTTAATGCCAAAGTCGGCGACCAGGGTGATCGCATCCCACCACGGGCTGCTGGGCGAGATATACAGAGCGTTGATATTGAGCTGACCGACGTTGGCGCGTGTCGGCGTTGGAATTGGCCCGGTGATGCCGCCATCAACATTGACCAGCACCGCTGCGCCACGGCGGTAGATCGCTTCCGCGCCAAAGTTCAGGCCGAATAATTCGGTCGACAGGCTGCCAGCGAACATTTTTACGCCATCAAAATATTTGATGTTGTAGCTGTAGGGAATTGTGATGCCGATGGTCTCGGACGTAATGTCGCCCGCCGGGCTCGGCTGCAACAGCACTGGATTCTCGGCGCTGCTGTAGTTCTGCACGGGCGAGGGTGTGGTTTCGTGATAGCGCAGGTAATAGATGCCGCCGGTGGTGCTGGATGTAATCGCGTACTTCATGCCCACGCCGTACTGCCCATAAGCACTCGGCTTCAGATCTCCGGCATAGCGCACGTTGATGTACTCCGGTGCACCGGCTGCATTGGAGATCGCAGCGACCTGGCCCGGCAGTGGTACTGCAGGTAGGACGCTGGTGACTGGTGCCAATGCGTTGGCGACCTGCGTCAGTGCGCCGGTTTGCGCAGACTCGGGTAGCGTGCCGTTTTGCACGAGAAAGGCGGCAACAAGATTGGCGGCGGTGGCGTATTCCTGTGGACTGCTGAGATTGAGGCCCTCATAAGAACCTAGATTAAGCGGGTTCTTGATGCCCCAAATAAACTCGCGTCCGGGGCCGACCACATCCGCGACTGAAAAGAATTCGCCAACCGGATTGAGCTCGGTCTCTTTGTATCGAAGTTTGTACTGGCCCAGCAGTGTTAAACGGTTATTCGGTGAAAACTGAAACGATACTTGGGGGACGGGCAGCAGAATGCTTTTGACGTCTGCGCCGGGAATGGTCGCTTTCGTCGCATCAGCGGGCCCCTGTGTTAGTGCGATGCCATTGAAAAATAAGCTTTCGCCCCACGCCACGACGTGTTGTCCCGCACGAACGTTCAAGGCCATGTCGTCGCCAAACGTCCAGTTGCCGGAAATATAAGCATCCAGCAGGCGTGCGCGCATGCCGTCGAAGTGCATCGAATCGGCAGTGAAGTGATTGAAGTCAGCACCGTTATGAGTCGTCCCATCCGGCCCGTATTTATTGATGGTGTTCGGCGAGTTGTTGTCGTTGGCACGGCGATAAACGTTGTCGTAAAACGCATCGCCACGCACAACCAAATCATAGTTATCTTTGACGAGATGAATTTCGCCAAGGCCAGTGATTCGATTATTAATAGGAGTCCACTGCTTGAAGCTGCGATCGCCGTCATCGAAGTTATTCGACTCCGGCACTTTCAAATAATCGGGCAGTGGAATGGTTGCTGCTGGCGGCGAATTAATAATGCCGTTGTCAGGTGCTTCTGTGCGCACTGCAAAAACATACGCAGCTTGCAGTGACCAGTCCGCGTCTATCCCCCAGATGTTAGCTGTGCCCGCGTAAGCAGAATTGCTCAGTGCTGCACTTGTAGCGATGAGCGTGAGCTTCGCGGCACATTGGGTCCACCGGGCGCGGTGGCGCGCGCCTCTTTTACAAAACGGCATGGCTCTCTCTCCTGATACGGTGCTTATATTTTTTGTATTGGCACCTTAGAGAGCTTGGAGAGGGCAAGCCCCCTCCAAAGCGCGTAGTGAAATATTGCCTATTACTTGGCGCATAGGTTTTCCCAGCCGCAGGGCTGCGGGCAGGATTAGCGTTAGGGCTTTCGGGGCGGAAAGAAGGGTTGATGCCAAAGCGAGTTGGCGTTCGGATCAATTGCGTAGGGTGCGCTGTCGAGGGCATGGATGCCCGAGGTAGAGTAACGCAGGAGCAGTTGCCGAGCGCACCTATTGCAGATGACAGGTGCGCATAGCGCACCCTACAAATTAAATGCCGGATTGATGCCAGAGTGAATTCGAGTTCGGATCAATCGAGTTCAGCAAGCGATTCAGCAGCGACTTCAGAATGGCGGCTTCGCCATCGCCCAATTTCGACAGCAATTGTGATTCGATCGACTTAGCGGCGCTAATCAAGCGCAGTGCGCAGCTGCTGCCATCGGCAGTGAGCTGATAAGCCGATTTGCCATTGATATCGAACACATTGCGAACGAGGCCGCGCAGTACCAGTGCTTCGATTGCGGTGCTGCCGGTTTCGTCGATGACGTTGGACATGCCTTCGTGCATCTGTGCGGCAGTAACGACTTCTTTGAGTGTGAGTGCCGAGAGAATGTAGAACTCTTCGTCAGTCAGATTTTCTGCTGCAAGCAGCGGACGAATCTGGCCGAAGAATTGAAAGTGACTGCGGCCGAGCAGATAGCCGAGGAAGTCTTCGCTGAAGCCGCCTGCCAAATACGGGTTACGTGGTTTGGCGCCAGCATCGCGGTGTGCAGCGTGTGCATATTTGCCACCGTGAAATACCAGCGGTGAGCTGTCAGCACGATCAAACGCAACGACTTCACCAACGAAGATGATGTGGTCGCCGCCTTCGTACTGGAACGCGGTTTTGCATTGAAAGCGTGCGGTGCAGCCGCGCAGCAATGGAATGCCGCCTGCGCCGTTATCGACATCGATGCCAGCAAATTTGTCTTCGCCGCGACGGGCAAAGCGACCGGAGAGTGCTTCCTGATCAGAAGCTAGAACGTGCACGGCCCAGTGCGGCGCCGCTTTAAACGCTTCCAGATTTCCTGAGGTATTCGCCAAGCTCCACAGAACGAGCGGTGGATTCAGCGAAACAGAGTTGAAACTGTTGGCGGTAAGCCCTAGCGGTGTGCCATCAGCCGTACGTGTGGTGATGATGGTTACGCCGGTGGCGAATGCACCTAGCGCCTTGCGGAACTCAGTGGGATCAAAGGCGGTGGTGTCGGTCATTCAACAATCCTGCCGGCGGTGGGCAAAGCCACCGCCGGCGTATTTAGGTCAGAAGCTGTATTTAACAGTAACGCCAAGGTTATCGCGATCTTGATATGGACGATCTTTGAATTGTGGGCTACCAAGATAAGCGCTGTAGTTAATGCCCAACTGCAGAGCCTGCAGGCGGGTGAAGTTAACGCCGACGCTGGCGCGACGATCGTTCGGGCCCATCAGCGAGCCCAAGCCTGACAGGAACGAACCGTGGCCGCGAACAACGCCGGCGAAGGTCATCGGAATCTGCAGGTCCCAACCGTCGAACACGTTCTTGCGGTCGATAAACCACAAGAAGCTATAACCCCACGTTGAATAGTCGTACGTGAGATCTTTGGTGGTTGGGTGGTTGGGGTTGGCTACGCTGGTAACGCCATCGACGCTGAACACTTTGTTCATGCCGACGTCAGCGACCAAGGTGATGGAGTCGTACCAATCGGTGTTGCCGAAGATGTACAGCGCGTTGATATCGAACTGACCAATGCGTGAGCGTGAAGGCGTCGGGATCGGGCCGGTGATGCCGCCGTCTACGTCGACGAGTACAGGCACGCCGTCACGATAGATGGCTTCCATGCCGATGTTGGCGCCGAACAGTTCTGTCGAGAGGCTGGCCGCGCCCATCTTGATGCCGTCGAAGTAACGAATTTTGTAACGCACAGGCACGGTGATTTGCAGTGTGTTGACGGTGACATCTGGAATCACGCCTGGGAGCGGGCTAGGCAGCAGAACCGGGCTGTCTTCTGGTGTGCTGTAGATCTGAATCGGCGACGGTGTGGTGTCGTGATAGCGCAGGTAGTACAAGCCAGCAGTGGTGCTCTGCGTGAGTGCGTACTTCATGCCAACGCCGTACTGGCCGTATTTGCTTGGACGAATTTCGCCATCGTAGCGTGGGTTGATGTACTTCTGCGCGCCGGTTGGATTGATCGCTGCAGCGAGGATCGATTCTGGCAAAAAGACAGCTGGCAGGTTGAGCGAGTTGATCTGAGCGGTCACGGCATCAACGGCAGTTTTTAATGCTGGCGTCAGAGTCGCGTAGGCAGGAATAAGGCCGGTTTGATTAACGAAGCCATTCACCAGCTCCACCAAGGAAGCGACATCATTCTGGCCGCCAGGCTGCGTGCTGCCGGTGAGATTGACGTTGGAATAGGCTGGCAGATACAGCGGGTTGTAAATGCCGTAAATCATTTCACGACCCGGGCCGACGACGTCAGCAACCGAGAAGAATTCGCCAACTGGGTTCAGTTCCGTCGGCTTGTATTCCAACTTGTACTGACCGAGGAAGGTCAGCTTGTTGGTGGCCGAGAGCTGCATCGAAATCTGTTTGACCGGCAACAAGATGCTCTTCACGTCTGCGCCAGGCACGGTGGCCTTGGTGGCGTCAGCAGGGCCTTGCGTCAGCGCAATGCCGTTGAAGAACAAGCTTTCGCCCCAGGCCGTCACGTGGCGACCGACGCGCACGTTCAGTGCGGATTCGTCGCCGAGCTGCCAGTTGGCGGAGACATACGCATCGAGCAGACGGATGCGGTGGCCGTCGTAGCGATGAGCATCTGTGGTGAAGTGGTTGTAGTCAGCACCTACGGTTGTTTTGCCGTCTGGGCCGTACTTGTTGATGGTGTCAGGCGATTCGTTGTCGTTGGCACGCAGATAAGCGTTGTCATAGAACGCGTCGCCACGCACAACCAAGTCGTATTCGTCTTTGGTCAGATGGATTTCAGCGAGCGCGCTGACGCGATTGTTGATCGGCGTCCACTGTTTGAAATTGCGGTCGCCGTCGTCGTAGTTATTCGACTCTGGAACCTTCAAATA
>JAZKEM010000089.1:0-14332 GCA_040387055.1 Pseudomonadota bacterium | reverse complement strand
AGTTCCGCAAAACCGACAGCAAAACGCCGGTCGTGTTGATGGGCTATCTCAATCCGATTGAAATGCGTGGCGTTGAGGCTTTTGCCAAGAAGGCGCAGGCCACGGGTGTCGATGGCGTGCTGATTGTCGATCTCGCGGTTGAAGAGTCAGCGGCTTATCTGCCAACGCTGCGTCAGCATGGTTTGGACTGCATCTTCTTGCTGGCACCAACCAGCCCAGAAGCGCGCATCGCTGCCATTGCTAAGGAAGCCAGCGGCTATCTGTACTACGTCTCACTCAAGGGCGTGACCGGCGCTGCGACGCTGGATATCGACAGCGTGACCGCCAAACTGTCCGAAATTCGTAAACACACCGAGCTACCCGTGGCCGTAGGCTTCGGCATTCGCGATGCTGCCAGCGCTGCCGCGGTCGGCAAGGTCGCTGATGGCGTCGTTGTGGGTAGTGCCTTGGTCTCAGAAATCGAAAAAAATCAGGCTAATCCGGGCGTATTGCCGGGATTGTTGGCTGATAAGCTGGCTCCGATGCGCGCAGCGCTCGATCAGTTAAAATAAATTCATAAAACTTGCGACTTTCTCTAAGCAGATTTGAAGGGGTAGGGGATTGGAAGAAGAGATGAGTTGGCTAGAAAAAATTTCAGGTTCAAAACTCCTGAGCGCCGGTGCGCGCAAACGCAACGTGCCAGAAGGACTGTGGACCAAGTGCGAGAGCTGTCAGTCGGTGCTTTATCGCGCTGAATTGGAGCGCACGCTAGAGGTTTGCCCCAAGTGCGGTGCACATCGCACGATCAGCGCACGTCAGCGCCTTGATCATTTCCTTGATGCAGAACCACGCATCGAACTCGGCAATGAACTGGGCCCGACCGATCCGTTGAAATTCCGCGATAGCCGTAAGTACACCGAGCGAATCAAGGAAGCACAGACCGATACCGACGAGCGCGATGCGCTGGTTGTTATGCGCGGTCAGCTGAATGGCTTGCCACTGGTTGTGACGGCTTTCGAATTCAGCTTCATGGGCGGCTCGATGGGTAGCGTTGTCGGCGAAAAATTCGTGCGCGGTGTCAACGCTGCCTTAGAGCACGGCACGCCGTTGGTGCTGTTCGCTGCAAGCGGTGGCGCTCGTATGCAAGAGTCGCTGTTCTCGCTGTTGCAGATGGCTAAAACCAGTGCAGCGTTGGCAAAACTTGCTGAGCGTGGTCTGCCGTTTATCTCGGTGATGACGCATCCAACGATGGGTGGCGTATCCGCTTCGCTTGCGATGCTGGGCGACATCAACATCGCTGAGCCCAAAGCACTGATCGGCTTTGCGGGTCCACGCGTGATCGAACAAACCGTGCGTCAGAAATTGCCAGAAGGTTTTCAGCGTGCTGAATTCCTACTGGAGCACGGCCACATCGACATGATCATTGATCGTCGCGAGATGCGTGAAAAGCTGTATCGCATCCTTGCGATGATGACGCACTTCTCGCCAACGATTACGGCGCAGAATTGATTCCAGATTTGATTTCTATAGCACTCGCGCTAAGCAGATTAGCGCGAGTGTTTTGAAATAAATCGGGTCGCGTCTCACCCTCATGCGCCCACAAGCAAACTGGACTCTTGCCGACTGGCTACAGTGGCAGGAAGGCCTTAATCCGCGTTCCATTGAGCTTGGTCTTGATCGCGTTCGCCTTGTTGCGCAAAAACTCGATCTGCCCAGCCAAAAGGTCCGCACGCTAACGGTTGCAGGCACTAACGGCAAAGGCTCAAGCGCAACACTAGCTTCGTTGATTCTTCATGAAGCCGGTAATTGCACGGGTCTCTACACCTCTCCGCATTTATTGCGTTACAACGAACGTATCGCTATCAACGGCACGCCAGTTAGTGATGACGCACTTTGCCGCGCCTTCCTGGCTATTGATCAGGCGAGAGGCGAAACGCTACTCACCTATTTTGAATTCGGCACGCTCGCGGCGCTGTGGTTATTTCGCGAAGCGAACGTTGATGTGCAGGTACTTGAAATCGGTTTGGGTGGCCGTTTGGATGCAGCCAATCTGGTTGATGCCGATGTCGCGCTGATCACTAACATTGGCCTCGATCACACCGACTGGCTCGGCCCTGATCGCGAAAGTATTGCGCGTGAAAAAGCCGGAATCATGCGGGCAGGGCGCCCCGTTATTTGCGTGGACAGTGATGCCCCTGCTGCTATTGCCGAGATCGCGCAAACCCTCAAATCCCCATTGCTACAGATCGATCGCGATTTTGATTTTTCTGTTGGTGAACAAGGTTGGAATTGGCATGGGCCGAGTGGTGAATTACAGCAACTGCCATTCCCAGCAATGCGTGGCGTCATGCAACTACGCAATGCCAGCGGCACCATCGCCGCCTTAAAAAGCCTGACTTTGGATATTCCCGAAGACGCAATTCGCCGCGCCTTGCCCAAGCTACAGTTGGCCGGACGTTATCAACGCATCGGCAATGTCATACTTGATGTGGGCCATAACGCAGAAGCGGCAACGGTTTTGGCTGATAATCTGCTCCGTGACAAAGCAGGCGGACGCATTCTGCTGGTCTTGGGCATGTTGTCTGATAAACCGATTGAAGCCGTTGGCAAAGCACTCGCACGTTGCACGCAAAAAGTTTTTCTCGGCACCTTGCCTGGCCCACGTGGTCTTAGTGCGACAGAACTCGCGCAACGTTTGCAGGGCAGTGGGCTGGAGTGTCAGATTTGCGCAGATATTCCCGCAGCCTATGCGCAGGCGCAGCAAGCAGCACAAGCAGGAGATTGGGTGGTGGTAACGGGTTCGTTCTTAAGTGTCGCCGCAGTGGCAGAGATGCTCCATGGATGAAGCACTCAAGCGCCGTTTAATCGGTGCGCTGATTTTGATCTTGGCTGTGTTCATCATCAGCCTGTTATTGCCGCGCCCGGGCGTTGTCCACACCGATGAGAACAACCAGCGCGTCACTTTGGATCTGACTGGCAATACTCCGGAACCTGTCGTCGCCGCACCCACGCCCGTTCCACCCGTCATTGCTGCTACACCAACGCCAGTTGAGAACGGCGCAGACAACACCACAGATAACGCCAACACTGCGCCAGAAATTGAAGAGCCGCCATTGCCTGCAGCTACACCTGCAGCACCGGTCGTGACTCAGAGTGCCCCAACGGTTGAACCGGCCAAGCCCGCAGCTGTTAAACCTGTCCCAGCGCCCGCGCCTGAGAAGACAGAAGTCGTCACAAGCGAAAGCCCGCGCGATCTCAAGCTTGAAGAAAGCCTGAAGCAGAAACCAATCCCTGCACCCGAAAAGCCTAAAACGAAGCCAGTAGAGAAAACGCCACCGAAAGCGGTTGCCAAAGTGCCGGCGCCTGTAACACCAAAGGTTGAGCCCAAGCCGGCGACGACAGTTGCAGCTAAGCCTGCGACGGCAACACCAGCCAAATCACGTTGGTACGTACAGCTCGGCGCGTTTAACGACATCGACAAGGCGCATCAGCTGCTCGACAAACTCAAGGCCAAAGGCCTTAAGGGCATCATTTCACCGCTAGATTCTGAGAAAGGCACGCTCTATCGCGCCCGACTTGGTGCCTACCCAACGCAGGATCAGGCCAAGCAGGCACAAGCCAGCGCCGCCAAACTGGGCTATACCGGCACGGTGATCGGAGATTAGGCTCAAATTCCGTTGCTGCGAACGCATCGAAATGGAACTGATTGCGTCGCACGCATGCTAAAATCCGCGTCGTCATTGACTACGGTAGAGCCAAATGATCTGGGTGGATTGGTGCATCGTTGCTGTTTTCCTGATTTCCATTCTGATTGGCCTCCTTCGCGGCTTCGCGCGTGAGATTCTCAATGTTCTAACTTGGGTGCTGGCCTTTGGTCTGGCTTCGCTGTTTGGCGATATGGTGGCCGGTCTTTTAACCGGGCATATCTCCAGCCCCGAAATCCGCGCCGTCTGTGCCTATGCCGTGCTGTTTATCGCGGGCCTGCTGATTGGCGCCATCCTCACGTATCTGCTCACCGAATGGATTCGCGGCAGCTTTCTCGATGGCATTGATCGCACGCTTGGCGCCACCATCGGTTTCCTACGAGCCTTATTTCTCACCTGCATCTTCCTCGTCATTGCCGGCACCATGGGTGCCAAGCAGGATCGCTGGTGGACGCAATCTGCTTTCATTCCGCACATTGAATGGCTGGCGGAAGACCTCAAATTAATCATCCCTGAGCGCTGGCTGGATCGGATTAAACCGACTCCCGAAAGCGCACCGACTATTCAGAAGCACTAGAGAACGCATCATGTGTGGAATTGCAGGCATCGTTTCCCAGAGCGCAAACGTCAATCAGGAATTGTTTGACGCGCTGACCATGCTTCAACATCGTGGTCAGGATGCCGCAGGCATCATCACCAATGATGAAGATCGTCTTTATCTGCGCAAAGAAAATGGTCTGGTGCGCGATGTGTTCAACAAAGACGAACACATGCAGCAGCTACGCGGCCCAATGGGCGTGGGGCATGTGCGTTATCCGACAGCGGGTTGCTCAACGTCTGCCGAAGCGCAGCCGTTTTACACCAACATGCCATTCGGCATTTCCCTCTCGCATAACGGCAACTTGACCAATGCTGAAGAGCTGAAGCAAGAACTGTTTCTGCAAGATCGCCGCCACCTCAACACCGAGTCTGACTCCGAGGTGTTGCTGAACGTTTTTGCACATGAACTGATGCAGCGCAACGCGCTTCGTCTGTCGCCAGAAGATATCTTTGCTGCTGTCTCCGGCGTGCATCATCGCTGCCGCGGCGCGTATGCCTGCGTTGCGATGATCACCGGCTACGGCGTTGTTGGCTTTCGCGATCCGTTCGGTATTCGTCCAGTGGTTTACGGTTTCCGTGAAACCGCCAGCGGCCGCGATTACATGATTGCTTCGGAGTCAGTTGCGCTCAATGCGCTCGGCTACGAAATGCTCGGCGATATCTTGCCAGGCGAAGCGATCTACATCACGCATGATGGCAAGCTCCACAAGCGTCAGTGCGCTGCTAATCCGATCTACTCACCGTGCATTTTCGAGCACGTCTATCTGGCACGCCCAGACTCAGTGATCGACAACATTTACGTTTACAAAGCGCGTCTGCGCATGGGCATCAAGCTCGCAGAAAAAATCCTGCGCGAATGGCCAGATCACGATATCGACGTCGTCATTCCTATCCCAGATACCAGTCGCGTTGCTGGCGCTGAGTTGGCGGCACGTTTGGGCGTGAACTATCGCGAAGGCTTCATCAAGAATCGCTACATCGGTCGTACCTTCATCATGCCGGGACAGGCGCAGCGCAAGAAGTCCGTGCGCCAGAAACTCAATCCAGTCGGCATCGAGTTCAAAGGCAAGAACGTATTGCTGGTGGATGACTCCATCGTTCGCGGCACGACGAGTCAGGAAATCATTCAGATGGCACGCGACTCCGGTGCGAAGAAGGTTTACTTCGCTTCCGCATCGCCGCCGGTTCGTTACCCCAACGTCTACGGCATCGACATGCCAACCACCGTTGAGCTCGTTGCTCACGGCCGCAGCAACGAACAGCTTGAACAGCTGTTGGGCGCTGATCGCCTGATCTATCAGGATCTGCCAGATTTGATCGAAGCCGTGCGCCAAGGCAATAAGAACATCACGCGCTTTGACACCTCGGTGTTCACCGGCGAGTACGTCACGCAAGACATCAGCAGCGAGTATCTGAGTCAGCTTGAACTGTTCCGCTCAGACGCTGCCAAGCAGAAACGCACGCGCAGTGCGCAAACTGTTATCGAACTCAAGAACGCTTAAAGCCAAATACAACAATTCTTCGGAGCTACCGTAATGTTTAAGTCGATCCTTACTGCTGTATTGATGCTCAGCGTTACGTCGCTTTGGGCCGCTGCACCGGCTGCCACCACGGGTGGCGGCGCTAGCACCAAAACAGTTGAGAAGCTGCTCGAGATCACTCACGCCGACAACACCGCCAAACTGCTGCAAGCGCAGATTCAGGGTTCCTTGGCTCAGCAGATTCAGCAGTTGAATCTGGGCGCGGCAGATAAGCCGATCATCGACAAGTATTCGAAAGAACTGAACACCACCGTCATGCCAGAACTGTCTTGGGCCAAGCTCAAGCCAGATATGGTCAAAGCCTATTCGACGACGTTTACCGAAGAAGAAGTCAGCGATCTGATCAAGTTCTACACCTCGAAAACTGGTCAGGCTTACCTCCAGAAAGCGCCACAGCTGAGTCAGCTGACGATGGGCTCTACACAAGCACGCCTGCGTGCGCTGGTACCTAAGCTGCAGGACATTTCACGCCGCTTGGAAGCAGAGCTCAAAGTCAATCAGAAAGCGAAGGCCGCACCCGCGCCCAAGAAGTGAGTAAAATCGTGACCGCGGCGTAGGCGTCGCGGTCACGATTTTGAGGCTCACAATGAAGTACGGCATTACCACACGCATTCTGCATTCGGACCACGTCACCGGCGTCGAGCACGGCGCTGTGCACAAACCCATGCACACGTCTGCGGCCTACACGCAGGGCTCCGCACGCGATCTGGCGGCAGTATTCAAGGGCGAACAATCCGGCTACGTTTATGCACGTCAGGGCAACCCGACAGGCGCAGCGCTGGAAGCCAAAATCAATTTACTTGAAGAAGCACGCGCTACCGCTTGCTTCTCAACCGGCATGGCTGCGATTGCTGCTGCGCTGGTGTCCTTGCTGCGTAGTGGCGATCACATCGTCAGCAGCGCGTTCCTGTTCGGCAATACCAATAGCCTGTTTCAAACGCTGCAGAGCATGGGCGTTGAAGTCAGCTTTGTGGATGCAACCGACGTTAAGCAGGTTGCTGCCGCAGTGCGCCCGAATACGCGCATCGTGTTTGTCGAAACCATCGCCAACCCACGCACGCAGATCGCCGATCTCGCGGGCATCGGCGCACTTTGCGCTGAAAAGCAGTTGCTCTATGTCGTCGACAACACGCTCACCACACCGGTGCTGCTACGCGGCCGTGATGTGCAGGCCGGCCTCGTCGTGCACGCACTGACCAAAGGCATCGGCGGTCACGGCAACTCCATGGGTGGTTCGGTTAGCGACACGGGTCTGTTCGACTGGTCGAAATATCCCAACATTCTGCCTGCGTATAAAAAGGGCGATGCCGCCAACTGGGGCATTCTGCAAATCCGCAAAAAAGGTCTGCGTGACTTTGGCGCCACGTTGCGCGCTGAAGATGCGCACCGCATTTCTGTCGGTGCAGAAACACTGGTGCTGCGCTTAGGCCGCGCCTGCGACAACGCACTACAACTTGCACAGTGGCTGGAGAAACAGCCGCAGATTGCACGCGTTTACTATCCAGGTCTGAAGAGTCACGCGCAGCATCAGCGTGCTGCTGATCTGTTCAAAGGCAGCTTCGGTACGTTGCTGAGCTTTGAACTGCGTTATGGTTTTGATTGCTTCGATTTTCTCGACGCACTCAAGCTCGTCATCGTCTCCAGCCATTTGTCTGACACACGCACGCTCGCGATTCCGGTCGCTCACACCATCTATTGGGAGATGGGCGCAGAGCGTCGCAAAGAGATGGGCATTGTCGATGGACTCGTGCGCTTGTCTGTAGGCATCGAAGACTTGGCCGATCTGCAGTTCGATTTCGCGCAGGCGCTAGGCCAGTTCAAGGCTTAAGCGAATCACGCGTGTCACTCCATTCAACGCCTACGGTCTTTTCGGCACTGACCGAGACAGACCCTGAGCGCAAATGCGCTCAGGTCGCTGCGCTCGTGTTGCCGCTACGCTTTGATGCGGATGAAGACATACAGCGCATTCCCGGACGGCCTGCGCTGCCAACGCTGGTGCCACCCAACAAAGTGCCGTATCGCGGTCTCGGTACGCCTGAAGGACGCGCCGCGTTGATTCACGCAGTTGCTCACATCGAATTCAACGCTGTGAATCTGGCACTCGATGCGTGCTGGCGATTCCGCGATCAGCCAGACGACTACTACCGTGACTGGCTCTCCGTCGCTCAAGACGAAGCGCGACATTTCCTCATGCTCAGCGGTCGTCTTAAAGAATTGGGTTATGCCTACGGAGATTTCGTAGCTCACAACGGCCTTTGGGAAATGGCAGAAAAAACTGCCGATGATGTACTGGTGCGGATGGCAGTCGTGCCACGCGTACTCGAAGCACGTGGCCTTGATGTCACGCCCGGCATCATCCATCGCTTCACCGAACTGCGCGATGCAGAAACCGTGCGAATTCTTGGCATCATCCTCGAAGAAGAAGTGCGCCATGTTGAAATTGGCACGCGCTGGTATCGCCATTTCTGCGCGCTGAAAGGTGTTGACCCCGACTCAACTTTCCGTGCCATCCTCACAGAACATCGCATGCGTATTCGATTGCCTTTGAACACCGAAGCACGCGCACGCGCCGGCTTCAATGATCAGGAATTGCTGGACGCGTATTGAGGTTTGAGGGCAGAGCGGTTGTCATGCCTCACGGCGGATCCGGCGGCGGCATGTCTTCGCGGACCCGGACGTATCGCGGGAATCGCGGCAGACCATCGCCGGTGCTGCCGTTGTACCGATAGGTAACCCAGCTGCCCAGCGGCGGTGGCTCTTGACGCAGCGCGTCGGTCAAGCCGCTGCCGATGCGGAAACGTCGACCGTCGGGCCGCTCGACGATCAGCGCGCCGACCACGCCGCGATACTTGCCGTTTCCCGGCGCATAGCCGATCACGCGCGCCTCGGCATCGTCGTGGGTCTTGAGCTTGAGCAGATCATCGCTGCGCTGGCCGCGGTAGTAGGCATCGGCACGTTGCAGCATCAGGCCCTCGCCACCAGCGGCGACAATCGCTGCAAGCCGCGCCTGCAGCGCCGCCGCATCCGGCAGCCGGAACTGATCCACCGCCTGCAGCGATTTGACGCTCGCGCTACCGACCAAATGCCGCAACTCCACGAGCCGCTCGCTGAAGCGACCGGGATGCGCCGGTAGATCGAAGACCATGTAGCGCATCAGCCTCCATCGCTGAGGATCGCCGTCCTTGCTCCGCACGATGCCGCTGGTCTCGTCAAAGCGACCGCGGCCAATCCACAGCTCGCCGTCCAGCGGAACTGTCGGCCAGCCGGCGGTGAACCAGACCGGCGTCACGATGGCCTGACCGCTACGGCTGTACAGCCGCTGGCCATCCCAGTATCCGCGTACCCCGTCGAGTTTTTCGCTGACCCAGTACGCGGAGACATCCGCTTGCCCACCGTAGGTTTGCGCCAACATCAACGGCGGCGGCGCGGCGCTTGCCGCCGATACCTCAGTTCCGAACAGCAACCATGCCACGGCCGCGCAGAGCGTGCGAAGTCCTCTTGCTTTCATGATGTTCTCCTTGGGCAGCGGCCTAAGTCAGTATCGGCGAGAGAAATACTTGGAAGTGATGTCAGCAGGGCTGAGCATATGCAGCGCTTGAGGACGGTACTGTGATGTACGAATCCGTCACTTCTTGCATTGAGCCCGCTGCCCTTTTCTACGGCCTTATATTTTGTGCGGGCCAATCCCTAGGAGCCGTCCTTTAGAACAGAATGAGGTTGCTTTATGACACTTGAAGGCAATCAATAAAAAAACCCGCTGTCGGGCGGGTTTCATATCGAGTTTTTAGTTTCCCCGACAGAGTTCGGCGTTGTAGATCATTCAATGCGAATTTAGAGTGGCAGGCCGATGCGTTGCAGGCCTGACTCGCTAATCTCCAGATACTCCATGCGGCTTGGCGTCCAATCCGCCAACACAATGCGTTCCTTGCCGGAAGCATCGCGATGATCCGCAGGCCGATGAGTGTGTCCATGGATAATGCGTTGAACATTATGTTGCTGGAACGCGGCTGCAATGGCTGCGTCGTTCACATCCATAATCTCTAATGTCTTGGTAGCTTTGTTATTGGCGCTCTGGCTACGCAAATCACCAGCAACACGTTCACGCCAGGTGCGTGGCATTAACAAGAAAAAACCTTGTACGAATAAATTGCGTGAGATGCGGCGCCATTTTTGGTAGCCGACATCGTCCGTGCAAAAAACATCGCCATGAGAGAGCAGGGTAGTGATGCCTGCCAATTTGATTGCACAGGGATCACGAAGAATTTGTGCGCCGGTGATTTGGGCAAAGTTTTTGCCAACAAGAAAATCACGGTTGCCGGCCATGAAGTAGACATCGACACCGGCAGCGGCAAGCGCTGCGATGCGGCTGACTTCACGTGCATAAACTTGTAGACCGACGTCGTCGCCGATCCAGTATTCAAATAAATCGCCGAGGATAAAAACTTGCTGCGCCTTGCGCGCAGGGCCCTCGAGAAACTCTACAAATGCCTCGCGCAGCCGTGATGGCTGCGCGGGCAGGTGCAAATCAGAAAGTAGTAGCGCGGTCATGCGGCGCGTGTGCGCAGCCTGACTCGATTACTTTGCGGCTTCGATGATGGTGACGCGCGTGATGACAATCGGCGTCACTGGCACATCGCGGCCAAACGGAGCGATGTTGCCGGTTTTGGTTTCAGCGATTTTGTCGACAACGTCCATACCTTCGGTGACTTTGCCGAATACGGCGTAGCCCCAACCATCAAAGCTTGGGAAGTCGAGGTTCGCGTTGTCGCCGTGGTTGATGAAGAACTGCGATGAGGCAGAGTGCGGGTCGCTGGTGCGCGCCATAGCGATGGTGCCGCGATCGTTCTTCAGGCCATTCTTGGCTTCGTTCTCAATCGGTTTCTGCGTTGCGCGCTGGTTGTACTTTTCGTCGTAACCGCCGCCCTGAATCATGAAGCCCTTGATCACGCGGTGAAAGGTGAGACCGTCAAAGTGCTTGGCCTTCACGTATGAAACAAAGTTGGCGACCGTCTTTGGTGCCTTGTCTGCATTGAGTTCCAGCGTGATGTTGCCCTGGCTGGTTTCCATCAATACGCGTACGGGTTCAGCGGCATTTGCGAGTGTCATGTTCAGTCCTAACAGTAGTGAAAGTAAGATTTTTTTCATGGGGAGTTCCTTAAGCGGCTTCTTCTAATTGTGACGCCTGCACAACGGCTGCCAGCGCCTCCTCAATAACTGAGAGATCGCCGTCTGCGCGGAAAGCGCGTTCGCTAATCACGCGACGGAAAGCACGGCCACCTGCCTGTCCGCGGAATAAACCGAGGATGTGCTTGGTGAGATGCGGTAGTGGGACACCGGCCGCCATCTCGCGTTCCATATACGGCATATAGCTGCGTAGCAACGCGGCGCGATCCATATTGAACGCTTCTGCGCCAAACAGGTGTTCGTCGACTTCAGAAAGCATCCACGGATTTTCGTAAGGTTCGCGGCCCAGCATCACGCCATCAACATATTTCAAATGCTCTTGGCATTCGGCAATAGTTTTGACGCCACCGTTGATGACGATATTGAGATGCGGAAAATCTTGTTTGAGGCGATAGACCACTTCATAACGCAGTGGTGGAATCTCGCGATTCTCTTTTGGCGACAAACCATTCAGCCAAGCCTTGCGGGCGTGGATGATGAAAGTCTCGCAACCTGCATCGGCGACCGTCTCAACAAAGTTACGGAGGAAGCTGTATTCCTCGGTGTTGTCGAGACCAATGCGATTTTTGACGGTGACCGGCAAATCGGTGGCCTTGCTCATCATCATCACGCATTCGGCGACGAGGTCTGGCTTGCGCATGAGGCAGGCGCCAAAGCGGCCATCCAATACGCGATCAGACGGGCAGCCACAGTTCAGATTGATTTCGTCGTATCCAAAGCGCGCGCCAATTTCAGCGCTGCGGGCCAGATCATCCGGATCGCAACCACCCAACTGTAAAGCAACGGGGTGCTCGCCTTTGTTGAAACGCATCAGACGCTGACGATCGCCTTTGATGACAGCGCCGGTCGTGACCATCTCGGTGTAGAGACGGGCATTGGACGACAGCAATCGGTGGAACGACCGGCAATAGCGGTCAGTCCAATCCATCATCGGAGCTACGGAAAAACGCCAGGGGTTGAAATCTTCACCTGTCGCCGGCTTTGAGGCCGTGTGCACGCTAGTGTTCATGAGTCCTTTGGCGAGCTGCTAGTGACAGTCGCGGGGGTGTGACGGCGGCTATTTTACGCTAGACCGGGCCAATAAATGGCCAACTTAGACTCAGGATTTCTGAACAGGCCAGCGACGGGACCGATAAGCCGACAACATCGACACCGGAATCGGCTCTAAAAACTCTGGTTGAACCCAGCATTCGCCGCCTGCCGCGAAGGCGTAAACCTTTTGTTGCAGCTGTTGTGGCTGGGTACTGCCAAGACTCTTGGGCATGGGCACCAGCTGTGGCGGCGTGAGGACGATTACGGCGGTTTCTGCCAGATAGGTGCAGCCGCGCAGAGTGGCGACCTTAGCGTTGAATCTAAGGCTGCAGCCAACAGGCCAATGGATCGATAAAGCCATAAATGGGGCCGAGGACGGTATGTGTCGCCATTACGGCAGTGAATCACTGGCTTGTGCGGACAAGTGCGATAAACGGTTGGTTTGCCCCGCATTACAGGGCGAGCCCCTGTAGATCACCCAATCCCAAAGCGCGGCAACGCACCGACGCTCAAATGGCCCATTACTACTATCATCGCTAATGCCGACACCTACCGCGGTTATGGCCATGGCGACTAAGTTCTTTGCTACGTTTGAGTCCGCTCGGCGTCAGCTGAATGAGACTTTCGCTTGGGTAATGGGATGCAAGTTCGGCACTATTACTGTGCTTGCAATTATCGTGGCCAACACACAAGGCTGCGCCACTCTGCCGGACGCTAAACACGACATGGCAACGACGCCCACACAGAAGGTCGAGTTTGAAGATACGCGTGGCCCGGTCTCGGCTGCGAAAGGAGAGGCCATCCTTGATCGTATTGAAGACAAGCACGGCGACTCCGATGCGCTGCAGAAGCATCTGGCTTACGAGCAGGCGGTCAATGCTAGTAGCCCGCTGGTGTTGGGCAACAAGCTCAAGCTGCTGCAGAACGGGCCTGCGACCTATGAGTCGATGATCGAGGCAATCCGTGGCGCCAAGGATCACATCAATCTGGAAACTTTCATCTTTGATGATGACAAGGTGGGCCGACAGTTTTCTGATCTGTTACTGAAGAAACAGGCTGCTGGTGTGCAGGTCAATATCATCTACGACAGTGTCGGTGGAATTGCGACGCCGCAAGAATTTTTTGATCGCCTGCGCGAAGGCGGAATCAATGTGCTGGAGTTCAATCCACTGAATCCACTGTCTGGCAATAAAAAATCATGGCTGATTAATAATCGCGATCATCGCAAGCAGTTGATCGTTGATGGCCGCATTGCTTTCACTGGCGGCATCAACATCAGCGATACCTATTCGAGCGCACCTTCAGGCAAGTTGCGCAGAAAGAAACATAAAGACAAAGACCCCAAAGCGGGCTGGCGCGACACCCATATTCGGATAGAAGGACCTGCTGTCGCTGAGTTTCAGAAATTTTTTCTGGAAACTTGGGCCCGACAGAAAGGAGAGCCATTAGCTGCGCGGCGTTATTTCCCTGAACTGAAGGAAAAAGGCGAGGAGATCGTACGCGCCATCGGCAGTACGCCGGGAGATTCTCCGAATCTGATCTTCTTGACGCTTATTTCGGCGATCACGCATGCAGAGCGGAAGGTGCATCTGACCATCGCTTATTTTGCGCCTGATCCGCAGTTGCTTAAGGCCTTAACCGATGCAGCGCAACGTGGCGTTGACGTCAAACTGTTATTGCCGAGTTACTCCGACTCATGGCCGATCTTTAATCTGGGTCGTTCGTATTACACGAAGTTATTGCGTGGTGGCGTCAAAATCTATGAGCGACACGGCTCGGTGATGCATGCCAAGACGGCTTGTATTGATGGCGTCTGGTCCACCATAGGCTCAACCAATCTGGACTGGCGTAGCTTTCTGCATAACGACGAAATCAATGCCGTTATTCTCAGTGGCAACTTTGCCAAGCAAATGGACGCAATGTTTGCTGAAGATTTGAAAGAGTCCGAGGAGATTGTTCTTGGCAAGTGGAAACACCGATCTTGGTTTTCACGCTTGAAAGAGCGAACAGCGCGAATTGGTGCGTACTGGCTATGACAGATCACTCGATTCCACGAGACAGCAGCAGCGACACCGTCCGTCTGTTATCGCTCAACATCCAAGTGGGCCTGAACAGTTCTCGCTACTGGCATTACGTTACGCATGCTTGGCGACATGTTCTGCCTACGCAAAGTGCAAAACTCAATCTCGATCGTATTGCCACGCTAGTGTCGCAATACGACATTGTGGCGCTACAAGAAGCTGACGCGGGTAGTTTGCGCACCTCACAACTCAACCAAGTGTCGCATCTCGC
>JAZKEM010000088.1:0-36807 GCA_040387055.1 Pseudomonadota bacterium | reverse complement strand
AATCGCGCCTAAGAGGCGCTCCTACAGCTACTCGGGTCGAACCCAATCCACGGTGTAGTTCGACTTAGGCCCCTGCGCCAGTTCGCGCTCAATGATGTTGAGGCTTGCTGCCAAATCTTTCTCGATCTGGAACGGCGGATTGACGATCAGCACACCGCAAGCATGCATCTGGCCTTCAGCTTCAGCGCCATTATCAAACTCGAACGCGATAGATGGCTTCTCGATCTCGCGACCTATGCGACGCAAGAATCCATTGACCGCATGACGATTCTTGATCGGATACCAAATGGCATACACGCCACCGGCAAAACGTCCGACGCTCTTGCGTACAAACTCTGCGAGCGCGGCGTATTCGTCAGTGCGCTCGAATGGCGGGTCCAACAGAATCAGCCCGCGCTTTTCAACGGGCGGCAGCAGCGAATGCGCTTCATAACCATCGCGCAGATGGAAAGCGATGCGTGGATCGCGGCCCATATTACGGCGCAGATCTTCGGCAACTTCGGGCACTTTTTCGCAGAACATCATGCGATCCGTTTCACGCGCTAAAGTCGCGATGAATTGTGGCGAGCCAGGGTAATAGAGCGTTTTGCCCGGTGCGTTACCTGCCGCCACGATGCGCAAAAAGGTGGCAAGCGGCTCAGGCGCATTGCCCATGCCTTCCAGCCGCGCAATGCCATCACGCCATTCGCCGGTGCGCATCGCGCCTTCACCAGAAAGATCGTAAAAGCCCGCACCCGCGTGCGTGTCCAGCGCGCACCAAGGCTTGTCCTTGCGGTTCATCGCGGCGATCAGGCCGCACAAGATCACGTGCTTGAACACGTCCGCGAAATTGCCCGCGTGATAGCTATGTCGGTAATGCATGCGCCCATTATCCACTTGAATGAGGTCTACCGTGTAGCTCAACACGTATGGCAGGCAAAAAAATGCCGCAGCGCTAAGGCTGCGGCTAGGGGGGAGCACACAAAAAGATTTAGAAAGCGTACTTGGCTGAGAACTGCAGACGCGACAACGTGCCGTCGTTATCGGCCATCGTCGTACGCTTGGCGTAGCGCATTTCCGTGCCAAAGGTGAGCTTGGGGACCGGTGAGTAGAGCAGGTTAACGCTGGCGCTTTGGGCACGTTCAGTCGCCGCTCCGCCGAGATTCGCATTGCTGCTAGCCTTTAGCGCCGACACCGTGAAGTTGGAGCGCCACTGCTCATTCCAGGCATGGTGATAAGCCACAAAGGCGTTGACGACCTTGAGGCGCTGCAAGTCTCCTGCGCCGTCAAGCACTGCATCGCCCACCGTGTTGATCGCCAAATAACGGCCTATGCCACTACCGCCGCTCACCATGAAGCGGACATCATCAGTACCGAAAACGGGAATCTTGCCGGAGAGCGTGCCGCCAAATCCGGTGCTGGTAGCGCGCGCACCGCCAACGGTGCCGCGATCCGCCAACTGTCGTGCCAATACGGCAAAAGCATAATCGCCTGCGCTACTGGTCTTTAAGTTGTAGCGCAGCACCAGATCAGGGATCGAGTTGTCGTCGGTATTCGCAAACGTTGCACCCGCATTGGCAGCAACAGTGGTTTCCGGGTTTTCCAAAGCCACCTGCAGATTGTTCCAGGTGTAGCGAATCATCGGTTGACGCACGAAGGTGGTGCCTTCAGTTGGGCCGATAAAGTCGAGGCCTTCGGGCAGAGCGCCGAGGTTTTGGAACGTGCTCCAATCCTGGCCGACCAGCAAATTATCAAAGGTGATGTAGGCGCGACGCAGGCCCGGGTTGTATGCGTTGGTCACGGTCTCATTGCCCGCGCCTGGGTTCACCAGGAAATCCATTTCGACATAAGCGCCGATTTTATGGTCTTGAATCACGCTATCCGCCTTAAAGAACAAGCGCGTTTCTTTGGCGTGAGAATCGAGATAAGTGTGACCACTTTCTGCGCCAGGCAGCGCGACCGGCACTGCATTTGGTACGTAGAAATCACGGCCACTGCCCTGCGCTACGGCGGCATCCGAAAAGCGACTCGCCAACACATCGATCTTGATATATCCGCCCCACGTTAATTTGATATCGGGCACATCGGCTGCAAATGCAGAAGCAAGTGGGGCAGCGAGAATGACGGCGCCGATGGCGCCTGCGATCAGTCTGTTGGTATGGCGGAAATCCTGCGGCATATATTCTCCTCCTGATAAAGGTGCACCGGCTTGGGTGCGTAACGATGCGCAGTCAGCATCGGAGAATAGAAGCGACAACACTATTATCCTTAGGTCGAATGCGACGTATGCTTAGACCAAAGTCGTATGGGGCGCAGGCGCGTTAGCCGCTACAAGAGAGTATGGAAAACGCAAAACTCATCATTGCCGACGATCACCCACTGTTTCGCTCTGCTTTGCGCGAAGCGGTGACGCAGCTATTGCCCGGCGTGACCATTGTCGAAGCGGTTTCTTTTCAGAGCCTGCAACAGAGCGCGAGCGAAAATAGCGATGCCGATTTGATCTTGCTAGACCTGAACATGCCCGGCGCACAGGGCTTCTCATCGCTGGTGTATCTGCGAGCGCAATATCCGGCCATTCCTGTTGCGATTGTCTCCGCCACCGAAGAGCCTGCAGTGATCCGCCGCTCCTTGGATTTTGGCGCAGCGGCTTACATTCCTAAATCAACATCTATCGAACAGATTGGCGCTGCGCTACGCAGCGTTCTCGATGGCGGCGTCTGGCTACCGGAACATATCCCAGCAACCAGTGCCAACGACGAAGAGCACAAAGAGCGTGAACTAGCGCAGCGCGTCGCCAGCCTCACACCGCAACAGTTGCGTGTGCTGCTGATGCTGGCTGATGGCCGCCTCAACAAACAAATTGCTGGCGATCTCGAAGTATCAGAAGCCACCATCAAAGCGCATATGACGGCCGTGCTGCGAAAACTCGGGCTCTACAGTCGCACCCAAGCCGCTGTTCTTGCGCAGCGCTTATTGCAAGCAGAGAACGCGAGCTTGTTGTCGAACGATGAAACCGGCAGCGAGCCAGAAGCAGCATAAAGTCTAATAAATTTATTCATGATCACGCTGCGAAAGTAGTCGCGAAATCAACGCACGCAGCGCAGCCGGCTTTACCGGTTTGGGCAACAGCGCGTAGCCCTGCAGGGCAGCGGCTTCTTTTGCAGCAAGAGTGTGATCTGCGGTGATGACAATGCCGGACACTTCGCGCTGCCACTGCGCATTTAGCGCACGCACGACATGAATGCCGTCTTCACCATTGTCCAAGTGATAATCCACTAACACCAGATCAGGCGGGTCGAGATAGGCCTGCGCAGCAGCCAATCCCGCCGCAGGCCAAACCAAGCAACCCCAACCTTCCAGCAATGCTTGCATGCCTGCGAGAACGGCAGGTTCGTTTTCGATGCAGAGAATTCTTGCGCCGACAATTTCACTGGTATCACGCAACTCAGTACGCTTGGGCGCGACGCTGATACGCGCACGGTCGCCGAGCGGCACCGTCACGGCAAAAACGCTGCCGCGACCAATGCGTGAGCGCAATATCAAAGGGTGCTCCAGAACGCGGACGATGCGTTCAACAATCGCCAGGCCCAAACCCAAGCCGCGCTCACCACGCGCATCCTGCGTATTCAGTCGACGAAATTCTTGAAAGATCTCGCGCTGCTTTTCAGTCGCAATGCCCGGACCACTATCGCGCACCTCAATGCGTACGCCGCCGATAGTGTGCCGGCAGCCAATCAATACCGAGCCATGCACGGTGTAGCGAATAGCGTTGGATAAGAAGTTTTGCAGCACACGCCGCAAAAGCTGCATATCGCTGTAGACCACGACATCACTCGGCACCATGCGAAAGCGCAGACCCCCTTCGCGTGCCAGCACCTCAAACTCTGCTGCCAGCGGCTGCAACAACTCAGACAATGGAAAGTGTTGCAGTCGCACTTCTTGCGCATGTGCATCCAGTCGAGAGATATCCAGCAGGCCGCCAATCAAGCTCTCGGCAGAATTCAGTGAACTTTCAATTTTTCCAATCAGCGTTGCGGCCGATTCGGGCACGGTCTTCCTGTCCAAGGACGACACAAACAAGCGCGCCGCATTCAAGGGCTGTACCAAATCATGCGAGGCAGCGGCGAGGAATCGAGTCTTGGATTCATCTGCATGTTCAGCCGCAGATTTGGCTTCCACCAAAGCTAGATTCAGAGCGGTGAGTTCTTGCGTGCGTTCGGCAACGCGCTGCTCCAAGGTCTCATTGCTGTGTTGGAGTGCGCGCTCGCTGCGCTTGTAGTCACTAACATCGGAATAGCTAGTCACGTAACCACCGCCTGGCATGGGGTTGCCACGTATCTCAAGCACAGTGCCGTCGGCAAGTTCGCGTTGATGCGTGTGAGCATGGCCCGCTTGCATATGCTCCAAACGCCGCGCGACTTGCACGGCACTATCGCCCTCGCCCAGCAAACCTCGTTCCGCGTTGTAGCGCACCACTTCTTCAATCGGCTGACCGACAAAGATCAAATCCTGCGGATAGCCAAACAGATCAACGTAACGCTGATTCCACGCGACCAGCTTAAGATCTGCGTCGACCACGCTGACGCCCTGGGCAAGATGCTCCAAGGTTGCGTGAAGGAGTTCGCGATTGAATTGAATGACGTGTGAAGTTTCGTCGAGCAGGTGAATGACGTCTTCTACCTGCATGTCGCGACCTTTTAGCGCTGAGGCCAGCAACAAGCGTGCAGAAGCCGCGCCGAGTGCGCCTGCGAGTAAACGTTCCGTGTAACGTGCGAGCTCAGCATCGGCACGATCGTTTAAGTACAGTGCCACGCGGCCATGTCTACGCGCATAGTCGTCCATCAACTGCGCGGCGCGTTCGACACCGACAAAGCGTGCCAGCAGTTCTTGAAAATCGCCTACTGTCGCATTGGCAGTGCGCTGCACGGCTTGCTTCGGCGGCACGATTGCCGCCTCATCTAAAAATCTCGAAACCTGTAAACGTTCACGCAAACCAGGCGCGACAAACACAGAGCCCGCAATGTAAAGCGCGATGTTGATCAGCAGACTAAACAACGCGCCATGCGTGATCACATCCAGACCATCGACACCGAATAGCGCGGTCGGCTTAAGCCACGACCAACCCCAAGGGCCGTTCTGCAACATACTCGATGCGGCCTGACTATCGCTCAACAATGCAGGCAGCAATAGTGTCCACGCCCACACAATGAATCCGCCCAGGATGCCTGCAACGGCACCGCTATAAGCACCACGTCGCCAATAAATACCGCCAACGATGGCGGGTGCAAATTGCGCGACCGCGGCAAATGACAACAGGCCGATAGAGGTCAAGCTACCGGGGCCAGTAAACAGGCGGTAGTAGAGATACGCCATTGAGATAATGGCGAGAATGGCGATGCGGCGAATGAGTTTGATAATGCCGCTGAGGTCTTGCCGATGTTGCAGACCCAGTCGGCGCGACCGCAACAAAATCGGCATCACGACTTCATTGCAGAGCATGGTGCTGAGGGCAATGCTGGCGACGATCACCATGCTGGTGGCGGCTGAAAAGCCACCGATATAAACCGCTAATGCCAAGGCCCCCTGATTCTGCGCCAGTGGCAAGGCCAGCACATAGGTATCAGCAGCGCCCACCTGCACACTGTTCAATCCAGCCGCAGCAAGCGGCAATACAAAGAGCGTGATCAAGCCCAGATAAAGGGGGAACACCCAGCGGGCAGTGCGCAGATCGCTACTGCCAGAGTTCTCAACAACGGCAACGTGAAACTGACGCGGCAGGCAAATGATTGCAGCCATCGCCAATAAGGTTTGCGTGATAAACCCCAGCCACCAGTTGCCTCGCAACAAGGGCTCGGTCAGTTGCGGCAAGGTCAGTGCGCGGGTGTAAGCATCACCCATTCCATCGAAAATTCCATAGCAGGCCCACAAGCCAACAGCGAGAAACGCCAACAGTTTGATCACGGATTCAAACGCGATCGCCAACATCATGCCGTGATGATTTTCGGTACTAACAACCTGCCGCGTACCAAACAGAATAGCGAATACGGCGAGCATCAAAGCAACCGGCAGCGCATTGTCAAAATCGGCGGAGGGCCCCGTCATCACATCGAAACTAAAAGCCACGGCTTTGAGCTGCAGCGCGATGTATGGCAGCACGCCGATGACAGCGATGATCGTCACCAGCATCGCCAAGCTTTGATGACGGCCATAGCGCGCGCCAATAAAGTCGGCAATCGAGGTGATGTTATGTCGCTTGCCGACTTGGATGATGCGCGCAATTAAGCTGCCACCAAATACGAAGATCAGTATTGGCCCTAAATAGATCGGCAGAAAATCCAGGCCATTGGTGGCCGCACGACCGACCGCGCCGTAGTACGTCCACGAGGTGCAGTAAACGCCCAAGGCCAAGCTATACACCCACGGTTTGTTCGTGGGCAAGCGTACGCGCGCGGCGACGCGGTCGCCGTAGTGAGCGATGCCAAACAGCAGGCCCACATAGACGGTAGAAATAATAAACAACAGACCGTTTTGAAGCATCAGCGTTTACCCCGGTGCAGAGCCGAGATCAAATCACGGCGCAACGTTGATGCAGATTAGACCAAAGTCGTAGTCGAAAGCGATGCGAATGAGCGTGCTTGCGACTAAAGTCGCGTTCACGATAGAGATCACATGACCTAGATTGCGCTACAGGCATTTTGAGCCTCGCAACGTTTTTTGAAGGAGCTAAAGACATGAGTCAATCCAGCACCGCCGAACTTCCACAGGTGTCGAAAGCCGAAGAGCGCAAAGTAATTTTTGCTTCTTCTTTGGGCACGGTCTTTGAGTGGTATGACTTTTATCTTTACGGCTCACTCGCCGTCATCATCGCCAAACAGTTCTTCTCCGGACTGAACGATACCAGCGCCTTCATCTTTGCATTGCTCGCCTTTGCTGCGGGTTTTGCGGTACGCCCCTTCGGCGCACTCGTTTTTGGACGTCTCGGCGATATGGTCGGGCGCAAGTACACCTTCCTGGTCACAATTCTGATCATGGGCCTTTCTACTTTCCTAGTCGGCGTATTGCCCAGCTATGAAAGCATTGGCGTTGCCGCGCCAATCATTCTGATCACACTGCGTCTCTTGCAAGGCTTAGCGCTCGGCGGTGAATACGGCGGCGCAGCCACCTACGTTGCGGAACATTCGCGCAACGATAATCGCGGTCTTGCCACCAGTTGGATTCAAACCACGGCAACAGGCGGACTGTTTCTCTCGCTGCTTGTGATTCTCGGCTGCCGTCTGACGCTAGGAAACGAAGCGTTTGAAGCTTGGGGCTGGCGCATTCCGTTTCTGCTTTCGGCCGTGCTACTCGGCATCTCGGTTTACATCCGCATGCAGCTTTCAGAATCGCCTTTGTTCAAGAAGATGAAAGCGGAAGGTAAAACTTCCAAAGCGCCGCTGACGGAAGCATTCGCCAAATGGAGCAATCTGAAGATTGTGCTGCTCGCACTGTTCGGTGCAACCGCAGGTCAAGCCGTGGTTTGGTACACCGGTCAGTTCTACGCGCTGTATTTCCTAACGCAGAGCCTTAAGGTCGATCCCACCACTGCTAATCTTCTGCTGGCGGCAGGCCTGCTCATCGGCACACCGTTCTTCCTTTTCTTTGGCTGGTTATCGGACAAGATTGGCCGTAAGCCGATCGTGATGGTCGGCTGCCTGATCGCCGCACTCACCTACTTCCCAATCTTTAAAGCGATTACGCATTACGCTAATCCGGCACTCGAATCCGCAGCCGCAACATCACCGGTGACAATCGTTGCTGATCCTGAATCCTGCAGCTTCCAATTCGATCCAGTGGGCAAGAAAGTCTTCAGCGGTTCTTGCGATGTGGCGAAGAGCGTTCTGGCCAAGGCCGGCGTGCCATACAGCAATGAAGCTGCAGCAGTGGGCAGCGTTGCACTGATCAAAGTCGGCGATAAGGTCATCAACTCATTTGAAGGCGGCGCAATGGACAAGGCCACCTTTAAAGCTCAACAGGCCGCATTCAGCAAAGAACTGGGCGATGCACTGGCCACTGCCAACTATCCCAAGAAAGCCGATGCCGAGCAGATCAATCACGGCATGCTGATCGCACTGCTGGCCCTGTTGGTGATTTACGTCACCATGGTCTACGGCCCGATTGCGGCATGGCTGGTCGAGCTATTCCCAACACGTATCCGCTACAGCTCGATGTCGCTGCCGTATCACATCGGCAACGGCTGGTTCGGCGGTTTTGTGCCGACCATCGCGTTCGCACTCGTCAGTTGGAAAGGCGATATCTACTACGGCCTCTGGTATCCGATCATCATTGCACTGATGACACTGGTCATCGGCACACTGTTCTTGCGCGGCACCAAAGGTGGGCCGATTACGGATTGATGCTCTGCTTGATAAAAGAAGGCCCCGCACTGCGGGGCCTCTCTTTCTCAAAACTCACTCATTCGGCTGAACTGTTCCTGCGCTGGCCAACCGTATGATCAGACATCAAGCACCGAGACAGGTGCCATCTACCAAACAGGGGAGACTGCATGTCTAAAGCAAAGCATCTGATCAAGGTTGTGCAATGGACGACTGGCGTCGTCGGCAAGCCATCTGTTCGCGCCATTGTTTCGCACCCTTTGATGGAACTGGTCGGCTGTTATTGCCACGCGACAGATAAAGTGGGCCAGGACGTTGGCACGCTCTGCGGCATGGAACCACTTGGGATCAAGGCAACGAACGATATCGATGCCTTGCTCGCACTCAAGCCCGACTGCGTTTGCTACATGCCACAGTTTCCCAACATCGATGAGATGGAGAAAATCCTTGCTTCAGGCTGTGACATTGTTTCCACCGCTTACTTCATGACCGGTACGCAGTTCGGCAAGGATGAAGTAGCGCGCCTGCGCGCTGCGTGCATTAAAGGTGGCTCTACGATTTATGGCGGCGGCGTTAATCCGGGGCACGCCAATATCTTTGCGCTGGTTGCTTCTGCAGGCTGTTCGCGTATCGACAAGATTTCCGTTCTGGAATCAGTCGACGCAACGCCTTATGAATCCGCAGGCACATGGGAAGCGATTGGCTTTGGCTTGCCCGTCGATGATCCCGCAGCGCCTCCACTGGCCGAACGCGCGATGCCTTCATTCAAAGAAGCTGTGGAGATGATGGCGAATGCGCTGAAGATTGAGATCGATGAAATTCGCTTTGATGTTGAATACGCCGCAGCAACAGAAGATGTGGATCTTGGTTACATGAAGATCGGCAAAGGCTGTATCAGTGGACTGCGTTGCTGCTGGTCCGCACGGGTGAATGGTAAAGCCGTCATCGAACTGAAAGTTGCATGGAAGCTCGGCACTAAGTTGGAGCCGAACTGGCCGGTGGAAGAAGGCTGGCTGATCGAGATTGAGGGCGTACCGAATATCCGCTGCAAATATCAGCAAACCGGCGGCACGCGTGATTTTGATCCCGCTACGCTCACGGCCATGCCGATGATTCATGCGATTCCACACGTCTTTGCAGCAGCGCCGGGCATCATCACAGCCGATCAGCTACCCATGGTGACGGGCGCTTATTGCGTCAATACCCAAGCCTAGGGGTCGAAAAAGTTGCCGCACTATCCATAATGGGTGGGGTACTCATCGGCACATTTGAACATGCTGTCGGCCGTCGTATGATTCGCCGCAGAATTAATAAATTGAACAGCGTTGGAGACTTAGATGAGCAACGACAAGATTGAGTCCGTCCTCGGTGAAAAGCGTGTGTTTCCTCCCCGCCCCGAGTTCGTCAAAAAAGCCCGACTGGATGCAAAGAAGCTAGACGTTCTGCGCGCCGCCGCCGAAAAAGATCATGTCGGTTTCTGGGGCGATCTGGCTCGCAAGAACATTGCATGGCAAACGCCGTTCACACGCACACTCGATGACAGCAAGGCGCCGAACTATCAGTGGTTCGACGACGGCCGTCTCAACGCCTCCGCCAACTGCCTTGACCGACATCTCGGCGCACGCGGCGACAAGATCGCGATTCGCTTTGAAGGCGAGAAAGGCGATACGCGCAACTGGACCTACAAAGAGCTGCACGCTGAAGTCTGCAAGCTTGCCAATGGCCTGATCTCACTTGGCATCACTAAAGGTGATCGCGTCATCATCTATATGCCGATGACGCCGGAAGCAGTTATCGCAATGCAAGCCTGCGCACGTATCGGCGCGATTCACTCCGTGGTATTCGGCGGCTTCTCAGCTGCATCGCTGAAAGATCGCATCGAAGACACTGGCGCCAAACTGGTGATTGCTGCCGACGGCGGCAACCGCGGCGGCAATATTATTGATCTGAAAAAAGCGGTAGACGAAGCCCTCGCCTCTGGCGGCAAGACCGTAGAGAAAGTCATCGTCTATCAGCGCACCAAGCACAGCATCAATTGGGAAGCGAAGCGCGATATCTGGTGGCACGATCTGCTCTCCACGCAGTCGAATCGTTGCGATCCAGTTTGGGTAGAAGCAGAACATCCACTATTCCTGCTCTACACCTCGGGCTCTACTGGCAAACCGAAAGGCATTCAGCATTCCACCGGCGGTTATCTGCTCGGCGCGCACATGAGTGCGCAGTGGGTGTTCGACCTGCGCGATGACGATGTGTTCTGGTGCACGGCTGACGTCGGCTGGGTCACGGGCCACTCGTATGTCTGCTACGGCCCGCTCTCGAATGGCGCAACCGTTTTGATGTACGAAGGCGTGCCGACGATTCCGGACGCAGGTCGCTTCTGGAAAATTTGTCAGGAACACGGCGTCACCATTTTCTATACCGCACCCACCGCGATTCGCGCGTTGATGAAAGCAGGCGATGAATGGCCGGCAAAATATGATCTGTCGAAGCTGCGTCTGCTTGGCAGCGTTGGCGAGCCGATCAATCCCGAAGCATGGATGTGGTATCACCGCGTGATCGGTAACGAAAAACTGCCGATCGTGGATACCTGGTGGCAGACCGAAACCGGCGCGATCATGATGTCGCCCGTGCCCGGCGCTACGCCAACCAAACCCGGTTCCTGCACACAGCCTTTGCCTGGCATTGCTGCAGGCATTGTGGATGACAGTGGCAATCTCATCGATCAACTTGATCAAGGCGGCTATCTCGTCATCAGCAAACCATGGCCATCGATGCTGCGCACCATCTGGGGCGACAACGATCGCTACATCAGCGCCTATTGGGGCCAGTTCAAGAACAAGTACTACGTCGCCGGTGACTCTGCACATCGCGACGCTGACGGTTACTACTGGATCATGGGCCGTATCGATGACGTGTTGAATGTCGCTGGCCATCGTCTCGGCACCATGGAAATCGAGAGCGCGCTGGTCTCACATCCGCGTGTTGCTGAAGCCGCCGTCGTCGGTCGTCCGCACGATGTCAAAGGTGAAAGCGTATTCGCCTTCGTCACCTGCAAAGGCCCACGCCCTGAAGGCGCGGAAGCTGATGCCCTCTCCAAAGAGTTGCGCGATCACGTCGCCAAGGAAATTGGCGCGATCGCCAAGCCAGATGAGATTCGTTTTGCTGAAAACCTGCCGAAGACGCGCAGCGGAAAGATCATGCGCCGTTTGCTGCGCTCAATCGCAAAAGGCGAAGAGATCACACAGGATATTTCAACGTTAGAGAATCCGGGGATTGTTGCTCAGTTGGCAGGCAAAGCCTGATTCATCTGCGAAAACCAAAAAGCGCGCCAATGGCGCGCTTTTTTGTTGAAGCTCATAAAACTTAATTGCGACGCATCGAATCGAAGAAATCGCTGTTGGTCTTGGTCTGCTTCATACGGTCCAGCAGCAGTTCCATCGCGGCGAGTTCGTCCATCGAGTGCAGCAGCTTGCGCAGGATCCAGACCTTGTTGAGGTCGCCTGGATTCATCATCAGCTCTTCCTTACGCGTACCGGAGCGGTTGATGTTGATCGCAGGGAAGATGCGTTTTTCAGCAATGCGGCGCTCCAGCTGGAGCTCCATGTTGCCGGTGCCTTTGAACTCTTCGTAAATTACTTCGTCCATCTTGCTGCCGGTCTCGACGAGCGCGGTTGCGATAATGGTGAGCGAGCCGCCTTCTTCGATGTTACGAGCGGCACCGAAGAAGCGTTTGGGCTTCTGCAATGCATTGGCATCCACACCACCCGTCAGCACCTTGCCCGAGGACGGCGCAACGGTGTTGTAGGCGCGTGCGAGACGCGTGATCGAGTCGAGCAGGATGACGACGTCGCGCTTGTGTTCAACCAGGCGCTTGGCTTTTTCGATGACCATTTCGGCCACCTGCACGTGACGCGTTGCGGGTTCGTCGAAGGTCGATGAAATAACTTCGGCGCGCACGCTGCGCTGCATGTCGGTGACTTCTTCCGGACGTTCATCAACCAGCAGGATGATGAGGTAGACGTCTGGATAGTTGGCCGCAATCGATTGAGCGATGTTCTGCATCATGATCGTCTTACCGGCTTTTGGCGGTGACACAATCAGACCACGCTGGCCCTTACCAAACGGCGCAACGAGATCAATGACGCGAGCGGTGATGTCTTCGGTGGTGCCGTTGCCGCGCTCCATCTTGAGCTGCTCATCCGCGAACAGCGGTGTGAGGTTTTCAAACGAAACTTTGCGCTTGGAAACTTCCGGCGCTTCGTAATTGATGGTGTCGACTTTCAGCAGCGCGAAATAGCGCTCGTTGTCTTTCGGCGAACGTACACGGCCACTGACGGTGTCACCGGTGCGCAGCGAAAAGCGACGAATCTGTGAGGGAGAGATGTAAACATCATCCGGACCCGCAGCGTAGGAGCTGTCAGGACCACGGAGGAAGCCGTAACCGTCTGACATGATTTCCAGAACGCCTTCGGCCTGGATGTGCTCACCGCGACGACCTGCGGCACGGAGCAGTTGGAAGACGAGATCCTGTTTTTTGACGCGGGCAATGTTCTCAAGGCCCAGCGACTCTGCCAATTCCAACAACTCGGCAGCGGTTTTCTTTTTCAAATCGGCGATGCGCACCACTTTGGGTGGTTCCATCGGCCGTTGTTCGTACTGAGGGCGCGGCTCACCATTGCTGCCGTTACCTTCTGCATCGCCGTCGTCAGACATCTGCGGCGGTGGTGGGCGCGGCGCATCCGGATCAGTGGTCAATGCGCCCGATTCTTGGGGCAATGCCTCCGGATACGCTGCTAGCTCTTCGGCTTCGAGATCGGCGTCTGAAGGCAAGCCTTCGCGCGAGTTCCGATTCTGTTGACCGTTGTTGCCGTTTTGGCCGTTACCCTGGCCTCCACGTCCACCATTGTTACGGCCGTTGGGATGACGGCGGCGATGTTTAATCATGCGATATTGAAATGTGGTGTTACAAAAGCGGTGAGCTGAGCCTTATGCACTGCACCAACTTGGGTCGCAGCGATCTGGCCGTCTTTAAACAATAAAAGGGTAGGGATACCACGGATGCCGAACTTGGCTGGCGTCGCGGTGTTTTCGTCAACATTGAGTTTGACGACCTTGAGCTTGCCAGCGGTTTCGCCAGCAACCTGCTCCAGGATCGGGGCGATCATGCGGCAAGGGCCGCACCATTCTGCCCAAAAGTCGACCAGAACCGGGGTTGTGCTCTTGAGCACGTCCTGTTCAAAACTGGCATCGGTTACAGCGCTGATATTTTCACTCATGGATGGGCCTCGTAGGAGATTTGATAGCGCGAAGGCACGCGCGTTTGCAGAAGATGGGGCTAAGTGCGGCCCAATCAAGCAGGCAAAAATGCACTTAGGTGGTTATGATGGCTTGTTCGCGGGGAACTGACGCGGGGCTGTTAAGTCAGGGCTTGATATCGATTTAACGTCGATCAGCGCCATGCAGCCGTTTGTATGGATGCTATTTCAGCACTAAGTCAATGCCGAAAGCAAGCCCATATGGTTCCTCCCTCATTATTTATTATCTGTGAATCATGCAACCTGCTCATCTTAGTGACACCGCTTTTGCCGATTTAGCTCTGCACCCTTCTTTGCATTTGGGACTGCAGAAGCTCGGTTACACCAACTGCACCCCGATTCAAGCGCTGACGCTACCGCGCGCGCTCAATGGCGAAGATCTCGCAGGCCAAGCACAGACCGGCACGGGTAAATCCGCCGCGTTCTTGCTCGCTGCAATGAATCATTTGCTGAACAATCCGCGCGCTGAAGGTGCAGATCCGAATCAGCCGCGCGCAATCATGCTCGCGCCAACGCGTGAACTCGCGATCCAGATTTTCAAAGACGCTGAACAGCTCGGTTCTGAAACCGGCCTACGCATGTCAGTGGTTTATGGCGGCACCGGTTATGACGCACAACGTACATCGATCACCAACGGTCTCGATATTCTGATTGGCACGCCAGGTCGTTTGATCGATTATTTCAAGCAAGATCTGTTCAATCTCAAGCAGATCGCGGTGCTGGTGCTGGACGAAGCGGATCGCATGTTTGATCTCGGCTTTATTGCGGATATCCGTTATCTGATCCGCAAAATGCCTGCTCCCGCTGCGCGCAAAAACTATCTGTTCTCCGCCACGCTGTCACATCGCGTGTTGGAACTTGCGTACGAGCACATGAATAACCCGACTAAGGTCGAGGTTGAACCGGATCAAGTCACCGCTGAGCGTGTGCGTCAGACGCTGGTGCATGTTGCCAACGATGACAAGCAACGTTTGCTGATTGGCCTGCTACGCCATCATGATCCGCTCCGCACGCTCGTGTTCGTCAACATGAAGCGCGACGCCGAACAGGTGGAAAACACACTCAAGGCCAATGGCTTTGAGGCCGCAACACTTTCCGGCGACGTTGCGCAGAACAAGCGCGAACGACTGCTGCAAGATTTCAAAGACGGCAAATTGCCGGTACTCGTAGCCACTGACGTTGCTGCACGCGGCCTGCACATTCCTGCCGTATCGCACGTCATCAACTATGACTTGCCGCAGGATGCTGAAGACTACGTTCACCGTATCGGCCGTACTGCACGTGCAGGCACGACAGGTGATGCGATCTCGTTCTGCTGCGAAACCTATGTGTATTCGTTACCGGATATCGAGCGCTACATCGGCATGCGTATTCCCGTGGATCACGATGCTAGCGATCTCATGGAGAAGGAAAACTTCGTTCAAGGCGCGCGTCCAGAGCGTCGTCCTCCTAGTGGCGCACGTCGTGGTGGTCCTGGCGGCGGTCGTCCAGGCAGTGGACGACCCGGTGGCGGTCGCGGCGCTCCGCCACGTAGACGTTAAAGCTTTAAATCATCGGCGCTTCGGCGCCGATGTTGATTGGCAGGACTGCTTGCTAGAAGCGAAAGTAATGATCCAGCAATAACAGCGAGAAGATGCCCATCAAATAAACGATGGAATATCCAAACGTCTTCATCGGCAAGCCAGGACGCGGTGCGAACTTGAGCAGGATCGCGTAGTACAAAAAGATCAAACTCAACACCATCGCGCCAACAAAATAAATCAGCCCGCTCATGCCGAACACAAACGGCAGGATGCTAGTGATCAACAACAGCACGGTGTACAGCAGCACCTGCGTGCGGGTGTATTCGATGCCATGTGTAACCGGCAGCATCGGGATATCCACCTTGGCGTATTCATCGCGACGCTCGATGGCGAGTGCCCAAAAATGTGGCGGCGTCCAGATGAAGATGATCAGGAACAGCAGCAGTGAATGGGGATCGACCTGCCCGGTTACTGCAACCCAACCAAGCACCGGCGGCACCGCGCCTGCTGCACCACCAATGACAATATTCTGTGGCGTCGCGCGCTTGAGATAGAGCGTGTAAATGCCGGCGTAGCCAATCAGCGTGAACTGCGTCAGCACGGCCGTGAGTGGATTGACCAAGAACCACAGCACTGCAAAACCAATGAGGCCGATGATAGTTGCGAAGGCAATCGACTCGGTCATGCCGAGCGTGCCAGTCACCAATGGACGGCCACAGGTGCGAGCCATGCGCGCGTCAACATTGCGATCAATAATCTGATTCACCGCAGCAGCAGCAGCAGCTTGCAGCGTGATACCCACCGTGCCCCAGATCAGCGCGCTCCAAGGCGGCATGCCCGGCACAGCGAGGAACATACCAATGATCGCGGTGAACACAATCAACATCACCACGCGCGGCTTACACAGCTCGTAATACTCGTGGAGGCGTGAAGCCTGCTTGGGCGTATCGGTTGTTGTCACTGCTGTTCCGCCCTGCGCACAAAAAAGTTGAGCGTCACCATTGTCATCAACAATAGCGCCGCGCCTGCGTTATGCATATCCGCGAGGAACAGAGGCAACTGCAATTTAACGATGGTGATACCGAGCAACACCTGCAATACCAGTGCCGCAATAACAGCGGCGCCGAGTCGACGCCACAGTGGATGCTTTTGCAGCAGCAACCACGCACCAAGCACTAACAAAGTAATGGTGACTGCGAGCGCACCGAGACGATGAAAATAATGAATGGTGACGCGCGCACGATTGTCGAGCACGCCGCCTTCGTAATTAACGCCCAGGCCACGCCACATCGTGAACGCTTCTTTGATGTCTGTTTCAGGCATGTAACTGCCGTGACAGGTGGGGAAATCGGGGCACGCGAGTGCAGCGTAATTGCTGCTCGTCCAACCACCCAGAAAGATTTGCAGAACAACGAGTGCCGTTGCCAGCGCAGCAAAACGGCGTAAGCCACGTGGCGCGACAGCTGACAACACAGCGCTTCCGGTTTCCTGCATCGCGCTCCATGCGTGACGCTCGTTACGCAGTTCACGATCCGCTTTTTCGGGCGCTTCTTCAGGCTTGGCAAACGCCAGCGACAAACGCAGCCACAGCAACATCGACAAGGTCATCAAGCCCATCAGCAAGTGTGCGCTAACCGTTAGTGGCTTTACTTTCCACAGCACAGTAAATGCGCCCAATGCGCCCTGCATTAACACCGCGCCAACCAGCAACCATGGCAACACCCGTGGCACGCCTTGTTTGCGCAGGAACACACTCATCACTGCCAGCAGCACAATCAATGCGCCGAGCGTGGATGCGATGTAGCGGTGAAACATTTCTTTCCACGCTTTATGCGCTTCAACCGGTTGCTCAAACTGTTGCTCGGCATGCGCCACTTCATGCGGCGCCTCAGGCACGCCAAGGTGGCCATAGCAGCCAGGCCAATCCGGGCAGCCGAGACCTGCGTCGGATAAGCGCACATAAGCGCCCACCACAATCACGACGAAGCAGAGTGCCAAAGCGAATGAAGTAATGCGGCGGAACCAAAGCATGACGGTGACCGGTATGGGGCGGATGCGTTGCGGGCGCGGATTTTACCCTACCCAATCATCGACAGCTTGAGCAGGCGTTTGATGTCCTTGAGGATCAGCTTGTAGTCATCCTTACTGGACGGATAGACCATGAACCAGTTGCCCAGTGGATCGATCAAATACAAGGCATTGGGATCCGTCGGCTTGAACACATCTGCCGCACGGCTGCCTCTGGCGCCGCTATCGACCAGATACTCCAGATCAGGCTGCTCGCTGCCAAACTGAGTTTTCGCAGCTTGCAGAGCCGTCGCATCCGGCATGATGTAAACGCGTTTTACGCGTGAACGCTCATTAGCCAGCAACAGGCGAATCTGACGAATCATGATGACGCGAGCAACGCAGGCGTCATCGCAGGTCGCGCCTGCCATGTAGACCGCGCTCCAGTGACCTTTGAACACGGTCTCGCTCTGCGTTTTGCCTGCAGCGTCGGTGAAGGTCATCGCTGGCAGAGCATGCACAGGCACCACCAGTACACCGTAGTTCGTGGTGTTCTTGGGGCGCAGTTCTGGCCATACGAAATACAGCGCATACGCCGTAAACAGCGGCACAAAGAACAGCGCGGCGAGCAATAGAAACGGGCCGCGGCCGGGCGTAGCAGGACGATTAGCAGTTGGTTCAGTCATGAGATCGTTTCAGGTTCAGCTTGATGAAGAAGGCAATGAGGGTTAACGCAAGCGCGTACCACTGCGCAGCGTAACCATAGTGTCGTGAAGGCGGGAAGCCGTTGTCGAAATTCCATTCGCGGACAAAGCCACCTTCGACGTTGGCGTCGAGCAACACGTCGCCATTGAGTACTTGCTCGCCGAGCGTGCAGCGCAGCTCAGCAACATTCGGGTAATTCACGATCTGCGGAAAGCGTGTGGCTTTCTCGCAAGCCGGCTGGCCCAAGCGCATGCCGGGCTCTGGCAGCGCGTGCCAATAACCAGTGATGAGTTGCTCGCCCTGCGGTGCAGTTGGCGATGGCGGTTGATCACGTGTGCCGCTTTGTGGAATCCAGCCACGATTGACCAGTAACAAGGTTCCGTCTGCCAAGCGCAGCGGCGTTAATACTTCGTAGCCCGGGCGCTTTTGATTGGATTGGTTGTCGAGCAACAGCTGACGTTGATCCTCAAAATGTCCGCGCAATTGCACATGCACCGGCTGCTTCGTTGCAGGCTGATGCGGATCAAATGCGACTGCCGCCTGCTCGCCCGCACTAGCGTACTGCGCAAGCATCGCTGCTCTGTCTTGTCCGCGGTGCAACTGCCAAGTCCCCAGTGACACCAGCAAAGCCAGCGCTGGCACCATGCCGAGCACGGCCCACAGCGGCGGTCGGAATTGCCAGCGAGCCATTAGCGCAGCCACCCGCAGACCGTGATCGGGCCTTGCAGGTTGTGATTTAATGACATTTTATTTAAATATTGCACAATTAATTAAAACAGTGACGTTCTCATTAAATCGATCTGCCCGCTTGGAGCCGCAGGCACCGCACAAGTTCAGTTCAAACCAGCATCGGGCTATCATCGCAGCCCGCCTGACACCGTGACGCCCATGCTTACCAAAATTGTCGTGATCGCCTTACTGCTTGCGATCGTCGCCACCTTATTCAGCAGCGTCTTCTTTCTGGTGAAGGACGAAAGCAGCAAGCGTCGCACGCTGATGCTGCTGAAGCTGCGCGTGGCCTTGTCGGTCACCTTGGTCATCTTTGTGGTTGTGGCCTACAGCATGGGATGGATTCATCCGCACGCTGCACCTTCGATGCACTAAGTTGCCAATACAAATTTAAAGCCTTCATGTAAAAAGGGCGGCCATTGGCCGCCCTTTTTGTTTTCTTGCGCGTTGTTTTACAGCCAGTAAACAACGATAAACAAACCGAGCCATACCACGTCCACAAAGTGCCAGTACCAAGCCACCCCTTCGAAGCCGAAGTGGCTGTCTGGCTTGAAGTGGCCTTTCATCAGGCGCAGCGTAATCACAGCCAGCATGATCGTACCGAGCGTCACGTGCATACCGTGGAAGCCAGTGAGCATGAAGAACGTTGAACCGTAGATGCCCGAGCCGAGTGTCAGGTTCAGTTCGGTGTAAGCGTGAATGTATTCTTCAGCCTGGAAGAACAAGAACCCTGCGCCGAGAGCAACCGTAGCCCACATCCACAGAATGCACGCGGTGCGCTTGCCTTCTTTCAGCGCGTGGTGCGCCATGGTGATGGTGACGCCGGAGGTCAGCAGGATGATGGTGTTAACCAAAGGCACGTCGAATGCTGGAATGGTTTTGAAGCTGCCACCAAGCGCTGCTGGACCGTTGGAAGGCCAAACATTTTCGAAGCCTGGCCACAGGAGCACGTTGGTCGATTCTTTAGCGCCAATGCCAGCCAGCCAAGGCAGCGACAGTTCGCGTGCATAGAACAACGCGCCGAAGAACGCAGCGAAGAACATGACTTCCGAGAAGATGAACCAGCTCATGCCCCAACGGTAGGTGCGATCAACCTGCGCGCTGTACATGCCGCCTTCGCTCTCGCGCGCAATGCCGCGGAACCAGAGATAGATCACGGAGATCGCCAGCACAAAACCACCGATGATCAGTGGCTGAGTCGGGATCGCACGCTCTTCAAGGAAAGCGCCAAAGCCATAAACGATGGCGACCAGCGCTATCGTCAGCATGAACGGCCAAGCGCTAGGCGCCGGCACGAAATAGCGTGGATTGTCGGAGTGGGCAGGAGCCGCAGCGTGGTTCGCCATTTTTATCCCTCTTTAAATCTGATTTAACTTAATTTCTTAGCTTAACTGCGAGGCTTGGTCGCACTTTTCGCGGCCAGATGCGTCGCATCGAAAAACGTGTACGACAACGTTACCGTATCAATCCCCTTCGGTAACGCCGGGTCCAACATAAACTTCACCGGCATATGTTTTTCTTCACCGGCCTTGAAGGGCTGTTGGTTAAAGCAAAAACATTCCGTCTTTCTCAGATGTGGTGCGGCAGATCCCGGTGCAATGTTCGGCACCGCCTGCGCTACCAAATCTATGTTCTGCGTATTCTTGGCGTAGAAATTTACCGTGTACAACTGGCCCGGATGCACTTTGATGCTCGGCTGCTCAGCTGAAAACTTCCACAGCGGACTTCCATTCACCGTCGTTACAAATTCCACCGTCACTGTGCGGCTGGTATCAACAACACCGGCTTGCACCTGACTTGCCTCAACCTTCATGCGGCCATTAATGCCGGTCGCTTCACAAATTGCCGTGTACAGCGGTCCGAGCAAAAAGCCGAACCCAAACATGCCGGCGACCAACAGAAGCAATCGCGATAAATGCTGACGCTTCTCTTGCTGCTGGCCGACCTCGTCAGTCATTAGCGGTGGCTAACGGACCAAACAAAGGCGCCGAGAATACCGAGAACAATCGCAAGATGAACCAGCGCGACAATGACATTGCGCTTAGCCAGTTCCGGAGTCATTACCGTCTTGGAGCCCTGCTTTACGGATGTCGTCATGTGTCTGTCTCTACTCAAATGCCCTGCGCTACTTGAGTAGCGCAGGGACAGATTGAAGTCGGATTAATGCTTCGGGTCGTGATGCACGCTGAGCTCAGCATCCGGCAAAGGATACTGATCTTCAAACGTGTGGTACGGCGCCGGTGAAGGCACGATCCACTCAAAGCCCTTGGCACCTTCCCAAACACGGTCAGGCAGATTGCGCTGACGGCCGAACCAGCCGTAGCAGCTACCGAGCATGTTGAAGATGAAGATGAACTGAGCAAGGAAGAAGCCGAATGCACCCACCGTCGACAGAACGTTCATGTCGGTGAACTGCACGGCGTAATCCGGCACGCGACGCTGCATACCTGCCAAGCCCGAGAAGTGCTGCGGGAAGAAGGTCAGGTTGATGAAGATCGTGGACAACCAGAAGTGCCACTTACCAGCGCTTTCGCTGTACATACGACCGGTCCATTTCGGGATCCAGTAGTAGACGGCGGCGATGATCGAGAACACAGCACCCGGCACCAGCACGTAGTGGAAGTGAGCCACAACGAAGTAGGTGTCCTGATACTGGAAGTCGACCGGCGTCAGCGCGAGCATCACGCCGGAGAAGCCGCCGATGGTGAAGAGGAACACGAACGCGATGGCGAACAGCATCGGCGTTTCGAAGGTCATCGACCCGCGCCACATCGTTGCCATCCAGTTACAAACCTTCACGCCCGTAGGCACGGCGATCAGCATGGTGGCGAACATGAAGAACAGTTCAGCAGCCAGCGGCATGCCGACGGTGAACATGTGGTGCGCCCAGACGATGAACGAGAGGAACGCGATCGACGCGGTGGCGTAGACCATCGAGTCGTAACCAAACAGCGTCTTGCGAGCGAAGGTCGGGATGATCGTGCTGACGATACCGAACGCCGGCAAAATCATGATGTAAACCTCGGGATGACCGAAGAACCAGAAGATGTGCTGGAACATGACTGGGTCACCACCACCTGCAGCCGAGAAGAAGCTGGTGTGGAAGTACTTGTCGGTCAGCAACATCGTCACGGCGCCTGCGAGCACGGGCATAACTGCGATGAGCAGGTAAGCGGTAATCAGCCAGGTCCAGACGAACAGCGGCATCTTCAGCAGCGACATGCCGGGAGCGCGCATGTTGAGGATCGTCACAACGACGTTAATCGCGCCGGTGATCGAGGAGATACCCATCAAGTGGACTGCGAAGATCAGCAGAGGGAATGCATCGCCCGTCTGCAGAACCAACGGCGGATACATCGTCCAGCCACCAGCAGGCGCGCCGCCTGGGAGGAATAGGGTCGAGATCAGCATGGTGAAGGCGAACGGCAGCAGCCAGAAGCCCCAGTTGTTAACGCGTGGCAGTGCGAGATCTGAACAACCGATCATCATCGGCACCATCCAGTTAGCCAGACCAACGAAGCCCGGCATAACGCCACCGAAGATCATGACCAGCGCGTGCATCGTCGTCATCTGATTGAACAACTCAGGATCAACGAACTGCAGGCCCGGGTGGAACAGTTCTGCGCGAATCACCAGCGACATCAAGCCGCCGATGAAGAACATGCTGAATGAGAAGAACAGGTACAGCGTACCCAGATCTTTGTGGTTGGTGGTCTTGATCCAACGCATGATGCCCTTGTCGGGGCCGTGCGCGTGATCGTCGTGTCCGTGATCTGCGTGATCGGTGTGAGCGTGAGCCATGGCTACTCCTAAACCTTACTGTTCTTTACTTGCGTGCAGCGGCAACAGCGGCAACCGTAACGGCGCCACCTTTGTTGCCCCACGACGTACGCGTATAGCTGACGACTGCTGCAACGTCTTCATCAGAGAGTTGCTTGAACGGGGGCATCAAGCCCTTGCCGTTCACAACCTGCTTGATGTGCGCATCAGCTGAACCATTGGCAACCTTGCTGCCCTTGAGAGAAGGGAAGTTCGGTGGCAGGCCTTCGCCGTTTGCCTGATGGCAAGCTGAGCAGTTCGCGGTGTAAACCTTTGCGCCAGCTGCAACCAGTTCGTCCTTGCTCAGCTCTTTAGCGGCAGCAGGAGCGGCGACTGGAAGAGCGGCTTCGGCTGCAGGAGCAGCAACCGGAGTAGCAGCGGCTGGAGCGACTTCAACGCCAGCGCCTTTCTTCTTACCTTCGAGCCAAGTTTTGTACTCAGCTTCTGAAACAGCGCGAACCACGATTGGCATGAAGCCATGATCGCGACCGCAGAGTTCAGCGCAAACGCCACGGTAGGTACCGGGGACGTCGATCTTGGTCCAGACTTCGTTCACGTAACCAGGGATAGCGTCTTTCTTGATCGCCAGTGCTGGTACCCACCACGCGTGAATCACGTCGTTGGCGGTGATGACGAAACGGATTTTCTTGCCGACAGGCAGAACCAGTTCGTTGTCGACGTCGACCAGATAGTTAGGAACTTTGTTGACGTCGATGCCTGAACCGAGCTGACGGGCAACATTGGATTCAGTCGAGAGCGTGGAATAGAAGCTCACACCTTCGCCGAGATATTCGTACTGCCATTTCCACTGGAAGCCAGTGACCTTGACCGTCATATCAGAGTTACGCGTATCTTCCATCTTGATCAGCGTACCGGCGGCAGGAATCGCCAGGCCGATCAGGATGACGAAAGGAATCGCCGTCCAGATGATTTCAACGAGCGTCGATTCATGGAAATCAGCCGGCTTCGGATGCTTCGAGCGGCGGTGATTGATGATCGAGTAAATGATCGCGCCAAACACGACCAAGCCGATGACACAGCAGACGTAGAACGCTGCCATGTGCAATTTGTAGACCTCATGACTGATCGCAGTTACACCCTGCGTCATGTTCCACTTTTCGCCAGTGAAGGCCACTGCCTCACTTGCGAGGGACCACAACGTCATCAATGCGGCGCTGCGCGCCAACCATCCCCGAAGTCCACTTTTGCTCAACATCATGCATCTCCCAATGGCACTCTGCGGCGGGCTTAAAACCCGCAAAAACCCGCGCGCCACGCGGGCCTCGACAATAATTCTTTAATACGCGACAGCTGCGTCGCGTCTCTCCCCAGCCCATATTTGGCGCTGGCCAGATCAGTCGTTGATTACTTCACAACGCCAAACCCGCAGCAACACCCCACCCGTATAGTTCTAGCCGCGCCTCAAGAGTTGGGCACTGTTATTCATCAGAACGGGTAAGGGGGATGCCCTTGGCGGGCTTTCCAGCGGCGGAATTGTAGTGCAGCCCACCCTACAGGCGCAAAGCAATTCATTTGCGTTAACGTCCAAATGAGAACTGTTTTCATTAAGTTACGGCTGAAGACGATCTCTCAACACATCAAGATTCAGCTGCACCTCGCCGCCATAAGGCACCGCTCCCAATAAAGGCGCGACGATTCTGGCTCGCAAGTCATCAATGTTCTGCTCAAGCTGAGGCATATCTGACGACAGCACATTAGCCACCCATCCGGCCAAATGCCCACGCCGCGCAATCGCCTCTGCCGACAGCAAGGCGTGATTGATGCAACCCAAGCGCATGCCGACAACCAGTACCACTGGCCATTGACGCTGCCCCGCCCAATCACCAAACGTCAGTTCGTCATTGAGTGGAACCAGCAATCCGCCCGCACCCTCCACCACAATCCAGTCGTACTGCGCTGCGAGTTCATCGTGCGCCTGATTGAGCAGGGTGAGATTGAGATTGACGCCCACTTCCTTGGCCGCAAGGTGCGGCGCAATTGCGGGCATAAAGGCATAGGGATTAATACATCCATAGGCTTCGTTGGTTTGCGCTGCCGCTTGTAGCGCCAATGCATCTTCATTGCGCAAACCTTCTGGCGTTTTCTCGCAGCCCGAAGCCACCGGCTTGTACCCGCATACGCTCAAGCCTTGCTCACGCAACTGCTGCAATAAGCCACAACTAATTCTGGTTTTACCAACGCCGGTATCCGTGCCGGTGACAAAAATCGTTGGCATCAGTGCGCCACCGCTTTGCGTTTAAACAAACCGTAAACACTCACAAGCGTCCACACACTTTCCATCAACAAGAAGCCCCACTGCTGTTCGATATACGCCACGGCCGTTAGCGTGAAAGCGCCAATCACGTTGCAAACGAGATAGCGCAAATCCTGCGCGCTCCACTTGCCCTGCAACTGCAAGGTGAAGGCCGTCAGGATCAGCGCGGCGCCTGCCAGCGAAATGATTTGTATCAAGTGCATATGGCTTTCCATCCATCAGCCAGATGAGACAGCAAGGTATCCACCTGCGCTTCTGTGTGTGCAGCACTGAAGGTGATGCGTAACCGCGCAGTGCCCTGCGGCACAGTCGGTGGACGTATCGCCGCTACCCACAAACCGCGCTGCATTAAAAATTGCGACAGCTGCAAGGCACGCGCTTCACTACCGACAACCAGTGGCTGAATCGCACTTTGTGAATTCGACAATGGCAAACCCAACTGCTGCGCACCAGCGCGATAGCGCTGTACCAATCGCTGCAGATGTTGTTGGCGCTGCGGCTCCGCCACCACGATGCGCAAAGCCTCACGCGCAGCAGCGGCAATTGCAGGTGGCGTTGCTGTGGAGAAAACCCAACTACGCGCGCGCTGAATCAAAAATTCGATCAGCGTTTCACTGCCCGCGACAAATGCACCGGAACAGCCCAAAGATTTACCCAGCGTTGCAACGTACACCGGCACATCATCAACCGACGGTTTCCAATCGGTGACGCCAAAACCATGTGCGTCATCCACCATCAACGTTGCGCCGTGCTGCTGCGTCGTCGCGATGAGATTGGATAGCGGCGCCAGATCGCCATCCATGCTGAAGATGCTGTCAGTCGCGACCAAAGATTGGCCTGCATGCGGCTTTGCGAGTTCTTGCGCAAACGCTTGTGCATCCGCATGCGCAATGCGGACATAGCGCGCGCCACTCAAACGTCCACCGTCAATCAGCGAAGCGTGATTCAACTCATCCGCAAGAAGTCGATCTTCTTTGCCCAACAGCGCACGCAGCACGCCAAGATTTGCAGCCCAACCGGTAGAGAACAGCAACGCGCGCGGGCGATTTAAGTACGTCGCCAACGCTTCTTCGAGCAACTTGTGTTCGCGGTTGTAACCCGACACCAAGGACGCAGCGCCACTGCCGGTACCGGTCTGCGCGAGTGATTGACGCGCGGCTTCTGCGACGCGCGGATCTGAGGCCAGCCCCAAATAATCATTGCTACAAAAATTGGTGCAGGCCTTTCCATCCACCGTGATGGCAACGCCATGCGCACCATCCACCGCGCGACGCACGCGATAAAGCTGCGCCTCGCGGATGCGCTCAAGCTCCGCGCCGAGTCGCTGATCCAGCGTCGGCACGTGTGACGCGGGCGCAGACATTAATCGTTACAGCAGGCAGCCTGCTGATGAGGCGCTTCAGCCATTGCTGGCGGCGGGCAGCAAGCATCGGCATGCGAATGCTCATGCGCGTGATCGTGCTTTGCGGGTCCGTGCACATTGCCCGGTTTGCCGCCTTCGGTCTGAATGCCAAGACGCCTAAGCAATGCGCGATCTTTTTCGTTCTGCGGATTGTGCGTGGTGAGCAGCTTGTCGCCGTAGAAAATCGAGTTGGCGCCAGCGAAGAAGCACAGCGCCTGCATCTCATCCGTCATCTCGGTACGACCCGCAGACAAACGCACCTGCGTCTTCGGCATGATGACGCGAGCAACCGCAATCGTGCGTACGAATTCAATCGGATTGAGTTCTTCTGCACCCTTCAGCGGCGTGCCCGAAACCTGCACGAGATTATTAATTGGCACGCTATCCGGATGCGCAGGCAGCGTTGCGAGCTGACGCAGCAGCTCTGCACGATCGGTTTCCTGTTCACCCATGCCGACGATGCCGCCGCAGCAAGTTTTCATGCCGGCCTTGCGCACGTTCTCAAGTGTGTTGAGACGATCTTCGTAAGTGCGCGTGGTAATGATCTTGCCGTAGAACTCTGGCGAGGTATCGAGATTGTGGTTGTAGTAATCAAGGCCCGCATCGGCGAGACGCTGCGCCTGATTTTCCTTGAGCATGCCGAGCGTCATGCAGCTTTCCATGCCCAGCGATTTCACTTCACGAACCATCGCTTCAATTTTGTCGAGATCGCGATCTTTCGGCGCGCGCCATGCAGCGCCCATGCAGAAACGGGTCGCACCATTGGCTTTCGCTTCGCGCGCAGCCTCGACGACGGCTTCGAGTTCCATCAGCGGCTCTTTCTTCAGCCCTGTTTCGAAACGAACAGACTGTGGGCAATACGAACAATCTTCCGGACAAGCGCCCGTCTTAATTGAGAGCAGCGTCGACAACTGCACCGTGTTCGGCTTGTGGTATTCGCGGTGCAGCGTGTGCGCCTGGAACAACAAGTCATTAAAAGGCAGATCAAACAGGGCCTGCACTTCTTCGCGGGTCCAGTCGTTACGGATGGAGCTGGTAGTCATCGAAATCATCTCTATATATAAGTTACCGCTTCGTGAATATATTGTGATTAATTATTTACCTATATTTAAATAGGCAACTTATAAACACAGAATCAGCTCACAATAAAGCGGCAGCGGCTACGGCACTATTGGGTCATTAGTTCACAGTTTTGCCACTCTCCCGCTCTATGTCAACTCAAAAATCAATTCATGGTTGACAACTTTTGGCCCGCTCGGCGCTGCATCTACTGCGGCGGCCCATCCTCAAAGATCGCCCTGTGCGAGGGCTGTGCCGCCAGCCTTCCGTGGATTACTCAGGCCTGCTACGGCTGCGCACAGCCGCAAAACTTCAAAGGCCTGTGCTCACGCTGCCTGAAAAAGCCGCGCCCGTTTGATGCAGCTTGGGCGGCATTCGAACTCGATGCGCCGGTGCAACAAGCGATCCACGATGTGAAGTATCACGCCGGATTTTTGCAGGCTCGCCTACTTGGGGAGTTGATGGCGCAAAAACTCGGGCGACGGGCACTGCCCCTACCGGAATTGGTCATTCCAGTGCCGTTACATCGAAATCGCCTGATGCGCCGCGGATACAACCAATCGTTGGAAATCGCGCAAATCTTCAAACGCACGCTAGCACTCAAAATCGATGCAAACGCCGCTAAACGAATCCGTGCGACGCCAGATCAAATTGGTTTGAGCGCCGCGCAACGCCGACGCAATTTGCACAATGCATTCACGGTGGATGCGAGCGTCAGAGGCAAACACATTGCCCTGCTCGACGATGTGATGACCACCGGCGCAACGCTGGCAGAGTTGGCGCGCGCTGCACGCAAGGCTGGTGCTGCAAGGATTGAAGCGTGGGCGCTGGCGCGGGTGCCGTAGACCTCTGCGCAATCAATTGCGCCATGCGGCCGCTCATATTGGATGTAAGGTTTTAAACACCGTAATCGAGCAACAAGCCGATAAAGATCGCCGCACCAAAATAATTGTTGTTGAGGAAGGCGCGGAAGCAAGCCTGCGGATCTCGATCGCGGGTGATCCACTGCTGATAAACGGCCAACCACGCGGCAACAGCAATGCCCGCGAAATAGATTGTGCCCAGTTCAACCTTGAGGCCAAGCTGAATCAGTAACAGCAGTGAAGTCGCATGCAGCAAGGCAACGATCAGTCGATCATGTCGGCCGAACAAAATGGCCGAAGATTTCACACCAATTTTCAGATCATCTTCACGATCCACCATCGCATAGAGCGTGTCGTACGCAACGACCCAGCAAACGTTGGCAATCACCAAGGGCAGCACGATGGCCCAAGGCACCTGATGCTGAATCGCTGAAAACGCCATCGGTATGCCGGCGGAAAACGCCAAGCCCAGATAGGCCTGCGGAATGCTGATCCAGCGTTTCATAAAGGGATAACTGCCCGCCAATATCGCAGCCGGAATGCCGAGCAAAATTGTTGGGACGTCTTTGAGCGAAGTCAGCAGGCCAAATGCGATTAGCGACAGCACCACAAACAGACGCACGGCCTCTTCTGGTTTCACGCGGCCTGCGGCCACCGGACGATCCTTGGTACGCGCTACATGCGGATCAAAATCGCGATCTGCAAAATCGTTGATCGCACAACCGGCCGAGCGCATCAGCACCGTGCCGAGCACAAACACCAGCAATACATGCGGCGACGGAAACCCACCCGCCGCGATCCACAGCGCCCACAGTGTCGGCCACAGCAGCAGAAAAATGCCGATGGGGCGATGCATGCGGGTCAGCTGCCAGTAGTCGTTCAGTTTTTCTCGGTACGTCATGTGCGTATTAGACGCGATTCTGGTGACCGCCGGAATACTGCAACCTTCGGATGAAGAACTCGGCCAGCGACCGCGCTATTATCAAGACATGAAAAAGACCAGCCGCCCATCGGCCGCCAAGCCGGCCAAGAAAACTGCACGCAGCAGCAAGGCCAGTACTGACCGCAAGGAATACTCGATTGACGAGTTTGCACGCGTCGGCGACAGCACCGTGCGCAATGTGCGTGCTTATCAGGATCGTGGACTTTTACCGCCGCCGGAACGTCGTGGTCGCTCGGGCATTTATACCGAAGCGCATTTGGCGCGCCTGCGTCTGATCGGCCAACTGCTGAATCGTGGCTACACGCTGGGCAATATTGGCGAACTGATCAATGCTTGGGAAAAAGGCCAGGATCTGCGTGATCTACTCGGCCTTGAGCGCGCGCTCACCACGCCTTGGGCCGAAGAATTACCCGCTTACTTCTCGATGGCCGAACTGCTAAAAATGTTCGGCAAATCCGCCACACCAGAAGCGATTCGCAAAGCCCTGGAACTGGAAGTGCTGCAGATGGAAGGCCTGCGCTTGCGTGCGCCGCGTCCGCAATTCATCCACGCAGGCGTGCAACTGGTGCAGATGGGCATTCCACTGACCGAGCTGCTCGACATCGTGCGCATGCTGCGCGGCAATGTGGAGCGTGTTGCTAATGAGCTGGTGCAGCTCATCGTCAAACATGTTTTTGCGCCCTACAGCAAGGGCGATCTACCCCCCGCAAAAGAAGTCCCCAAACTCGCTGACAGCGTTTGGAAGCTACGCCCGCTCGCCGACATGGCCGTAGAAACCGAAGTCGCGCGAGCGATGGACAAAGCCATCAACCAATACCTCGGCGATTTGCTCGGGCATATGTTTGAGCATTTGCACGAAAAGCCGGGCAAGAAGTAAAACTTAAACTTGAGCGTACTTCTCGACGTCGCCAACCCAGCGCGTAATCAGCTGTTTGGCTTCACGTGGATATTGCGTGAGCCAATCGTCGGCGAGCTGTTGTAGCGGCGGAATCAGCGCGGCATCTCTTACGGGGTCAGCGACCTTAAGGCCAACCAATCCGGTTTGGCGACGGCCCAATATTTCGCCGGGTCCACGCAACTCCAAATCTTTTTGTGCAATCTCGAAACCATCGTTGGTTGCACGCATCACCGCTAGACGCTGACGTGCGTTATTCGAGATCGGCGACTGATACATCAGCACGCATTGTGACTCGACAGCCCCGCGCCCCACACGACCACGCAGCTGATGTAACTGCGAGAGGCCAAGGCGCTCGGCGTTTTCAATAATCATGATGCTGGCATTGGGCACATCGACGCCAACTTCAATCACCGTCGTCGCTACCAACAACTGTGTCTCGCCGAGTTTAAAAGCCCGCATTGCCGCTTCTTTCTCATCAGGCTTCATGCGTCCGTGCACGAGACCGACTTTGAGTTGCGGCAATTCCTTGCGCAGTGTTTCAGCGGTCTCTTCTGCAGCCTGCGCTTCAAGATGCTCAGACTCTTCAACGAGTGTGCAAACCCAATAAGCCTGACGACCCTGCGCGCACACTTCGCCAATGCGGGCGAGCACATCTGGGCGACGTTCATTGCTCATCGCCACCGTCATTACCGGCGTACGACCAGGAGGCAGTTCGTCAATCACTGATACATCAAGATCGGCGTAAAGCGTCTGCGCCAGTGTTCGAGGAATTGGCGTGGCAGACATGATCAGTTGATGCGGCGTCAGCATCTTTGGTCCCTTGTCACGCAAGGCCAGACGTTGTTGCACACCGAAGCGATGCTGCTCATCTACCACCACCAGCGCGAGTTTTTGAAAACGCACGGTGTCTTGAAATACCGCGTGTGTGCCAATCAATAAAGGCACTTCACCTGCAGCGACTCGCGCCAGCAATTTATCTTTCTGCGATTTCTTTAACTTTCCCGCGAGAAAGACCACTTCAAATCCAAGCGGGCCAAACCATTTCGTGAAATTGATGTAGTGTTGCTCAGCCAATAATTCAGTTGGCGCCATCAAGGCCGCCTGCCAACCCGCGCGTGCTGCAGTGAGCATGGCAACAGCCGCAACCACCGTTTTGCCAGAACCCACATCACCTTGAATCAAACGCAGCATCGGACGCTTAGCCGCGATGTCTTTGGCGATATCGCCAATCACACGCTCTTGCGCGCCAGTAAATTTAAACGGCAATACGTCTTGCAAATGCTTCTGCGCTACCGCTGCGGCACTAAGTGGTTGCGCAGGACGCGTCTTCACCGCATTGCGCAACATGCGCATGCAGAGCTGATGCGCGAGCAGTTCTTCGTGGATCAAGCGCTTTTGCGCGGGATGCTGCATTTGCAACAACAAGGCGGCATCGGCATCACTGGCAGGACGATGAATCGCGCGTAACGCTGCGAGCGTATCGGGCCCACTGAGCCCCGGAAGTGCGAGATTGAATGCAAGATCACGCGTCGCCACATCCAAAGCCTGCACCACCAGCGTTCCCAACTTGGCCTGCGTGATGCCGGTGGTCAGCGGATAGATCGGCGTAAGTTTGTCTTCAGACTTCAGCGCTTCAGCGCTCTCCGCAACGCGATACTGTGGATGAACGATCTCCCAGCCCTGCGCGCCGAAACGCACAGTGCCGTAAGCCATCACCCATCGGCCCGCTTCAAAAGATTTCTTCTGCGAATCGTTGAAGTGAAAAAAGCGCAGTAGCAGCGTGCCTTTATCGTCATCCAACAACACACGCAGACTGCGGCGACCGGCGTAGCGCACATCCGCTTGCTCGACGCGGCCACGAACCAACATCTCTTCGCCATCTTTCAGCGCATTGAGCGCAACCGCATTGCGACGATCTTCGTAGCGCGTCGGTAAATGAAATAACAAATCTTGCACACGCTCAATATTCAGCGCGCGCAAACGCATCGCCAGCGCAGGGCCAGCGCCTTTCAGATAAGTGGCGGCGGATTGCAGCGTCAGCGCAACAGGCTGACGCGGCCGCGTAGGCGGCGCTTTATCAGCCAAGCACGAGGATGGCGTCGGCTTCTACACGCGCACCGCGTGGCAAAGAAGCGACACCCACGGCTGCGCGTGCCGGATAAGGCTGCTGAAAATACTGCGACATGATCTCGTTCACTTTCGCAAAGTGGCCGAGATCAGTGAGAAAGATGTTGAGCTTGGCGATATCCGCCAGACTGCCACCGCTAGCTTTGGCTACAGCGGCAAGATTCTTGAAGACCTGATGGATCTCGTCCTCGATGGTGGCGTTGAGCATCGTCATCGTCACTGGATCGAGCGGAATCTGGCCCGAGAGATAAACCGTGTTGCCACACTTCACGGCCTGCGAATAGGTGCCGATCGCAGCGGGAGCGTCTGGAGTGGAAATGATCTGGCGCGACATGAAAAATCCTGATGATGCTAAAAATGATGAACGCGGGTTTTGCGTATTTCAGAAACCCGCAACGACTTTAACTTTGTTTATCCGCCACGCGTAACGCGTTCAACACTAGTGATACGGCGAATACGGCGCAGCACGCGCGCCAGATGAATACGGCTCTTCACTGAAAGCACAAAGCGCATTTCAATGGCCTCGCCGCCTGCACGATCCGGCATCTGCACGTTTTCAATGCTGGACTCGGCGCCCGCAATCTCGGCGGTAACTTCTGCCAGCAAGCCGCGGCGGTTCTCGGCCTTGACGCGAATTTCGGTGAAGTAATCACCCAAAACATTTTCCGACCAAGCCAACGGCACCCAATCCTGCGGGCGCGCTTTGGCCTGACGACAATCAACGCGATGCACGACGATACCGCGACCAACGCTGACGTTGCCGCGAATTTCATCGCCGGGCAATGGATAGCAGCAACGTGCGTAATCCAGTACCAAACCTTCGGTGCCTTCAATCGCCAGTGGTCGACCATCAGCCGACGCCACCGAATTATCACCTTCGCCCAGGAAGTAACGCGCTACCAAAGGCGCAAGACGCTCGCCCGTACCAATCGCAACGTAGACTTCTTCCATGTCTTTGAGCTGCAAGGCATGCAGCACCGGCGCGGTGGATTCGTCTTTAAGAACGTGTGGCGGAATTTTCAGGTCACGCAATGCAATTTCGAGCATGCGGCGACCCAAACGAATTGCTTCGTCTTCTTTCTGATCTTTGAGGAAGCTGCGAATTGATGTACGCGCTTTCGCTGTCTTCACAAAGTTAAGCCACGCAGCGTTGGGACGCGCATGACGCGAGGTAATGATTTCCACTGTCTGACCATTGCGCAGCGGCGTGCTCAGCGATTCCAACACGCCATCAACGCGTGCCGCGACGCAGCGTTCGCCCAATTCCGAGTGCACGGCGTAGGCAAAATCAACCGGCGATGCATTCTTCGGCAAGCGACGAATCTGTCCTTTAGGCGTGAATACGTAAACCTCATCCGGAAACAGATCGACTTTGACGTGCTCGATGAAATCCATCGAGGAACTGCCACCGATAGAGTCAAACAAATTGTTCAGCCATTCGCGCGCACGTGCCTGCGGTGCGGTGTTGGCATTGCGATCGCCGAGCTTGTACTGCCAGTGCGCAGCAATACCGTTCTCAGCAATGTGATGCATCTCGCGCGTGCGGATCTGCACTTCAATCTTGTGTCCGCCCGGGCCGATACACGCCGTGTGCAGTGATTGGTAGCCGTTGGATTTTGAATTGGCGATGTAATCGTCAAACTCGCCAGGCACTGGCTTGTAAACGTGATGCACGATGCCTAAGGCGCGATAACAATCGTCGAGCTTGCCAACGATGACGCGGAAACCGAGCAAGTCCATCACCTTCAACAGTCGCAATTTCTTGCGACGCATTTTTTGGTAGACGCTGTAGATATTTTTTTCGCGGCCCACAACTGAAGCGCCAATCCCTTCAGCTTTTAGCGCAGCAGAAGCTTTCTGCTCCACTTCACGAATCAGCTTCTGCGTATCGCCCATCTGCTCTTTGACTGTGCGCTCTAAAACCGAATAGCGCTTCGGGTAGAGATTTTCAAAGGCGAGATCTTCGAGCTCAATACGAATGGTGTGTATGCCGAGGCGCTGCGCAATCGGCGCGTAAATCTCCAGCGTTTCACGCGAGATGCGGCGTCGCTTAGCGGCTTCCATCGAACCCAGCGTGCGCATGTTGTGCAAGCGATCCGCAAGCTTGACCAAGATCACGCGTAGATCCTGCGCCATCGCCAGCAATAATTTGCGGAAACTTTCGGCTTGGCGCTCAGCACGCGTCATGCCTTCGATCTTGCCGATTTTGCTAACGCCATCGACGATCTCGGCAACGTCTTTGCCGAATTCCAAAGCCAGCGAATCGCGAGAAATTCCGGTGTCTTCGATAACGTCGTGCAGAATCGCTGCAATCAACGTGACGTGATCTAGGCGCAGTCCCGCAAGAATTCGTGCGACAGCCAGCGGGTGATAAATGTAGGGCTCGCCACTGGAACGCGCTTGCCCCGCGTGCAGACGAGCACCGAACTCATGCGCACGGCGCACTTCGGCGATCTGCTCCTCCGGCATGTACTCCTCAAGCACACGACTCAGCGCCTCAATGCCAAATTCGCGCGCGACCCGCTGCGTGCGCAGGGCAGTACTGATGCGGTGGATGACTGGGAGTTCCATGGTTTGAGTATATAAGTGCGGAGCGCTGATCGGTCACTCACCACAAACAAAAAAGCCCGCACGAGGCGGGCTTTTTAGATCACTGCCGAAGCAGTGAGATTACATATCGAAGCTAGGATCCAGCGCTTCGAGTTCAACCTTAGGCTGCTGCACGGCTGGCAGGTCCTGCTCGTCGAGAACCGAACGAGTGGTGTGGCCTTCAGCGATTTCGCGGAGCGAAAGCACAGTCGACTTGTGGTTGCCCCAAGGCAACTTGGCTTCGGAACCGCGAGCCAGCTGGCGTGCACGCTTAGCGGCGACCAGAGTCAGTTCGAACTGGTTAGGAATCTTCAGGAGACAATCTTCAGCGGTTACACGAGCCATGGAAACACCCTGCGACAAACCCAAAAAGGGCGGCAAGTTTAGCCAATCGGACCTTTTTTAGCCAGAAGTTCCGTGGTCAGAGCCGCTGGGACGGCGTTGCGCGGCGTGCGGTCACCCTGTCGGACCCGGCTGAAAATCGCCGCCAGCTCGGCCAGCGCACCGTCAAAAACTTCATTAACAACAAGGTGGCCGTACTCGTCGAAGTGCGAAATCTCGTCCTGCGCCTCGCGCATACGGCCCGCAATGACCTCGTCACTATCCTGTCCGCGGCCGCGCAAACGGCGCTCCAACTCAGCCAAGGACGGCGGCAGAATGAAGATGCCCTGCGCATCCGGAGCCAGCGCACGGACCTGTCGGCCGCCCTGCCAGTCGATATCGAGAATCACGTCGGCACCCTCAGACAGCAATTCTTCAGTCTTGGCCCGGCCGGTGCCGTAACGACGGCCGAACACATGGGCATGCTCGAAGAAATCACCATGCTCAATCATTTCGACAAAGCGCTGCTCGGTCACGAAGTGATAGTGAACGCCATCCTGCTCACCCGGACGCGGCGCACGCGTGGTGTAAGACACCGAGATCACGGCACGGATACCTTGCTCCGCCAACAAAGGAACGAGCGCACGCGTCAAACTGGTTTTGCCGCCGCCGCTAGGCGCTGAGACCACATAGAGATTGCCGCGCGTCATGCTTTATTGCCGTTTCGATGAAGGTGCTGCGAAGTGCGAATTCTAACTCGTGCGCTCATGCAACACCCTGCGCTTGTAGCCAACGCCAAAGCGTCGTGCGCGAAACCCCGAGCAGCGCGGCTGCGCGGCCGCGATGTCCGCCAGCACGCGCCATGACTTCGGTGAGTTGCTGACGAGTCGGCGTTGCGACTGGAATTTCCATATTCACGCTTGGCCGCGCGGCAGCCAACACCGAACGCGTCAGCTCTGGCGCAGAAGATTTCAGCAACTCCGCGCCGATGTTGCGGACGCTCTTGGAGAGAATCGGCAAGCGTTCAATCACATTACGCAACTCGCGCGCATTGCCGGGCCAAGGGTAAGCGCGCAGCAACACGAGTGCATCCGCATCCAGTGTTGCCGCTTTATCGCCAGAGGCACGTCGCAGGAAGAATTGCGAGAGTTCGGCAATGTCTTCAGCGTGTTCGTGTAGCGCTGGAATATCGAGGCGCAGAACGTTTAAGCGGTAGTACAAATCGCGACGGAAACGCGACTCGCGCGTCATCGAATCAAGATCTGTATGTGTGGCAGCAATCACGCGTACATCAACGGGAATTGGTGTTGATGAACCGACGCGAGTCACTTCGCGCTCTTCCAGTACACGCAGCAAACGTGTTTGCAGCGGCAGCGGCATTTCGCCAATTTCGTCTAGGAAAAGCGTGCCGCCTTTGGCCGCTTCAATCAGACCGATACGTCCACCACGACGTGCTCCGGTGAACGCGCCTTCGTCATGGCCAAACAATTCTGATTCAAGCAAAGACTCCGCAATCGCACCACAGTTGATCGCCACGAATGGCCCTTTACTGCGCGCGCTCAGGCCATGGAGGGATTGCGCCGCCAACTCCTTGCCCGTGCCCGTCGCGCCACTGATTAATACAGTCGCATCACTCGCGCCATAAAGCCCGATGCGTTCACGCAACTGACGCATCTCCGCACTGTGGCCGATGAGATCAGTCACCGAATAACGATGGGCTGCCGATGCGCGGCGTGGTGTGTTGCGCGCAGCAAAACCACTGCCGACGCGATCGAGTGGATCGGCGTTGTCGATGTGCTGCGCAATGTCGATTGCGCTTTCAAATGCCAGACGCACGGAATCAGCGGAGTACATCAACACGCCTTTCACACCCGCTTCTTC
>JAZKEM010000087.1:0-5824 GCA_040387055.1 Pseudomonadota bacterium | reverse complement strand
CCACCCATCAGCAAGCGTGCCGCAATGGCGTCACTGGGCCTTGGCGCGCGGCCGAGTTGGGCGCTGAGAACATTGCCAAGTTCGGAACTCAGCTTCTGGTTGGACTGATTAATGTCGCCTGTAAGTTCAGGGTTGTACATGCTCAATGCGGTGAGCTGTGCGGAAATTTTTACACGTTTTGGATCCTTCAGGACCTTACTCATCAGCGACCAAAACTCGGTTAAAGGCTTTTCGCTAGCTGAAGTCCCGAATCTCTCACGCAAGTTATCAAGCTCACGCCGCTGATCGGTATTGAAAGCCTCCAGCAACATGGCTTCTTTACTGCCGAAGTAATAGTGAACCAGGCCATGATTCACGCCGGCAACTGCAGCAATGCGCTTGACGGTTGCAGCTTCCAAGCCTTCTTCTGCCAGAACCTCTAGTGAGGCTTTAAGCAGCGCGCCACGAACATCTGCGGCTGCCGCTGCGGTTCGCACAGCACGGACCTGAGCTTGCGGGGTCACCACTTTTTTTACTTTCTTTACTGGAGCATTTTTTTTCTTAGCTTGCGGCATGTTTTTCTCAATTATTTTTTCTGTACTGCACGCGTGTGTGATCGACTTGCTTCAATTCATTGCAACCTAACAGCGCCATGTCCCGCAGCAGTTCGGCTTTGAGTAGCGACAGCGCATGTGCAACGCCTTTCTCGCCGCCAGCTGCCAGTCCGTAAAGATAAGACCGGCCGATGGAACAGGCATTAGCCCCCAAGGCAACTGCCTTAAGGATATCCGAACCGCGACGAATTCCGCCGTCGACAATTAACTCTAGATCACCGCCAATGGCATCACGAATCGGGGCGAGGCAGTCAATCGCTGCAGGCGAACAGTCGAGCTGGCGACCGCCGTGATTGGAAATCATCAGTGCAGTGGCACCAATTTTTTTCGCTGACTTTGCATCATCTGGCCGTGACAGGCCTTTGATCACAAAAGGACCTCCCCACTCCCCTGCAAGCCACTCCGCATCCTTCCACGACACGCTGGGATCGAACTGACTATTCACATAAGCCATGATGCCGAGAGAGCCGCCTTTGAGCGCATCTACACGGTTAGCCACGTTGGCGAGGTTGAAATCAGGATCGCGCAAATAGTTGAGTGACCATTCAGGTGACGCGACAAAACTCATCAAGCTAGCGAGAGAAAATTTCGGCGGCATCACCATGCCATTACGATGATCGCGTTCACGGTTTCCGGCGACTGGTGTATCCACCGTCAAGCACAATGCTTTGTAGCCGGCTTCCTTACAGCGTTGCACGAGTTCCCTAGTTAACCCGCGATCACGGAAAACATAGACCTGAAACATCTTCGGCCCATCACTCACTTGAGCAACGTTCTCAATACTGCTGGTTGCCATCGTCGATAGCGTATACATCAAGCCCGCGGAAGCAGCAGCGCGCGCAACGCCCAATTCCTTGTGATGGTGAAACAGGCGCGACATCCCCGTAGGAGACAGCAACAACGGCATTTCCATATCGACGCCGAGTACGCGCGAGCGTGCGTTGATTGAAGAGACATCGACCAGTGCGTTAGGCAGCAATTCATAATCGTTAAACGCTGCTGAATTGCGCCGTAGAGTCCACTCATCGTCAGCACCGCCGTCGATGTAATGGAACATAGGTGCAGGCAACTTGCGCTTAGCCAGCGCGCGTAAATCGGCAATATTGAAACAACGGTTGAGCGACATGGCGAGTTCTAATTCCCGAAGTCGTAGGTTAAATCGAGCCCAAAAGTTCTGGGCTGTACGAGGTATTGCTGAGAAATATTGGAGCCATTCGCGGTGACCACATTATTGGCGGCAGTGACGCCACGCTGATCGCTAAGATTCTTGCCGTATAGATTGATCGATATCGATTCTGAGAATTTCGTGCCGAGGCGCAGATCAAACAGGTTGTAATTTCCCTTCTTGATATCTGGAAACTGTAAAGAACTTGCAGAAGGCCCTTCGTAGCGGTGAATAAAGGCCAGTACCGGCGTGAAATCGCCCCATGACCAAGTACCGAGAATCGTGTTTGACAGGGCCCAAGTCGGAGAACCTGGCAACTGGGTTCCTGCTGGCGCCGCTGGGCGTCCATTATTGGGATCGAAATTTTCCGTTAACACAGGACGCAGCCAGGTAAATGAGCCTTGATACGTGATCGATTCAACAGGGCGCGCGGTAACTGCAGTTTCAACGCCAGTGATGCGGGCATTGCCTGCGTTTTTAAGATACTTGAACAGACCGTCGCTACTTTGCAGTTGAAGTGGAAAGTTTTTCCAGTCAATCAGAAACCCGGTGATGTCGATCCCTAAGCGTTCGTCAAACCAACGAGTCTTGGTCCCGAGTTCGTAGTTGTAGACCTGATCCGGGTTGTAGAACGGTGGAATGCCATTGGTGCTGTTCGACGGCACGATGTTAGGCCCACCGAGTCGATAGCCCTTCGACATCAGTGCATAAAACGTCATCATGTCAGTAGGCAACCAGGTTACGGATACTTTCGGATTGAATCCTTTTGCCTTTTCGGTTTGACCGATTTTGATGTCGATGCCGCCCGCTGGAAGCACGAGCACACCCGTGGAGCGCGTCTCCGTAGCCACTTCGTTCATGTAGTAACGACCACCAAAGGTAATCTTCCATTGATCAGAAGGCTTGTAGGTTGCTTCGGCGAACAGTGCTTTCTCGGGCGCAGTAATGTCGGCGGTTTCGTCGAATAAAGTGCCGGACTCCAATAGTTCATTGAGTTGCGTGATGCTGAGCCCATTTAGAATCGAGCTCAACAGTGAGACGGTATCGGCAAGCACCGCAGCGTTGAGGGAAACCTTGAATTTCTCATTGCGATTCGCGTAAGACCCACCAGCCAGCCATTCAAATACATCGCTCTGCGGTGAGATAAAACGAATTTCACCGGTATAACCTTTCACGCGGCCAATCTGTGAAAGCGGCAAACGCAATTCGAGTGCTTGAATACCGAGTGCAGTGGCGCCATCAAGATGCTGTGCACTGCTTTTGTCTTGGTAGCCGCCAATAGCGACTAAGGTGCCGTAATCACTTTCTGTTTCGAAATGCAGGTCTGCTAAACGCAGATTGTTTTTAAAGGGCTCAGGATCCAGCGAAGTCTTCTTCAGATCACCAAGGCCCCGAACAACGTAGCCTGCATCATCCAATCGCGTACCCTGATAAATACCGGAGAGTGACACTCTCGTCGTATCAGAAATTGCCCAACCGAGAATGGCGCGCCCGCCTGCTGTGCGTGAACTATTTGCACCGTCGATGCCAGTTCCTACGTTGTCGATATAGCCCGGCGCTTTTGTGTAAGCACCAACCAAGCGTAATGCGAGCGTATCTTCGATTAAGGGCACGTTGCCCATCATCTTCATTGATCCACCGATGCTGGCGTTTTCAGTTCGGCTACCCGACCCGAAGAAGCGGAACTGCGTCTGCGCTAAATTAGCTTGCGTTGGGATGTAGTTGATTGCTCCACCAAGTGAAGACGAACCGTACAAAGCACCTTGAGGGCCGCGCAGAATTTCGACGCGCTCCGCATCAAATGCATCGACGTCGGGAATCACCATCGGCGCGGCTGGATCGGTTAACGGAATGTCATCGTAGTAAACGCCAACAGCTGGCTGCGTCAGTCCGGGATATGTGTCAGATGAAACACCACGGATGGTAATGACTGAATATCCAGCCGATGCCTGACTGAAGTTAACGCCAGGTGCAGTCGAGAGATAATCCGCAAAATTGCTGGAACCCGTTCGCTCAAGTTGTTCACGACTAACAGCCGTGACAGCACCAGCCATTTGACCAAGATTCTCAGCGCGCTTATTCGCAGTGACTACAATTTCTTCAATGCGCGCGCCATCTGGCGGCGCTTGTACAGCCGCCACTTTATGAGCGGCTTCAGCTGCGGCCTCGGGCATCTGCGCTACAGCTGTGGGGTCCGATGGCGTTTGCGTCGGCGATTCTTCGGCAGCAACAGATACTGAGGCGTCGGCAGTTTTAGGCTCTGCAATATCGTTAAGCAGCGTATCGATATCGCCGGAACTATCTTCTACCTTGGCTTCAGGCTTTGCTACATCCGACGAGCTACTTGCTGGCGCAGCTTCCGCATCCTGAGCACGTGCAGCATTTCCGGCAATGCATGCGCTGAAGATCCAGATCGTCGCAGCCAGCTTCCTTGTGATACGGCTCATCGTTATTTCTCCTCACCCAAGCGACCGTACTTAAAAACGCCATGTCTTTTTAAGGCTCTTTACTACATGGCCGTATCAATCTATGATGCTGCACATGTTTAGTCAAGTAACTAAATATTTTTAGCTATATGACTAATAGACCTTCCAACCAGACAGACCTATGAAAAAGATTGACTCCCCTTTTCTTGGTGATACGCCACCGCAGTTCTTTCCGCTCTCTGACGGAAGAAAGCTGAGCTATCGGGACTTTGGCCCTGTCGATGGCAAACCATTTTTGTACTTCCACGGTGGAGGCTCATCCGCAATCGAGCCCGCATACGCACGTAGTTATTGCTACGAACTAGGTCTGCGTGTGATTGGCATTGATCGCCCCGGAATGGGTGGCTCTGATCAGCGCTCCGACTATTCCATTGAAGGCGTTGCGAATGATGCATTGGCATTGGCCAAGCATCTGCAGCTCAAGCGCTTCGGCTCATTAGGCATGTCGGCAGGCGGACCGTTCGCGCTCAAGATCGCAGAACTTGCACCTGATCGCGTACCGCTGGTGGGTCTGATTAATGCGTCGCCCGAACGCACATTGCCAGAATGGAAAGCAGTCTCGGCACCCATGCGATTCATGCTTGCCGTCATGTTGAGTCGCCCGCTGCGCAAGCTCGCATTCGCGAATATCGCGACGGGAACCGAGAAACGAGTTTCTCAAGCCGCCAAGAAAGGCGTGCTCACACAGCAAGATCAACTTCACATCATTGCTGCAATTCAGGAAGGCCTGTCCAACCCTCATGGCTTTGAAACGCTGATGGCCGACATTGATTTAGTGCTGACACGCAGCTGGCCTATCAATTGGTCCGAGTTGAAAGCAAAGGTATTCGCTTACTCCGCAACAAAAGATCCGGCGCTGCCGTTTTACCTCGCGCTGGCAAAACGTTACGCAAATATTTCCACACAAGAGATTCCAGGCACGCACGCCCCTGTTGTTACGGGTGATGTCTGGCGTGATCTATCACGCCAGGCCAGCGCGCTTCTTTAAATCAAAAATCTGTCTTAGTTCATCGGTGACCACATGATTTCCATTGACTCGATCCAGAAACTCAAGCTTGCACCAGCCGGAAAAACGGCACTGCCCGTTCTCATTCATCTCGTCGATGGAAAGCGCCAGCCTTTATTCTCTGGTGTAGCGCCGAAACTGCCAGATACCTTCAAGGGACGCGCAGGTGAGCGATTTGATCTTGTAGAAGGATCGCGTCGCGTACTAGTCGTGGGATGCGGAAATCCTACCGCTGCTGGTTCCGCCGTCTATTGGGAGTCCGCAGGCGTGCAAGCAGTTGCCGCATTACAGGCAACAGGTATTGAGCAGGCGCAGACTGCAGGCGCTCTCGCCAGTGCAGAAGCGGCGCAATCATTTTGCGTCGGCGCCTTACTCGCTAGCTACAGCAATAAGCTCTATCGCAAAGCTACCGTGACAGTCACTCCGCAGCTGCGTGTCGCAGGTGTCAGCAAAGACACTCTGAAACGTGCCGAGGATCTCGCCGCATCGATGAACTGGGCGCGTGCGCTGGTAGATGCACCACCGAATCACTTAACTCCTCTGCAATTTTCCAAAGAGTCTCAATCGCTGTCTG
>JAZKEM010000086.1:0-34886 GCA_040387055.1 Pseudomonadota bacterium | reverse complement strand
TTGTGGGAAATTGCTTACTCGCCACGAGCTTTACATCACGCTCCACCGTCGGAGGGGGTTTCAGTGATGACGATGCTGGCGTATGGTGTAAGCGCAGCTGGTCAACCAGCTGATAACTAAACTCCCGGGAGAAATAACGATGCTTAAGAAAATTCTTGTAGCTGCTGCAATTGTTGCTGCGCCGATGAGCGCATTCGCTGACCAAGACGTCGGTTGCGGCGTTGGTACACACCTGATGGCTGGCCAGTCCGGCGTTCCTGCCAAATTGCTCGCAAGCTACACCAACGGCATTCTCGGCAACGGCACCTTCGGCGTCTCCAGCGGCACGCTGGGTTGCAATGGTCGCGATGCAGTGACCGAAGGCAGCAAGTTCCAGTTCCTGTCGAGCAACTTTGATCAGTTCTCTTCGGAAGCCGCAGCAGGTTCTGGCGAAGCGCTGAGCACGCTGGCTGGTATCTACGGCATCAACAGCGCTGCTGACCGCGTTGCTTTCTATGAACTGATCAAGAGCAACTACACGACGATCTTTGATCGCGCTGACGTCAGCTCTGCCGACGTGATTGCACGTGTTGACTCACTGATGGGCGCCAACAAGCAGCTGGCACAGTACGTCCGCGCCTAATACGCGTTGTGATGTCATGACGACGGCGGCTGTGTAACAGCCGCCGTTTCTATTTGTGTATCAAATAACGATTCCTGATGCGCTCTATCGCTCTCTTATTGATGCTGCTTGTTCTTGTGCCGAGCCTGTCTTGGGCGAATGGCGATCCACAGTATCTAGCCGAGCTGCAACAAGCCGCTCGTAGCGCACAGCTTGCAGAGAATCCTTACTGGCAACGGCTGCTGCATTTCCACAAGAACAGACTCTTGCCGGGCAGCAGCAGCTCAATCGATGCCGCGATTTTCTTTAACGCAGCGAATGGCAAAACCGATGCACAAGCCGAGCTCGATGCCACGCTCGCAAAGTTTTTCAGCGATGAGTCGATCAAGGATGAACTGCCACAGTGTCGCTTCAAGGCGCGCTATGAATGGCTGCGCGAGCAATTGCATTTTGATGATGCGCGCTTGCCTGCTCAGAAATGTCCACTGCATGAAGAGTGGATGGGTAATCTCGACACCGTAGCGATCGCCGCAGTTTTTGCGGCTAACGATCTCAACGGTCCGGCAACGATGTACGGGCATTCACTGCTGCGTCTGGATAAGCGCGGACAAGATGTTGATCAGCGTCTGCTGGCTTACGCCGTGAACTACGCTGCCGATATTGCAGTAGGTCAGAACATGCTCACCTACACCGCGCTCGGTATGTCTGGCGGGTTTGACGGACAATACTCGGTGTATCGCTATCACGAGAAAGTACGCCAGTACGCGCGCATCAATAACCGTGATCTCTGGGAGTATTCGCTCAAGCTCAACCAGGATGAAGTGCGCCATGTGCTGTGGCATCTGTGGGAGATGCGTGGCGTTGGCTCCAACTATTATTTCTTCACCGAAAATTGTTCGTACATGATGCTGGCCTTGTTACAAACTGCTCGCCCGGGTTTGTATCTGACCAAGCAATACGATTTCCCCGGCCTCTACACGATGCCGGTAGACACATTGCGCACCCTGCGTGACGCAGGCTTGGTCAGCGAACTCGGCTTTCGTCCTTCACTCGCACGTCGTCTGCAACATCAACTCAAGCAACTAACACCAGCACAGGAAAATTGGGTGTTGGGTAGCAGCGAGCATCCACTCAGCTTTGATGACCCCGCTTACAAACAAGCGAGTCCGCGCGATCAGGCCAGAATGTTGGAAGCTGCTAACGATCGTTTGCTGTTTGGTTATTCAGAAAATAACGTTGAGCGCGAACGCGCGCTGCCGCAAAGCCACGCACTGCAATCTGCACGCAGCAAGATCACTGCAACACCTGATTTCGATCCAGTGCCTCAGCCGGCCACTCCACCCGAACTAGGTCACGCAACCTCGCGCTGGAATGTTGCGTGGCGCAACAGCAACGATGCCAATGCCGCAGTGCTGGGTTATCGCGCCGCGTATCACGAACGCCTTGATCCGCCCGCAGGTTATCTCGCAGGCGGTGAGTTGGAATGTTTTGATTTAAATCTGATGATTCGCAAGGGCCAACTCAAGCTCTCCAATTTCACATTGGTGAATGTCCAAGCCGTCAGCGCTTGGGACCGCGCGTTCAAGCCGATCTCATGGCAAGTCTCCGGTGGCTTGCGGCGCTATGGCCTCGACGCTTTGCGTGCAGATCCTCAAGGTCGCACGGGCGCCTATGTTGATGCAGGCGTCGGCATTGCCGCTGCACCTTTTGAGACCGCCTATGTTTATGGTTTTGCGTTTGCTGAAGCCGATGCCAATCGTGATCTCAATGAGGATTACGCCGTGGCAGCAGGATTGCGCGCGGGCTTTTCATGGAACGTTGCTTCACGCTTCATGCAGCAGATCGAAACCGATTGGGTTGGACCTGTGGTTGGCAGCAGCAGTAATCGTCTGTCACTGCGCTTAGGCTCACAGTGGCAGGTGTCACCAAACAATGGCTTACGCCTCTCCGTCAATTACGCGCGAGAATCGAATCTCGACGCACATGACATTCAACTGAGCTGGCTCCGTTATTTTTAAATGTACGCAATCCTGTTCCGCCGCCGATTAGCATTTGCCGCTTTGTTGCTGTGCGGCCTGCTCACCGGCTGCACTGGCATTTTTTTACAGCCTGATCGCATCGCCCACTATCCCGAGCGATCATTCGGCACACCGGTCGAAGATCGCTGGATCGCCAGCGCCGATGGCACAAAACTTCACGCCCTGTTGATGCCGACCAGCACAACGCCTAAAGCCACTATTTTGTATTTGCACGGCAATGCCGAAAACCTGACGACGCACGCTCATTTGGTGAGCTGGCTGCCACCGCAAGGCTATCAAGTGCTGGCCTTGGATTATCGTGGCTACGGCACATCTGAAGGCATACAGACGATTGATGATGTGCATCAAGATGCTGAAGCCGCGCTGGCTTGGCTCGCAGCACAGCCACGCGAAAAAACTGGGCCGATCATTGTCTACGGACAGAGTCTTGGCGGTTCGATCGCGACGTATCTGGTGGCCCGTAGTCCGCTGCGAAGCAAAGTTTCGGCACTGATCGTCGACAGTGCCTTTTCAAGCTACCGCCGCATCGCCCGCGAAAAGCTCTCTCTATTCTGGCTGACTTGGTCCTTACAGTGGCCATTCTCACTCATGGTTTCGGATCAGTACGCCGCTGAAGATGTGATTGCCCAGATCAGCCCGATTCCACTGCTACTGATCCATGGCGACCACGACGCAATCGTCGACGTTAGTCATGCCAAACGCCTGTACGCCACCGCGCGCGAACCCAAACAGCTGTGGATCGTGCCAGGTGGTCAGCATATCAACGCCACATTCCATCCTGATATCCGCCAGAAATTTCTAAATTTCCTCGGCACCGCTGTCAACGCAGCCGAGACTGCGCCTCCCGTTACTTCTAGTCCTTAGCGCCTCGACAGGCGCTCTCCGATTCACTTCGCGATCTAGATCCTGCCCTCGTGCTGGAAGGCGTTTTAGCGTCTGAATTAGACCGGCATGATTGAACTTATCTAAGGCGTATCTCATTCAAATCTATTAATTTTCTCTTTGAAAATTAAATTTTAGATACTTTATGCCGCTCATGCCTGCAAAACCTACCGTCCGTCACTTCATAGAAATGGCGCGGCGAGTTGCGCAGCTTGAAACGACTCCCTCTGCTCATTTTTAGTTGGAAACAATCAAGGCGCCAATGTTTACCTTGCGCACATCCACTGCATCAGCCCCAGCTACGTTGGGCTTGCCGTGGCATGCTTGCGACAAACGCATCGGACTCAGTCTGAGCACGGGGAGACTTCTGAAAACTGATTCATTAAACGAATCAAGTTCAGCCAGCGTGTTTGCATGCTCTGCAAATGCCCGCCGTGCAGGCCCTGCGTCTTCCTTATTTAAATTCCAGCGTTGGCCTGCACTAACGCTGCTTGCGATTTTGCCGTGGCTATTTCCGCTGTCGGCAAACGCTGCAGGAACGCGTGCATCAACACCCATCAACAACACCGCTACGGTCAACTACACCGACGGTGGCATCGCTCACTCGCAGCAATCCAATCAGAACATCCTTCGCGTTGATGAATTGCTCGGCGTCACCTTAGTTTCCAACGATGCAGGCAATGTCCTGGTCCTCTCACCTGAGAACTCACGGGCACTGTCATTCAGCGTGACCAATATCGGCAACGGTGAAGAAACCTTCCAACTCAGTGCCAACACCACGATTACCGGCGACCAGTTCGATCCGCAACTGCAAAAGCTGGTGTTGGACAGCAACAACAACGGCGTCTATGACCCCGACACAGATGCTGTCTACATTCCGGGCAGCAATGACCCGCTGCTGTCGCCCGACCAATCAGTTCGCATTTTTCTAATCTCGAATATTCCTTCTGGCCAAGCTGACGGCGCGATCGGAAGTGCAACGCTGCAAGCGACTGCAGTAACCGGCTCTGGTGCTCCCGGCACAGATTTTCCGGGCAAAGGTGATAACGGCGTCGATGCTGTCGTTGGTGTTACCGGTGCCAGCGCTCAGGCCCCAGGCAATTATCAGGTCTCGGCCGCAACGCTGACCTTGGTGAAGAGCCAAACCATCAGCGATTCCAGCGGCGGCGGCCAGCCCACGTCCGGCGCCACGGTGACTTACACCTTGACCTTGCAAGCGAGTGGCAGCGGCCGCGCTTACAACGTCAGCATCAACGATCCCGTTCCCCTCGGCGTCAGCTATATCGCTGGCAGCCTGCGCCTTGATGGCGTCGCGCTCAGTGATTCCGCTGATGCTGACGCCGGCCAATTTTCCGGCAATACCGTTGAGGTGCAGCTGGGACAAGTCCAGGCACCGTCTACTCACACCATTGTGTTCCAGGTCACCGTCAATTGATTTCAAGTTTTCAACAAGGAGAGTTTTGTCATGCGTAACAAATTGATTGCAACCATGCTGCTGGCTTCCGCAAGTCTGCTGCCCACCTTCGCTAACGCGCAGGAAAAGAGCGCCATCGAGATCAAGAACGAGGCGTTCAAAGAAGTCAGCGTGCCCAATTCAACAACTAAGAAACTGGTGCCTGCCAGCAGCGCCGCGCCGGGTGAACCACTGCTCTATGTACTGACCGTGCGCAACATTTCCGACAAGCCGGTCAGCAATGTCGTCGTCGGCAATCCAGTTCCGCAATACACCGAATACAAGCTCGACTCGCAAACATCGAGCAACGCCAAATTCGAAGTCTCAGTGGATCAAGGCAAAACCTTTGGCAGTCTCGGCACGCTGCAGAAAACCGCAGTCAATGGCAGCAAGTCCATCGCCCAAGCCAAGGACGTTACCAATCTGCGCTGGACCTTGAGCACTGCGCTCAAGCCCAAAGAAGAAACCAAGATCACCTATCGCCTACAGCTGAACTAAGCAGCGATATCTTTTTTGTAAAGCGCGCTGCTTCCGTCAACAGCGCGTTCAAGGTCGGACGGATACAACGGGGTTACAAAGGAGTTAGGTCATGAAGACAACAACAAAAATCGCCGCGATGTTTGCGGCATTCGCCGTCGGAGGTCTTGCACCAGCGTACGCTGCGGGCACAGCTGCCGGCACCACTATTTCTAACAAGGCAACGGTCAATTATTCGGTAGGGGGTGTTGCACAGACCCCAGTCGAATCTTCACCGACCGGCAATAACGCCGCAGGTGCAGGCTCGGGCGCGAACACCAACTTTTTGGTCGACCGCAAACTGGCACTGACTGTCACCGAACAAGATGCCGGCACCACCGTCAATGTCTCGCCAGGGCAATCTGCCACGGTGTTGAAGTTCACGGTGACCAACACCGGTAACGATACTCAAGACGTGTTGTTCCAAGCGATTCAGCGCGCTAACGGAACCACCGGCAGTGGTACTGCTACCGATAACTTCAATTCGACCAACACCAGAGTGTTCGTTGACTCGAATAACAACGGTACTTACGACTCTGGCACCGATACCGCCTTGTTCGCAGATGAACTGGCAGCGGATGGCAGCAAGACCGTATTTATCGTGTCCGACATTCCGCTCACGCAGATCGACGGCGATGCCGCCAAGCTTTCACTGGTTGCGCAAGTCGCTGCTGGCGGTGGCGCTGGCGCTCAAGGCTTGGTCATCAACGCCGATACCAACGGCCACACCAGCCCGGCGATGATCGCAAGCAACGGCGCAACGGTGACGCTGCCCGGCATTGCTACGACGTCGGCTGAGAATGCGACGACCGTGCAGAACGTGTTTGCCGATCTCAGCACCAGCGGCGTTAACAGCACCGGCACCGCAGACACTGCCAGCAACGGCCAGGCTTCTGATACCGGCACCTTGCTGGTGATCAGCGCCAAGCTGACGGTGACCAAGACCTCCAAGGTCGTTAGCGATCCGATCAACTCAAGCAATCCCAAAGCGATTCCGGGCGCTGTCGTTGAGTACTGCATCATCTTGCAGAACACCGGTACGCAAGCGGCCTCGCCGGTTTCGATCAATGACAGCATTCCTGCCAACACCACCTACGTGCCTAGCTCCATGCGCGGCGGTGTGACCGTGGCAGGCGGCGTCTGTACCAGTGGCACTGGAACCGCACTCAGCGATCCGAGTGATGGTGACAACGGCTCGTTTGTTTCGAGCGCGGTCAACATCAACTTCCCATCGCCGGGCGTTGCAGCGGGCACGACCACCGCAGCATCGTTCCAAGTCACGATTAACTAACGGCCTAGGCCGGAGTAACCCCGGGTTCGGGTGCGCGATGGCGAGTCCATCGCGCACCCGGATTTATACATGTTGATGCGGACTGCTGGTTGCAGTCGCGCAATGCATGCAGTGGCGTGCTTCGGGCGAAAGTTGTGAGCATCAGGCTCAAACGCATAGGTTTTGCGCTGCTGGTCAGCGCAATGGGCGCGGCTTTGCCGACGTCCGTGCTTGCGCGTCCGGTGCAGAACACCGCGGCATTCAGTTTCAGTGATCGTGATGGCGGCACTTTGCAAACGCAGCCATCAAACACGGTGAGCTTCAACAGCGTGCCGGCACCAACGCCATCGCATGTTGTGTTCTCTCAATATTCACCTGGAAATGCCGGCGCAACGCCGACAGCAGTCGATGGCGGCCAATGCGCCAATAGTGCCGGTGCTTTCAGCCCGGCGCCTGCAGCAGTCAACTATGACGGGCAGGCCATCAACACCAGCAATGCAGTTCCGCTGGCGCAGACCACACAGTTTCACGCCGGGCAACCGGTCTTCATCACACTCACCGACAGCAACCGCAATCTGGATCCTGCAGTGCGCGATTCGGTGGAGCTCACTATCAGTACCAGCAATGGCGATCAGGAACGCCTGCGACTGCTGGAAACTGACATCAATACCGGCATTTTTGCCGGCTATATTCCAAGTTCAGGCATTCCGCCGACGCTGCAGACTTTCGACTGCAAATTGTCAGCGACGCCCGAAACAAAACTCACGGTGTCCTACACCGACATCTACTACAACACTGATCATTCCAGCGCCGATGCGCTGTTTGATCCTTATGGCCGCGTCTTCGATTCGCAGTCTGGCGCGCTGATCAACGGCGCTACCGTCAGCATCGTTAACGCAGCGAACGGACAAGCAGCAATAGTATTCTGCGATGACGGCGTCACGCGTTGCCCTTCCACAGTCATCAGCGGCGCCTCTGGGCTTGACGGCACTTACCGCTTCCCGCTGATGGCCTCGGGCGATTACCGCATCTTGGTGACTCCACCAGCGGGCTATCTCGCGCCGAGCACGGCGCCGCAAGCGCAGGTGCAGGCCTTGCGTGATCCGCAAGGCAATCCTTTCGATATCGAAAGCGATGCCTCGTATCAAAGACCATTCACGTTAGTCGGCCCCGTGTTGTCAGCGGATATCCCGATTGATCCGCAGCAGACGACGCTAACGCTACAGAAAACTTCCAACGTCGCAGTCGCAGCCATCGGTGATTTCGTGCAATGGCAGCTGACGCTGGGCAATAGCGGCAGTACTGCGGTGACGCAAGTTGTCATCGTCGATACGCTGCCGCTGGGTCTACGTTATCGCGCCGGATCAATCCGCTTCAACGGCCAGACTGCGGCGGAACCTGTGGTCAGTGCCGATGGCCGCACGCTGCGCATCACGGTGCCGACATTGGCTGCAGCCGCCAGCATTGAGATCCGCTACGTCACCATCATCGGTGCTGGCATCAAGCAGGGCGATGTCATCAATCTGGCTGCGGCCACCGCTGCTGGCGGCGCCAACTCCAATCAAGCTCGCGCAACGCTGCGCGTGCAAAGTGATTTCTTCGACAGCACCTTGACGCTGATTGGCCGCGTCGTTGACGGTGAATGTTCGACTGAACCGCAATCACTCAAAGGCATGCCGGGTATTCGTCTGCTGCTGGAAGACGGCACTTATGTCGTCACTGACAACGAAGGCCTGTTCCACTTCGAAGGTCTGCGCGCCGGCACTCACGTTGTGCAGATTGATCTCGACAGTGTGCCGCCGGATTTTGAGGTGATTCCTTGCATCCGCAACAGCCGCTTCGCCGGACGTTCGTTCTCACAGTTCGTTGATCAACCCGGCGGCGGTCTCTGGCGCACCGATTTCCACGTCCGCAAGCGTGCGCCACTGACGGCACCGGTCGGTATCCGCATGCTCACGCATACCAGCATCAGCGGCGACCAACGCATTCTCCAATATCGTCTCGAACTGGATGGCGCTGCAGTGCCGTTGAAGAAGTTACGCACGCTACTGCAGTTGCCCGCCGGCGCCAGTTACATCGCCGGTTCCAGCCGTCTCGATGGCAAAGCCGTCACCGATCCGCAGCTCACTGAAGATGTGCTGAGCTTCAGCCTCGGTGATCCCGGCAGCAACTGGAAACAGGTACTCGAGTTCAGCGCCAAGCTCGCGGCTGATGCTGCGTGTAGCGACGGCTTTAGCAGCAGTGCCAGCGCGCTGTTTGATAGCGACAGCAAGAAGAATATCTACACGCCACGCGTGCAGACTCGCATCGCTTGTCCAGCGCCGAGCAGCACGCTGAAGTTCGAGCCGAATATCCGCTTCGATAGCTTGCAGGCCGAGATCCGTCCCGATCAGCGGCGCAAGATTGATGCAATGGTCGAAGCGCTGAAGGGTCAGACTGTGGAGAGCATCCTCGCCACGGGCGATGCCGATGGTCTACGGATTCCGCCCGAAAGCGCGGCGCCCTTTGCCAGCAACGAAACGCTAGCGCTAGCCCGTGCAAAAACGGTCGGCAATGCAGTGGCCAGCGGCATCGGCCTACCGCAACATCAAGTCGAAGCGCGCACGGTTGATCGAAGCCAACCGCCGAGAGGTGCTGAAGACGATGAACAAGGCCGCGCCATTAATCGCAGCGTCAAACAGGTCGAAGCCCGTATCGCTAGCAAGACGGTAGCGGATGACGCCAGCTCTCGAATGACGGTGCAAGCCGTCGGTGCTGCCAACACCACAATCGCTTCGGCGGTGCCGCCGCGTCCGCTGGTGCTCGATGCACCAACAGCAGCCGGTGCTGGTCGCGATTGGCTGGCGCTGGCGGGCGCTCAAGTGGATGCCAACGGCAACGTGCAACGCGATTTCCTATTCCCAGCCGAGGGTTTCAATCCGCGTTCGCCCGGCGTGCGCGTGGTGCTGGCGAAGGCACCGAAAGATGGCGTCACACTCAAACTCAACGGAGTCACCGTTGATCCGCTGACGTTTGAAGCAACGCAGATCAACGCGCAGAAAACCGCCGCCTTTGTGGCTTGGAATGGCGTGATTCTGAAGGAAGGCGACAATATTTTTACCGCAGAAATCAGTGATGCCGAGGGCGCGCCAGTGAGCACGCTGCGCCGCGTCGTTCACTACTCAGGCCAACCGCTGAAGGCCGAGCTGATTGCAGCGCAGTCCTATCTGCGCGCCGACGGCATCAACCGTCCGACGCTGGCGCTGCGCTTCACGGATGCCGACGGCCGTCCAATACGCGCGGGTGTTACCGGCGCCTTTGAAGTGCAAGCGCCTTATCAAGCGGCAGAAACCGTCGACCAGCAACAGCGGCGTCAACTCGCTGGCATGGATGGCTTTGCCGCAAACTGGCAGATTGCTGGTGACGATGGCATCGCTTATATCGAACTGGCACCGACGACCAATTCCGGAAGCGTTCTGCTCAAACTCAATCTTGGCGACCCACGCAACAAGCCGCTGGAAATCCGCAGCTGGCTGGATGCAACTAAGCGCGATTGGGTGGTGGTGGGTTTTGCCGAAGGCACCGTCGGCTTCAAAACTCTCAGCAAAAATGTTGAAGCGCTGAAAGAGCGGGGCACCGACGACAAGCTTTACAGCAATGGCCAAGTCAGCTTCTACGCCAAGGGCCAGATCCTCGGAAAGTGGCTGCTGACACTGGCCTACGACAGCGCCAAGGACAGCGGCACGGGTCAAGGCGTCACCAGTCAGGGCAATGGCCAGACCACGCTGCGCAACACGATCGATCCCAATCGCTATTACCTGCTTTATGGCGACGGCAGCCAGCAGCGCTATGACGCTGCCAGCCAGTCCAAACTCTATGTGAAGTTGGAGCGCAATCAGTTCTATGCGCTGTTCGGTGATTTTGAAACTGGCATGAACAGCACCGAGCTGACGCGTTACAACCGTGTCTTCAATGGCATCAAGAGCGAATACAACGACGGCCGCAACAGCGTCACGGTGTTTGCAGCAGACACCGCGCAGAACTACGCGCGCGACGAGTTCCGCGGCAACGGCACTTCCGGGCTCTATCGCTTGTCGGTCGGTAACATCGTGCTCGGCAGCGAAAGCATTCGTCTGGAAACTCGCGACCGTCTGCGCAGCGAAGTCATCGTCAGCACACAGCCGTTGACGCGTGATGTTGATTACACTTTGGATAGCATCGCTGGCACGCTGTTCTTCCGCCAACCGGTGCTAGCACACGATGCGCAGTTCAATCCGGTGTTCATCGTTGCCGAATACGAAACCGAGGGCGACGGCAAGAAGCAGCTCAACGCCGGCGCTCGCGGCACCACGCAGTTACTCGACGGCAAGCTCACCATTGGTGCCAGTTATCTGCGCGACAGCAGCCAGTTCAGCAAGACCGATCTCGGCGGCATTGATCTGAAGCTGCGCACCAGCGAAAGCTCCGAGCTGCGCCTTGAAGCTGCGCACAGCAGCAGTAATGCCGCCAGCGGCGCGCCACCAACGCCGATCAACGCCGACAACAGTGGCAATGCCTGGCTGGCCGAGTGGTCACAACACGGCAAGGCCAGCGACCTGTTGTTATACGGCCGTCGTCAGGACAATGGTTTTGGCGTCGACCAGCAGAATGCTTCGGAATCCGGCACGCAGAAATTTGGCGGCAAAGGTCGTCTGCGCTTGAGTGATCAGTTTGCCTTTGATAGCGAAGTGTTCCAGCAAGAACTGCTGGGCATCGACGCCAAACGGAATTTCGCCGACGGCAAACTGGCATGGCGTGGCGGCAACTCCGGTGTTTCCGCCGGCCTACAGTACGCACGTGACGAGTTGCCGACGGCGCCAACAGAAAGCACCAAACAAATCACACTCGGCGCCAACACCGCCTTGATGGGCGGCAAGCTGGAGCTGTTGAGCCAGAATGAGATCGGCATTGGCCAGAGCACCAGCAGCAGCTTCCCGACCCGCTATCTGCTGCAGGCCGCTTACAAGCTGACGCCTTGGGCCAAGCTGATTCTCGCTGACGAATACGCCGACGGCGACAAGTTCAACTACAACACGCTGCGCTTCGGCACCGAGCTGCTGCCTTGGAAAGGCGCGGTGCTGGACAGCACACTCAATCAGCAGAACATTCAGGAATACGGCCCACGCACGTTTGCCAACTTTGGCTTGGCGCAGAATTTCCTGATTGATGATCACTGGGGCGTCGATGCGCACTTTGATAGCGTCAAAACACTCGTGAAGTCGCAACCGATTCCTGCCGACTACTTTGCGCAGCAGGATGCGTTGGCCAGCACCGCGCTCAACGGCGGCAGCAGCGGCAACACTGGCTTGCCGGTGGCCAATGCATTGACCGAGGACTACAACGCAATCTCGCTAGGCACGACTTATCGCGCAGAAATTTATTCATGGAATATCCGCGCCGAACATCGCAGCGGCGAGTACGACAAACGCGACAGCATCACCAGCAGTCTGTTGCGCCAAGCTCGTGCGGGTATCGCCAGCGCCGGCACCTTGCAGTGGTATCAGGCTTCAGCTGATGACGGCGGGCTCTACACCGTGGCCGATGCCAGCCTAGCGTTGGCCTATCGTCCACTCGGCGGACGTTGGTCCTTGCTGGATCGTTTCCGTCTCAATTACCAAGTGCAAGACGGTAGCCTGGATATTGTCGGCAGTCAGCTGACGGGCAGCAGCAACGGTGGCAGCACGCAGACACGCAAGATCATCAACAACCTCGCGCTCAATTTCACTTCGAAGCAGTGGAGCGATGAAGATCGTCAAGGCAATCTGTTCACGATGAGCGAGCGCACGCAGGCCTCGTTGTACTACGGCGCCAAATATGTGATCTCGAATATTGATGGCGCGCAGTATCGCGGCTTTACCGATCTGATCGGCTTTGATGCGCGACATGACTTGAGCCCGAAATGGGATATCGGTCTGCAGGCCAGCACGCTGCATGTGTGGGCAACTAAAACGCTGCAATATTCGGTCGGTCCCAATATCGGCTACTCGCCAGTGGCTAATAGCTGGGTCACTCTCGGTTACAACGTGCTCGGCTTTATTGATCAGGATTTCGACGCCGCGCAGTACAGTGCTGCTGGTCCCTATCTGAAACTTCGCTTCAAGTTTGATCAACAGACGCGCATTCCTGGCTTGCCATCGCTGCCACATGCGGCGCCAAAGAGCAGTGAAACGCCGGTGCGGGTTGTTGACCTTAACGAAGCGCCGACGGCGGCAGGAAAGCCATGAAGCCAGGAGCCCATCATTTGATCCGACAATTCCTGCTTCGCGCGGGCTTGGGCCTGGCGCTGCTCTATACCGGCGCAGCGCCAGCGCAGTTGCTCAGTATTGGCACCAGCAAATCATTCAGCGTTGACAACGTGCCGACCAATGGGCGCAGCGACATCACCATTGGCTTATCCACCACCGTGGCCACCAGCGGAATTTCGATCACCGATTTTTTTCCGCAGACGCCGGGCTCAATGATCTTGATTCCACCGGGCTTTATAACGGGGACTGCTTGTGGCGGCACCTTTACCGACGCCAACGGCGCCACCCTGACCACCGGTTCGATCAGCGCGAAGCTCAACAACGGCAGCTTCCCCGGATTGCTGGGCGGTAGCTGTACTTTCACCTTTGCGATCAAGGCCGATAAGGCTGGCACCTACACCAACACCACCGGCGCGCCGACCGGCAACAAGGCTGGCCTGATTCCGATCACCGGCGCAGCGGCCAGCGCCACGCTCTATGTCTACGATGCGCCGGTGCTGACCAAGGTCATCACTGCCGACCATATTGAAGTCGGCGGCGACTCCATCGTCACCTACACGATCAGCAATCCCGCTACGAATCCGGGCGCGCTGGGCGCCATTACCTTCACCGACAGCAGTTACAACTCGATTGCCAAGTTGGTGGGCAACGCAGTCAATATTTCCTGCAACGGCGCCAACCCAGGCGCTGCTGCGGCCAGCAGTTTCACCGGCACCACCACGTTCAAGGTTACTGCGCTGCCGGCAATTCAGCCGGGCATGTCCTGCACGCTGCGTTTGCATGTGACCGGCGCCAGTGCTGGCACCTATTCGGCTGGTTTCAGTTTGACTAGCGGCACGCTCGACCCCAGCACCGGCACCAGCACAGTTGCTTTTGCTACAGCGCCCAGCTCTGCGCCAGCAACCCTCGTGGTCGGGCCGTTGTTGAATGTCAGCAAGAGTTTTCCTGCGACCTTCGGTACCGGCACCAATAACAATGTGCAAACCAATGTGAGCACCGGGCTGGCTGTGCAGGTGCAAACCCTGGGCACGACTTCCGACATCAGCGCGCTGGCGATCAGTGACAGTTTCCCGACGACGCCCGGCGCGATGACTCTGGCAGATGGCACTAGCAGCAATAGTTGCACCGGCGTCATCAGCGATAGCGGCGGTGGCAGCCTTGGCGCAGGCGATACCGGTATCAAGCTGACTGCGGGTTTGCTCCCCGACGGCCCGGCGAGTTGCTCCATCGGAGCCAACGTCAAGGCCGCTACCCGCGGCAGTTACGTCAATACAACGGGCGTTCCCAGCGGCACTTACAACTACTGCCTGCCAGGCCAGAATGGCACTTCCGTGCCCTGCACCTCTGCGCCTGCCACCGGCGCTGCGGCGGCGGCGACGCTGAATGTTTATGACCCGCCCGTCGTCACTAAGAGCTTCACCGCCAGCACAATTATTTCGGATGGCACATCAGTGATGACGATCACCGTCACCAATCCCAGTGGCAACCCGGGCACGATCAGCGGGATTTCCTTCACCGATGTGCTACCGACGACGCCGGGCCAGATGAAGGTCGCAGCAACGCCGGGGGTGAGCAGCTGCGCAACCGGCACTTTTACTGCTGCCGCCAATGCAACGTCGGTCAGCTACAGCGGCGGCAGTCTGGCGCCGGGGGCCAGTTGCACACTCAAGGTCAATGTCACTGCGTCGACTACTGGCACTTATACCAACGCCTTCAGCCTCGACAACACCGGCCCCAATACCAGCATGAGCGTCAGCACTGGCGGAGGCAAGGTCAATTTTTCCAGCGTCATCGCCACCGCCAATCTGGTAGTGAACTATCCACCGCCAACCGTGACTGTGAGCAAGAAAACCGCACCGCTGGATGGCGTCAATCAGAATTTCTCGGTTACTCCGAGCAACTTCACCGACAACACCGCGGCAAACATCAATGCGGGCACGGCAACAACCTTCAGCCGCACAGTGGCAAACGTATCCACTGCCACGACCTTGAGCGAAGCCGGGGTTTCTGGCTGGCGCGGCCTGTCAACGCAATGCGTCGCCAACACCGCAATCAATGGCGAGACCTTGGGAGCGATTGTCTTTTCGAGTAGCGCGCCGGGGACGCTGGCATCGACCTACGCGCCCAGCATCCCAGCCAACACCTTCAAGGCTGGCAATGATTACAGATGTACGATTAGTAACGACGCCATCCGGGTGACGGTGGCCAAGCAAACCGTGCCAGTGAGCGGCGTCAACCAAGCGTTCTCGGTGACGCCGAGCAACTTTACCGACAATGCCGCGGGCACCATCAATGCCAACGCGGCCGGTGCCACGACCTTCACCCGCATCCTCTCCAATCCCGCCAGTGCCACCAGTTTCTCGGAAGCGGCCGTCAGCGGTTGGGCCGGGCAGAGCCTGATCTGCGTCGCTTCGACCGGCAACAACGGCGTGACGCAGGGCGCAACGGTATTTTCCAACACCGTCGCTGCTGGCGCTGGCGCTACCTATGCGCCGGCCAGCATTCCGGCGAATACCTTTGTGGCCGGCAATAGCTACGTCTGCACAATCACCAACGGCACGCCGCCGCGAGTGCGTTATCAAAAGCTGACGACACCAGCCAGCCAGAACCAGAATTTTACCGTTCCCGCTTTCAACGGCGCAGCGTCCGCGACGATCAACGCGACGACGGCCGCCAGCGCTTATTCCGTCATCACTAGTCCGCAGACCACGGCCAATCTGACCGAGAACGGCGTTGCCGGCTGGACTGCGACGAGCCTGAAGTGCGTGGCCGATACCGCCAACAACGGGGTCAGCCTCGGAGCGGCGGTGGTCAACAACACGACGGCTGGCACCGTCGGAGTGAATTACGACACCTCGGTGCCCGGCAATACCTTTGTTGCGGGCAACGACTACAGCTGTACCTTCACCAATGCGGTAACGACAGTCACGATTAAAAAGAAGACCGCACCGGCGGATGGCATCAACCAAGATTTTGGCTTGAATCCGACCAACTTCACGATTCCCAACTCAGGATTCATCAACGCGAGCACTGGCACCAAGCTCGATCGCGTGGTCGCCAACCTGGGCGCCGATACGTTCATGAAGGAGAACGTGCCGGTCGGCTGGACCGGCACTGGCCTGAAGTGTGTAGCCAACACCGGCAACAACAGCGAAACCCTCGGCAGAGTCATCAATAGCAGTTCACCGATTGCGACGGCGCAGACCGTGTATGAGGGCAAGATCGATAAGAATTCCTTTATCGTCGGCAATGACTACACCTGTACGATTACTAACGAAGTGGTGCGTATCCGTTATCTGAAGCAGACCATCCCGGCTAATCAGAACGTCAACTTTACGGTGCAGGGTTACAACGGAGCGCCAGCGACCAGCACCCTCAATGCAACCACCAATGCCAGCGCAGGCTACGCCTTGGTCCAGACCCCGCAGAACGCCGACAACCTGATCGAGTCGGCGTCGTCGGATTGGGCGGCGCAGAGTCTGAAATGCGTGGCCGATACCGGCAACAACGGCGTCACCCAGGGCGCGGTGGTGGTCAACAGAACCGACTTCGGTAGTGCCAACACCAACTACTCGACGCCGATTGCCGCCAATACCTTTGTCTTCGGCAACGACTACAGCTGTACCTGGATCAATGCCAGGACAAGGGTGACGATTGGCAAGCGGACTGCGCCCACGGATGGAGTCAACCAGGAATTCGGCTTGAATCCGACCAACTTCACGATTCCCAACTCGGGATTCATCAACGCGAGCACTGGCAGCACGCTCGATCGCGTGGTGGCCAATGTAGGAGCCGATACGCTCCTGAAGGAGAACGTAGCCACCGGCTGGATCGGCATTGGCGTGGAGTGCGTAGCCAGCACCAGCAACAACAGTGAGACCCTGGGCAGAGTTATCAATAGCAGCTCACCGACTGCGGCGGCGGGGGCCGTGTATGAGGGCAAGATCGACAAGAATTCCTTTGTTGCTGGCAATGACTACAGCTGCAAGGTCATCAATGGCACAACGTCAGTTGCGCTCCATGTTGTCAAGAAGACGGCACCTGTTGATGGCGTCAATCAGAATTTTTTGGTGACGCCAAGCAATTTCGCCAGCAATACCGCAAGCAACATTAATGCAGGGACGGCTGCGACCTTGAACGGTACGCTGGCGAATCTGGCGGCAGCCACAACGCTGAGCGAAGCTGCGACTGTTGGCTGGCGTGGTACGGGATTGCAGTGTGTGGCCAATAGCGCATTCAACGGCGAGACGCTGAACAAAATCGTATTCACCAGTGCGACCGCCGGTACCACCAACACTGCCTATGCGACAACGATACCGGCCAACACCTTCAAGACTGGCAACGACTACAGTTGCACGATCACCAATAGCAACGCCATCAGTAATCCACAACTCACAGTGGCCAAAACCGTGATGGTGCTGAATGATCCGGTCAATGGCGGCAGCAGCCCTAAAGCAATTCCTGGCGCCACCGTGGTTTACGCCATTACGGTCTCCAATGGCGGCCCGGGGTCAGCGAGCGGCGACAGCATTGTGATCACAGATCCAATTTCATCGAACCTCGCGCTGTGTACGGGCAATAGCAGCGGCAACAGTGGTCTGACCGTGGCCTTCATCGACGGCAGTGGCGGCAATGCCAGCGGCCTGACGGCGCTGACGGCCGCCGATATCAGTTACTCGAATACGGCCGGTGGCGGCGCGCCATTTACCTATAGTCCTGCGGCCAATAGCTGCGACGCAGCGATCACCGGGCTGAGAATCAACCCGAAAGGCAGCATGAGTGGTGCCTCGGGCAGCAATACGCCTACGTTTACCCTGCAGTTCAAGGCCTCGGTGCGATAACTCGCGCGCAACGCTGCGAGAGTGGTTTATCCGCTCAACACGGACTAGTCTTACGCCACATTGACAGTGTGCAACGTCGCGCCAGCCAATGTGAGTATCCCGTGCTGGGCGCAGCATCGGCCAAAATATTATTCAGTCTGTCAGCGAGAGGGGAGCGTAATGAAAAAGTTCGCACTAGGTGCAGCGGTATTTCTGTGGACGGCGTGTAGCGCACAAGCAGCAGTTACTGCCGCAGAAGCCGCACGACTCGGCAAGGATCTGACCGACGTTGGCGCAGAACGCGCTGGCAACAAGGCCGGCACCATTCCCGCATATGTTGGTCGCGCCGCATTTGGCGACGCACAAACCAAGCTGACACACGCCAAGCTCGAAGAGCTGCGTGGGCGTTTGGTCAAAGACATCAACCAGATCATTACCGATCCCAAAGCCGTCAACGAAGTTTTGGCGCTGGGTCAATCAATCATGGACAGCGATCCTGCCAAGTTCCAGCAAGTGATGAAGCTGGTGCGCAGCATGCTGTCGCAAGATGCCAGCCTCAAAGCTGATTTCGACAAAGTGCTGGCCACGCGTGGCGGCAAGAGTGTTGATGGCTTACTCGCTCAAGTCGAGCAGAAAAAAGTAAAACTCACCGATCTGAGTCCTGACATCGTCGCCGTGCTCAACAGCATGAAAGACAAGCCTAATATGATGTCGCGCTTGGTTGCCGCGTTTGATATCGGCAAGGCATTGGAATTGGCCGCACTGGCCGATGACAAAACCAAAGGCCGCAGCGGTTCTGATTTGATGATGAGCTACGCACCAGGCTACGTGAAAGATTTCCTCACGTACAAAGTACCGGGCGCTGATTCTGCTTCGTTTATCAAACCGCTTTACGTCATCACTAGCGCCAACATGGCGAAGTACGATGCGATCTTGAGCGAAGGCCACAAGGCCATGTTCAAGACCTATCCTGACTACAAGATGATCGTGTTCCCGACGGTGCGTAACGCCTTCTTCCCGGATCCGATTCTCAAAGCCACCGTCGCTAACGCAACCACTGCGACATTGAATGGCACCGATGATGTCGTTGGCGCGAAGCTCGGCTTTCCGTTCCCGATTCCTAAGGCGGGCGCTGAACCGATCTGGAACCACAAGCTGAAGTTCCGTGGCTCTGCCGTTAAGCGTTACAACAACCAAGCCATCGTTCAATCCGACGGCACCTATCGCATCTCCAAGCTGATTGAAGATGTGAAGTTCAAATACGCCAACCTCAAAGATCCTGCATCTCCAGACAAGAGCAAAATCTTTGCTTACTACATGCAGTCGGTACTCTCGCCACCACGCGTTGCTGGTCAGATCACGCTCGTGCAAGAAACCGCTGGCGGCGCAGGTAATACGCGTATCGCTTATCTCTACAGCCCAGGCTTGGGTCGCGTAAACCGCGCACCAGACGTGGGTTATGACAATCCTTCAATCGGCTCTGACGGTGAACAGTTCAACGATCAGATCGACATCTTCAACGGCGCGCAGGATCGTTTTGATTGGAAGCTGGTCGGCAAGAAAGAAATCCTGATCCCGTACAACTCATGGGTCATCAACAGCCCAACGTTCAAGTACAAGGACATCATCCGTCCTGGTCACATCAACCAAGATCTCGCACGTTATGAACTGCATCGCGTTTGGGTCGTAGAAGCCACGCTGCGTTCAGGCCAGCGTCATCGCTTCGGCAAGCGCCGCTTCTATTTGGATGAAGATTCCTGGTCGGTTTCGATTGTGGATTGCTACGACAACCGCGGCCTGCTGTGGAAAGTGCAGGAAGCTCATCTATTGACGGTGCCATTCATCCCGACCGTTACCGGTATTCCTGAAACGATTTATGACTTGCAGTCGAAACGCTACTTCGTCACGTCGATGACCAACGAAGATGCGATTTCAGATTTCGAAGTGAACTACACCGACGATTTCTTCTCATCCGACGGTCTCAAGCGTAAGGCGCGTTCCAAATGAGACGCGTAGCGCTAGCACTGGCAGCATCTTTGCTGGCCGGTCATGCGATTGCACAAGAAGCTGAGGTAAAGCCACAGGCATTTACCGGGCCTCGCGCCGCGATGACCGCACCAAAGGCCGCGCAAGCACGCATGCTCGACATCGCCACCGCTGGCTCCCAGCTGGTGGCGGTGGGCGAGCAGGGTGTGATTCTGCGTTCTGCTGATGGCAAGCAATGGACGCAGTCGCCGTCGCCCGTCAACTCCATGCTTACGCGTGTTCGTTTTACCGACGACAAGCGTGGCTGGGTTCTCGGCTATAGCGGCAGCATTCTGCAAACCGAAGATGGCGGCGCAACTTGGAAGTTGCGCCACTACGATCAAGAACAGCATGCGATGTACGACATTCTGTTTCTCGACGCACAGCACGGTTTTGCCGTCGGCGGATTTGGCAACGTTCTTGAAACGCGTGATGGCGGCACAACGTGGGCCGAATCTGCGCCCGCTTTAGCCGAACAACGTCTGCATCTCAACACCATTCTGCGTACGGCGGATGGCAGCATCCTCATCGCAGGCGAGCATGGCCTGTTGGCACGCTCGACCGATGCAGGCGCAAGCTGGAAGGCATTGTCATCGCCCTACATCGGCTCTTACTTCGGTGCACTTGCACAAGGGGATAAAGGCGCCGTGGTTTACGGCATGCGCGGTAACGTTTTTGAAACGGCCGATCTCGCCGCCTGCCCCTCGGAAGACATCGCAACGTGGGATCCCGATAAACAAGTGACGGTTGAAGACCCCGCAAAGATTGCCGCATTGGGTTGGAAGAAAATCGAAAACCCTTCGCGTGAAAGTCTGTTCGGCACCATGCAGCTCAAATCTTCGCGCGTGTTCTTCGGCATCAACGGCACCGTGTTGCAGCAACAAAATAATGAAGGCGCACTCGTACCGGTAAAAACGCCTGCAGTGGAAACATTGGTACATGCCGTGACCTTTAACAACCGCGTAATCGCGGTGGGCCGTCAAGGCATTCAAGATCTGGGGAGATTGCCATGACCGCGCCGATGCGTGAGACCAACTTCACCCGCACAGTCCTCAAGATTGTTGAACCGCCAATTTTCAAATGGCGCGCAATCACTCTGACCGTGTTGTTGGTGCTGACTGTTTTCTTTGGCTGGAACGCTGCACAGCTACGCCCCAATGCAGGCTGGCTGAAGATGGTGCCGAAAGAGCACCCGTACATGAAGACCTTCATGCAGTACTACAAGGACTTCGGCGGCGCCAACACCGTCCTGATTTCGCTGCATAACAACAAGGGCGATATCTATCAGCCTGAGTTTATGGAGACGCTGCGTAAAGCGTCTGATGACGCCTTCTTTATTCCAGGCGTTGATCGTGCACGCGTGACGTCGATCTTCTCGCCATCGATTCTTTACGTCGAAGTGGTTGAAGGCGGTCTGTCGGGCGAAAACGTAATTCCATCAACCTATTCGCCAACGCCAGAGATGATGCAGCGCATTAAGCGCAACGTCGCCAAGGCGAGTGTGATTGGCCGTTTGGTTTCGCAAGATCAAACCACTGCACTGATCCAACTTGAATTGCTCGAGAACGATCCGACAGCAGGCACGACTGAAGCACTGGCTGACTCTGCCAAGCCGATGAGCGAACGCATGCGCGAAGCATGGGAACGTGGCGCGCTTGCGGGTGAAGCGGGGCCTGCGAATCCTGGACTAATGGATCGCATCAAGGCCGTTAGCGCTTTGTCGATGAAAGGCGACAAGCCTGAACCCGGCCTCGACTATGTGAAGGTTGGTGACAAACTCGAAGAAATTCGCGCCAAGTACGAAACCGAAAATGTCTCGGTCAGCATCGTTGGCTTTGCCAAAGTTGTTGATGACATGACCAAGGCCTCGCTCGAAGTTGCGATGTTCTTTGTGATTGCGCTGATTCTCACGGGCTTGTTGTTGTGGGCTTACATCGGCTCGTTCCGACTGGCCATGTTGGTAGTTGCAACATCGCTCGTTGCTTGTACATGGGAATTAGGCCTGCTCAATCTCGTCGGTTACGGACTTGATCCGTTCGCGATGCTGGTGCCGTTCCTGATCATGTCGGTCTCGGTCAGTCACGGTGTGCAGTACGCCAACTCATGGGCGAATGAAGTCGCAACCAAAGGCGTGACGCCTTATCAGGCTTCACTTGCAACGTTCCGCGCACTGGCCATTCCAGGCGTGGTCGCACTGCTCACCAACGTCGCCGGCTTCTCAACGATTTATCTGATCAACATTCAGGTGATTCGCGAAATGTCGGTCAACGCGGCCTTCGGTATGGCTGGCGTGATCATCGTTAATAAAGTGTTGTTGCCAGCCATGTTGTCGTACATGCAGCTGCCCAATATTCCGAAGTTCCGAGAAGCACAGGAACTTCGCGAACGCATGGGCGACGCCGTGTTCAAGAAAATGGCGGTGTTGACGCATCGCGGTCCTGCAACCGTCGTGGTCATCATCATGGTGCTTTTGTCGATCTTTGGCGCCAGCCAATATCACAAGGTACAGATTGGTGACACCACGGAAGGCGTGCCAGAACTGCGTCCGGATTCACGCTTCAACCGCGACGCTCGCGCCATCGCTCACAACTTCACGATGGGTGTCGATCATCTCAAGGTGGTGGTTGAATCCTTCGATGACGGTTGCGTCGATTATTCCGTGGCTTCAGAAATCGACAACTTCAACTGGTATATGAAAAACCAGGAAGGCGTCCGCGATGTGCTGTCACTTTATGACCTCGCAAAATTCGCACACGCGGGTTTGAGCGAGGGTCGTCTTGATGCAGAAGTGTTGCCGCATGCTCCGCAAGCACTCGCGCAGATCACGGCGCTGGTGCCAACCACAACCGGCATGCTTAACAACACCTGCTCGGCACTCGCACTATTTATCTTCACGACCGACCATAAGGCCGGAACCATCACCAAGCTTACTGATGCAGTGAAGAAATACAGTGTCGATTTCCAGAAAGATAAACGCGTCACTTTCCGTCTCGCCTCCGGCAACATCGGCGTGATGGCAGCGACGAACGAGGAAGTGCGCCGCAATGAACTGCCGGTTGTGGGTTGGGTTTACGCGGTCATCATCCTATTCTTATGGCTCTCGTTCCGCACAATATCGGGTGTCTTGTGCGTGATTCTGCCGTTGCTGATGGTGACGCTGCTCGGTTATGCGCTGATGGTCTACTTGGGCATTGGCCAAAAGGTGGCAACGCTACCGGTCTTGGCTTTCGCTTGCGGTGTCGGTGTCGACTACGGCATCTACAGTTACTCCGTGATTGCGGCGGGCCTGCGTAACGGCATGTCACTGGAAGAAGCGTATTACCAAAAGATGCGTTCAACCGGTAAGGCAACGTTGTTCACGGGTCTGGGTCTGGCAACAGGTGTGGCGCTGTGGATCTTCTCTGATCTGCAGTTCCAGAAAGACATGGGCATCTTGTTGGTATTTGGTTTCACCACCAACATGATCGGTGCCATTGTCATATTGCCTGCGCTGGCGCACTTCCTGTCGAAGGAAGAGCTCAAGCATGTCGGTAAAGATCTCACTGCTGGCGCCAATGACGCGCTCAGTGAAAGTCACAAGTAAGAATGTGACTGATACAAATCATGCAAAAAGATTTGCGTGAGACTTTGGGTACAGAGCGCCGCCTGGATTTCCTGGCGGCGCTTCCTGAATCTGCCCAAGCAAAATTAAGTGAAGACATCCATGCTTCGCGCAAACGTCAGCGCCAGTCGCTTGACGATGCGATCGAAAACGGCATGCGTATGGTTCCGATGTTGTTGCGCGGTCCGCTCAAAAAAATCCTCTTCTAATGAGTCAACTCGAAGTTCTCGCCGAGACGGTCAAACTTGCCCGTTTACTTGGCACAACGCCTGAAGCACTCGACTATCTGAAGCCGCTCGATGCATCGCAATTACGCGAGCTGCGTGAGCGACTCAGCGAAGCCGAGTTTGCGCGTACACGGCCGATGTTTCAAAAACTGACGCAAGCCAGTCGCCTTTTACCGAATGCCTTGGTCGCCATGATGGGCGAGAAAGTGTTTGGTGCTGTGCTTTGTGCACGTATCGCTGGCCTGATGCCGGCTGATCGCGCGATCGACCTGTCGCTAAAAATGTCTGATGCATTTTTAGCTGATGTGGCTGTGGAACTCGATCCACAAAGCGCACGTGATGTGATTGCTGCAATGCCATCCAAACGCGTTGTAGCGGTTGCATTGATTCTGGTTGCGCGCGGCGACTACATCACGATGGGTCGCTTCGTTGGTTATTTATCAGAGCCGGTGATTGATGCAGCGATGAAAGCTGTCACCAGCGATGAAGCTTTGTTGCGTACGGCGTTTTTTGTTGAGTCAAAAGAAAAACTCAATTCTCTGATTGGTCTGCTACCAGAGTCCCGTCTGCGTTCCAGCATTCTGCTGGCTGCGGATGATCACTCAGGTTTGTGGACCGAAGCATTGGCTTTGATGGATCACGCCAATGACAAGTGGAAGCGCAAGATTGGTGATCTTGCTGCGGATCAGGACGAAGCGGTACTCACTAGCATGATGCAAGCGGCGCAACGCCTGCAGGTTTGGGATTCTGTGTTGCCAATTGTTGGCTGCATGAGCGTCAAGAGTCAGCGCAAAGTCGCCGCCTTACCAGGCCTCGCTAATCCCGAAGTTCTGAATGGCATTATTCATGCGGCTGAACATCACTCACTCTGGAGTGATCTGCTGCCTCTCGTTGGTTACATGCACGAGAAAACACGCCGCGTCGCTGCTCAGGTTGTTGAGCATCTGCCGCGTGAAGTGCTGTTGAATCTTTTAAGCACCGCCAATAGCAAAAAACTGTGGCCCGATCTGGTTTCCATCCTCAAGCTGATGGATGAAACCGAACAGCGCACTGTGGTTCGTCTCATCGGTGAGCAGGATGAAGCGGTTCTCAAGGCGTTGATGCTCGCTATGGATCACGCTGGACTGTGGGGCGAAGTACTGCCGCTGGTTCGCATGATGGATGCCCCCGCACGCAAAACCGCTGCGCAGTTGGTGCCGCATTTTCCAGAAGAAGTTTTGTTGCGCCTGATTGAGACCATCGACCAACTTAATCTTTGGCCTGATCTGTTCGCACTTTCCAGCGACATGGGCGATGCCGAACTGCAGACCATTGCTGATCTCATTGCCCAGCAAGATGCTGCGTTGCTGGATCGCCTGATTCAGGGCGTTGATCAGTACGACCTTTGGCCGCAGTTGTTGCCGATTGCAGCGCGCATGAATTGCGAAGTGCTATTAAAAATCCATAAAACCCTATTACCGCTCGGCAAGCGTATTGATGTGATTCAAGCTCAAGCGCAGAAACTTGGCCTCTCAGAACAGCTAGCTGCGTTGTTCACCAAATAGTAGGGTGAGTTCGGCCGCATGCCGTACCCGCCAATTTTGATAGGACGCCATGGTGGGTTACGCTGCGCTTACCCACCTTACGTTTGAACACATAGTCCATGCGCTCTTATCGCTATTACGATTTCATCGTCGCCGGCATGGTCACCGTCCTGCTGTGCTCGAACCTGATTGGCCCCGCAAAAGTTGCTGTATTGGACCTACCTTTTTTAGGCCCATTTAACTTTGGCGCGGGCAATATCTTTTTCCCGCTCGGCTATATCTTTGGCGACATCCTCACTGAAGTGTATGGCTACTCGCGCGCACGACGCGCCATTTGGTCTGGATTTGCTGCACTGATTTTTGCCAGCTTCATGTCCTGGGCCATGATTACATTGCCTGCCAGCCCAACCGAACCGTTCAACGCCGCACTCCAGCCTGCACTTGAAACTGCTTTCGGCAGCACTCTGCGAATTGTGTTGGCAGCCTTAGTGGCTTATTGGCTCGGCGACTTTGTGAACTCGTATGTGATGGCCAAACTTAAAGTGCTCACACAGGGTCGTTACCTGTGGTCACGCACCATCGGATCGACGATTTGTGGACAGGCTGTCGACTCCATCGTGTTCTATCCCATTGCGTTTTACGGCATCTGGACCAACGACACCATGCTGATGGTGGTGTTTGCCAATTTTGCATTTAAGGTGACGATTGAAGTGTTGTTCACACCCGTAACCTATGCGGTGGTGAACTATCTCAAGCGTAAAGAAGGCGTTGATACCTACGATGTCGACACTAATTTCTCGCCCTTCTCTTTGCGTGGCGATGAAGGCGTGCAAAAACAATTTCATCGCTAGGCACAATTATTCTTCGTGCACAAAAAAGGCCGCAGCAAATGCTGCGGCCTTTTTCATATCGCTACGTTTTAGTTGAGGCGATAGATCGAGCCCTGGCCACTACCCAGGCTGGTGCCATAGAGGCTACCGTTGTTGGCTTTGACCAATGCGCCATAAGGTGTCGCACTGTCGGCCGGGTTAGCGCCGAAGGTGTGAACCGTCGAGAAGGAACCGCTTGGTGAAACCTTGAAAGCGGTGCCGAGATTGTTCGCGCCGCCACCTGATGTGGTGCCATAGAAGCCATCACCCACTTTCACCAAGCTTGCACGTGGGTTACTACCATCCGCTGCGCCAGTGAATGAATACAGCGTGGTGAAGTTGCCAGCAGGGGTAACCTTGAACAGCGTGCCGAAGTTTTTGGCGCCGCCGTGTGAAGTCGTACCATACAGACTGCCATCGCCGCCCTGAACCAGACCGGCATAAGGTAGTGCACCATCAACGTTCTTGTCCGCTGCGAGCGCAGTGAAAGAATAGATAACGCTGAACGCGCCAGCAGGCGTGATCTTGAACACCGTGCCTTCACCGTTAGCGCCGCCCAATGGCGTGGTGCCATAGAAGTTGCCGTCGCTAGCTTGCGTCAGTCCAGCATAAGGACCGGCTGCATCGGTTTCATTCACGCCGAAGGAGTAAAGCGTCGTGATGATGCCGCTAGGCGTGATCTTGTAGATCGTGCCGCCGCCATTGGCGCCGCCCGACTGCGTGGTGCCATACAAGCTACCGTCGCTGCCTTCGATCAGATTTGCACTCGGCTCTGCGCCATCAGTGCCTGCGCCAAAAGCATGGATCGTAGTCAACACGCCTGCTGGGGTGATCTGGAATACCGTGCCTTTTCCGTTAACACCATTTTCAGAATTGGTGCCGTAGAAATTACCGTCGCGGCCTTGCACCAGTGATGCATAAGGTGCGCCGCCATCAGTTTCATTCGCGCCGAAGGAATAAAGCGTTGTTGGCTTGCCACCAGGAGCAACCTTGTAAACCGTGCCTGCGTTGTTAGCGCCGCCGGAGAACGTGGTGCCATAGAGATTGCCATCCTTGCCTTGAACCAAACCGGCGTAAGGAAAACTGCCATCGCTATTTGCAGGATTCAAGGTGTACTGCGTCGCGGCACCATCTGGCGAGGTACTTCTGCTGCACGCTGCAAAGTTTGAAGTGAGCGCGACAACCGCTGCACCCAGCAGCAGTCGTGAGTAAGGAAATGCTGCGCGCCCTTTGTGGTTCTGGGTAATCATCGTGTTAATCCCTTTTACTGGTATGCCGTGAACAATTTTTTGATCTGGGGTCCGCTTGTTCGCACGCGGGCCTCAGTGGTACTGCGAAAGTAAGGCGCCGCCAGCAACAACTAGGCGATCACCTGTTTTAAATTTGTTGAGCGTTGCTTCTGCCGATGCAGGCAACTTCGATGCATCACAGGTCGCAATCTGTCGCTGTGCAAAACGTTCCGCTTCTATATGCAGCCAAACACTGGCGACACGGGCCTGACTAATGACGCAGGCTTTAGCGAGCTGATGTGCTGCTGCATCTGCTGTAACTTCAAGTTCTACATTCACTGGCATTCCAGGAAGTAGGTTCGTGTCGTTTGCTGCAACATCGAACAGCAATTTCCATCCGGGCTGTCCGACAAGTGCTTCCTGCCCACGCAAACGCAACGGAATCTGTCCTTGTTCTTCACTCACCAACTTGGCTGATTGCAGTTTCGCTAATAGACGCGGATCAAATGTGTAAGCAACAACGCGTAGTTGCGTTGAATTCGCCACTTCAAATACGGACTGCCCCGCAACCACCATCTCGCCGCTGCGTTGTTTGTTTCTAATCAACACGCCAGAGGCCGCAGCGCGCAGAGGCAGGCGATCATGCAAACTCGCCGCCATGAAATCTCTTTGCTGCTTCGCCGATTCCAATTCGGCGACGGCCTGCTCGTAATACACATTGCCAGTGCTATCGCCTTCGCCTGCGGCATTCTGCAATTGCAGGCGATCAACATTAATTTGTGCAATGGTTAAACGCTGTTCGAATTCAGCACTCTTAGTGCTACGCGCAGCGGCATCACGCAGACTGATCTGCGGTTCCAGATACGCCAATACTTGTCCTGCTTTGACGACAGCGCCAGGCAATGGCCGGCCTTCTTCAGTAGCTTCCAGCACACCTGCTTGTGGTGCGGATGTGACCGAGCGTGCCTCAGGGCGCGTAGAAATTTCGCCCTGCAATTTGATCGACGTATTCGCGTTGTTGGCGATAAACGCTTCAGTTCGGATTCCCAACAAACGCTGCACTGCTTTGGAGATGTACAAATCACCATTAGCTAAGCGCTGTGGTTTATCCGCAGCGGTCGTTGCTGACTGTGTTGTTGCGGCAGCTTCTTCATGCACTTCACCTTCGTGCGCGCTGGTCTGTGCGCTCCACAAAGTTGCGCCGCAGCACAGTAGAAATAGTTGGGCGCGCGTCATCGGCCAACTCCAGCCGCTACTTGCACTGGTTCGCCCGGTGCTAGCTGAGACGCTGACCCCCCAATCGCGAAGTACGCACGGTTCAATCGCAATTCCGGGTCGTAGGTTTTGCCGATAAATTTCAGTGCGACCTGCTGATTGTCGGACGTCAGCGCTTGCTGCAATTGCGTGCTGTCGAAATCGCGGTCGGTGTAGTCCACCGTCACCGCCAATCCGCCCTGCATGTTCAATGCAAAAAGTTCTTGTCCAGCAACAACTACTTCTCCCGCGCGCGCTGTGCTGTGCAGAACAACGCCAGCGCGCGGAGCGATGATAGAGATTTCACCTTGCAATGCACGTTTCAATTGCGCTTCGCGAACTTGCGAACTTTTATGATCGGCCAGCAACTTGAGTGTTGGTGTTGGCAGCTTGATGTCGAAAGGCTGCGTGCCATCCAACTTGTAGCGCTCAACTTGCAAGCGGCTGAGCAAAGCATCGCGATGCGCGCCCGCATAATCGACACTCAGATCGCGTCGCTCTGCCTGCGGGAATGTCGGACGCAAGCGCGCCAAGATTTGTCCCGCAGCAATCTTTTGACCCGGCAAGGCAAAACCACCGGGCGGCGCTTCAAGCACGCCATCCTGTCCTGCAACAATGCGTAAATCTCGGCGTGCATCGACAACTACAGTGCCCGGCAGCGTAATACTGCGTGGCGTAGAAACTGCGGGTGTCTGTTGCACAGTCTCTGCGGCAACGCCATGCGACTCGTGAGCCTGTACAGGCCACAAGTAGCTAAGTCCGATCACGCCGCTGATAGCGACAATCGTGATCGGATTTTTGGCGAGCGACGGCGACATGAAAGACTCAGTGCACCGAAGTCTTGTTTTGCGTTGTCGCTACGGATGGATCCAGCAGCGTAACGATTCGGCCCTGACCACGAAGCTTGGCAATACGCAGCGGTGAATAACCGGCCGTCGACTCAATGCTCTTATCTGCACCGTTGCTCAACAGAAACTTAACCAGCTCTTCGTGGCCGGCCGCGCTTGCAAGAAACAATGCGGTAACACCGCGATCATTGCGGCCATTGATATCGGCACCGCTCTTCAACAGCTCAGTCAGTAATTCATCACTAGCGCCAAAATATGCGCCGTAAATAATCGGCGTCCAACCTGAGCCATCGGGCAGATTTGGATTTGCCTTATGGCTAAGCAGAAGCTTTACGCCAGCCAAAGAGTTTTGACTGACCGCTGCGATCAGCGCGGTTTGACCCAAAGAATCGATCTGATCAACGTTTGCACCGGCAGCGAGGTTCTTCTCAACTTCATCCAACTCGCCACTGCGGGCGTGGTTAACAAAGAAGGCCGCACGATCTTCTGGCGTTAAACCACTGATCGTGATCGTTGCAGGTGTCGTCGCTTCAGCCGTTGGCTTGATTGCGCTCTGCGCGCAGCCTGCCAACGCCAGCACTGAAAAACTTAGTGCAACAGAGCGCAGACGTAGTTTGGATTGAACAGATGAGTTCATGATTATTTCTTCCCAGTGCCTTGTGCGCTCGACAAGCTGGCGCCGCTGATTTTGGCGTTAGCCGTCAAACGTGCCGTCAGTGTTTCGATTTGGATCTGGCCGGTCTTCTGGCGCAGTGCCTGACGAACGTTGTCGGGGAGTGCGTCGTAAGGGTCAGCGTTTGTAACCTGACGTGCGCTTTCTTCAAGCTTGATGATGTGCCAACCGAAACGCGTGCGTACTGGCGCTTTGGTGTATTCGCCTTTCTTCAGCGCTGGCAGTGCATCGGTGAAGTTGTGGTCAACGAAAATGTCTGGACGGAACCAGCCGAGATCGCCGCCATTGTTCTGGCCGCCTGGATCTTGCGTATAGAGCTTTGCGGCTTCAGTAAAGTCCGTGCCTGAATTCAGCTTGCCGAGAATCTCGCGGGCTTCACCCGAGGTCGACACCAGAATTTGGCGCAGTTTGTATTCAACAATCTTGCCGTTGGCACGATTGAATTCGTACGCCGCTTTCAGCGTGGCATCGGTGATCGGATTTTTTTCGAAATAGCTTTCCAGATATGCGCGGGAAAGAATTTCACGTGTTTGGAACGCCAGCTGATCGGCAACAACAGGACGCTTGTCGAGACCGGCCTTACGCGCTTCTTGCGCGAGCACTTCTTCAGTGATGAGTTCGGCACGCGCAGCAGCGAGCGCATCTGCGCTGTTCAGTGGGCGACCGTTTTTGTCTTTGGCGAAACCAGAGCTCATCAGTCGAACGTGGTTCTCACTGATTGATTGGCCATTGACGATAATTTCTGGGGCGAGACCCGCGGCATACGGCGTTGCATTGGCAGCAACTGCGGCATAAGCGGCGAACAGACTCGTAAAGCTGATGGCGTAAAGAGAAAGCTTGAACGCCGATTGATTCTTGAACTGCGACATCTGAATACTCCTAAAACATATTGAAACTAATGATGCGTAGAGAACTTGGAGACGCTGCCTGCCGATGCAGTCAGCGTCTCTAGTTCCTTAATGCTTAGTGAAGAACGACAGGGTTAGCTGGGTAGTAGCCAGGACCGAACAGTGCTGCGCCGTCGCGTTCAAAAATCGCCGCGTGCGGTTTAGCTGCACCCTTCTGTCCACGTGAACCCGGCCACAGCCAGCCATCACGTGCCGCGCTGTCAAAGTCGAGGCAAGGCGTGCCGAGGATTTCGTCGGTGAATGACGTATCCAATACCGACGCACCCGTTCTGCGATCAACCTTGGCAAGGCAGATCGTGCGATCGCCGTCCGAACCGGTGCCTGGCAACGGCACGTGATTCAGTTCCACGAAGTACTGGATGAAGGCGTAGCGTTCGACACCCGATGCTGCTGGCTGTCCAACCACTGCGTTGCGTGGCAAGCCCAAACCGCTGGCCGTCTTGATCGGTGTCAGATCGAGATAACCACCCGTGCCCGAAGGCGTCGACTGATAGCCAATGCGATCGACCACAGTGAAGTGCGGACCACCATGCGTGTACAGATTCTGTGGCGAGTTGAGGTTGCCGCTACCTGGAGCACCACCGGTGCCTGAAGGTTCGCCGCCGACCTGCGCATTGTTGAGAATCACGTTGCCCAGACTGCCGCCTTCAACTTCTTGCAGAACCTGTGCGAGACGGATGTAACCAACGCCGAGCTGGCTCGAGTTAGACGATTCAGTCGTAGCTGCACCGACGCCGGTTGGGCCCGTTTCGAACTGTCCGATAGAACCACGGATACGTGGGCAGTCATCAGCTTCGTTGTTATGACGCAGCACGTTGAACTTGCCACTGACACCGCTTGATAGATCAGCACGCGTCGCTTTGATGCCAAGCGTGTTCTTGCTGGCACGTGAGCTATCTGGCGGCGGGAAGTCGCAACGGATTGCCGTTTCTGGCGTATCAGCACGACCCTTAGCGAGCAGCGGACGAATGTCGACAGTCAACACGCGACGGCTGTGTTCACGTGGATAGTCACGATCAAACTCAACAGCGCCAACAGGATCAACCGATGCCGGACTTTCGATGCCTGCGATGGGCAGAATCATCCAGCGGTCATCATCGGTCAACGAGAAGTATGAAACGCCGGTGCAAGGACCTACGTCGTATACAGCGCGCCAGTACGGACCTTTGCCACCAAACACATTGGTCTTGTTGCCAGGGATGGTGATGTCAGGGCTGTAGTAAAGAACGCCGCCGCACATCGCCGCGGTGAACGCGCCATCATGCGGAACGTAGTTGCTCTTGCCTTCAACGCAATCTGCAACGCCGATGTTGGAGCCACTGTTTGCACCAACGCCTGCAGGCGTTACTGCACGGTCATAGCTTGGATCGCCAAGATTGACCCAACCTTTTTGGTTGCTGCAGTGATGCGACTGGTGAGGCAGACCAAAAGCCATCAAGCCTTCGTTCTCTTCATGGAAAACAACCAGCTCTTCGCGTGGACCATCTGGTACCGCGCTTACCGAACGAATGTACGGATTGCTTGGGAAGATGTTGGACTTGGCCAGCGAGTCCTGCGTCTTGCCATGCGTATAGCTTTCGCTGGTCTTGTAGACGCGTACGGATGAGCCAAAGCTCGAACCGCAAATGCCCAGAGGACCAGGATTCAGCGAAGGTGCGCCAGGAATCAGTGACTCTTGATTGCAAAGTCCGCGCAACGCGCCGTTGATTGCGGCGGCACCGATACTGGCCGCCACAGCGTAATCGGAATGCACCAGATATTTGCCGTCATACGTCAGGCCCATACCGTGTGGCAGCGCTTCGATACCGGCATCTTTGTTGCCGAAATAGAACACGCCTTGGTTATATGCACGCTGAGCGCGCTTATCCGGGTAGCTGGTGTAGGTCGTCGGATTGCGTGGCTGATTCGCCTGTACGCAAGCTGAGTATTCGGTGATGCCGACGTGGCCGAGTAGCGGGCTGTCATCAACATAGTCGAGACCACCCAAGCAACCAATCAGGCCGCCTTGCTCTGCACTCTGCAAGAGCGGGACAACGCCCGGCACTGAAGGCTGGCAAATGCCGCCGACCAATGTAGGTGCTGTACGGCCCGGATCAATTTCCGTCACCGTGCCGCCTGGTCCGTAAACGTAGTTGCTCATGTAGGTGTACAGAATCTTGTGATTCGGTCCCTGCGATGGCATCACGATGAAATCGTCTGTCAGCGATGAACGCGATGGCTGCGTACCGCAAACAGCAACATCCGCTTTACCAATATTGCGGACGCTGGTGATATCAAAACGGAATACGTTTTTGCTGATAACGCCACCAGCGAACGTGTACTTGTGCCCAGCCGTGAGTCCATCGCCGCCACCGGAGATGTATGACGTGTAGCTCAGCATGTGGTGCGGATCGTTGTGCGAGTCCGAACCGAGAATGCCGAGAATATTGCCGGCGACGTTAGACGCCAGAATATTCGTCAACTCAGCAGTCCAGATCACGTTGCCAAACGTTCTTGAGTTTGGCTCAGCATCAATGACTGCCAAAAAGTCTTGGCTTGAAGTGGGATTGCAAACTGGCGTGCTGCAGCCGTCGCCCGTCCAGACCAACAGCGTCGAGCCGTTGGGGATGACTTTTCCCGTGTATTTGTTAATGGCTTCTGGTGCACCGGCGCTAACCACATTTGCGCTGGCCAACAGGCCGATCCCTAAACAACCGGCGAACCAGCGCCGTAAAGATCGCGTTCTCGTTTGAGATGGCGAATTCATAACTACTCCTGAGCATTCCCTTGAGTCGTTGTGAGACTTAATGACTGCGCTACAGAACACTTCTGTACGCCGTCACGTCTCATCCGAATATAGACGGCTGACCCTACATTCCGTCTGACTCGATAATACAAAGAATACTCAGCTATAAAAGCCTGATTTCTAGAAGTTATGTTTAATAGGATAGATCGTTATGGACTATAGGCCTGATTGAACTTAGTCAATTTTGCTTGATCTTATCCTCGTATTTTATTGTTTATTCTTGTTATTTTTAATATACGGTTATAAGCATATTCCAAAAGCATAAGATCGCTTTATAGATAACGTGAAATATGTAGGATATTTGGTGAGTTTCGTTGTCTATAACCACCAAAATGCATAAATTGATGCCTATGCCCATCAAACCTAGATTCGGCTCGCCCGCGGCAGCCTAGTCACCGCTATACGTTTAGTAGAGGGGCGCGCTCTGTGTCCGCTGCTGCAAACGCAGCAAAGGCGCGGCGCCGTATCGATGGAACAACAGCGGCGTTAAGAAGCTATCGAACAGCGTGCTGCTAACCAGCCCGCCAAAAATGACCAGCGCCACCGGGTGCAGAATTTCTTTGCCTGGCGCGTCTGCCGAAAACAACAGCGGCAGCAGCGCGAGCGCGGCGATCAGGGCGGTCATTAATACAGGTGCCAAACGCTCCGACGAGCCGCGCAGAATCAGCGCCGTGCCAAAGCGCTCATTCTCGGCCAGCACCAAGTTGAGATAGTGACTGACCTTGAGAATGCCATTGCGTGCAGCAATGCCCGCGAGTGTGACGAAGCCAATCAAGCTGGCGATAGAGATCGGCGTGTTCGTTATCGCCAACACAAAAATTCCGCCGACCATTGCTAGCGGAACGTTGGCGAGAACAATCAAGGCCAGACGCAGCGAGCCGTAACGGCTGTAAAGCACGGCGAGCATTAGCAACAACGAAACCAACGAGAGCTGCAGAATGCGAGTCGTCGCTTGTTGAGCGGCGAGGGATTCACCTTCTAGTTTTAACTCGTAACCTGCAGGCAGGACAATTTTCTTCAGCTCCTCAGGCACGCTCGCTGAGCCGTGATCAAATTTTCCGTCCGCTGAATAAGCAGAGACGACAATGCGACGACGTTGT
>JAZKEM010000085.1:0-13449 GCA_040387055.1 Pseudomonadota bacterium | reverse complement strand
CTGCCAGGCTCTTAAATCAAAACCCCCCAACATATGTTGGGGGGTTTTTTTATGGCCACGACGGCCTGTACCCCACTGGCGCATGGTGAGGGTATGGATACCCGAAGTAGAGCAACGCAGGAGCAGTTGCCGGATGCGCAGGAGCGGGGTTCTCACCCCACGTGCAAACTTATCCAATAGAATCCAGCCCAATATCCATCCGCGCCGGCGATCGAAAATCTCCGCGTCTCGATTGCACTAAGGCCACCTTTTTGAAGACCTCCCACAAGCTTGCCCTCATTGGCGCTCTTTATGTGTCTGAGGGTCTGCCATTTGGGTTTTTCACTCAAGCGTTGCCCGTGCTACTTCGGCAATCCGGGCTCTCATTAACTCAAATCGGCTTTGCATCATTGCTGGCTTTGCCGTGGGCGCTCAAATTTATGTGGGCGCCAATGGTTGATCATAATTATTCAGCGCGCTTTGGCCAGCGTAAGAGTTGGATTGTCCCCGCTCAACTTTTAACAGCAGCAGTTTTGGCTTGGACTGCAGCTTTATCGCCAGCTCACGATATGGCGTTGATCTTTGTCGTCGTCGCACTTTGCAATTTATTTGCAGCGACGCTCGATATCGCAACGGACGCACTTGCTGTCCGATTGCTAAGTCCAGCTGAGCGCGGAATCGGCAATGGCGTGCAAGTTGCTGGTTATCGAATCGGCATGGTGATATCTGGCGGCCTGCTTCTCATCGTGTTTGAACAGCTCGGTTGGGCCTTGAGCTTTATCTTCATGGCCTGCCTCATTCTGCTGCTAACTGTTCCTATTCTTCTTTATCGTGAGCCTATTCCACAGGCTTTGCCGCCGACATCAAAATGGTCTTGGAGCTACTTCAAGCAACCTGGCGTGATGGCATGGCTGGGCGCCATTCTGTTTTACAAACTCGGCGATGCCCTCGGGGCCGGCATGATCAAACCATTCATGGTGGACAGCGGTATGACGCTCGCTGAAATTGGCTGGCTAATCGGCACTGTCGGATTTGCCGCGAGTCTGGCCGGTGCATTACTGGGTGGTTTTTTAGCATCACGGTTTGGCCACAACCGATCGATGATCGCGTTCGGCCTTCTCCAAGTTGTCGGCATCATCGGCTACGTCATGTTGGCGGCAGGCCATCTGCCTAAACCTTTGATATATGCGATCGTCACATTCGAGAATTTTGCTGGCGGCATGGCGACTGCTGCGATCTTCACCATGATGATGGATGCCTGCCGTAGAGGCAGTGAAGGCACTGACTACACGATTCAATCTTGCGTATTCATCATCGCCACAGGCGCCGCAACGGTGGTTTCTGGATGGCTCGCTCAGAGTTTTGGCTACACTAGTTATTTCACGCTAAGCGCCGTGACGGCATTGATTGCAATAACGCCGTTCGTATTTGCTGCGTTGGGCAAAGGCTTTTTGGCCTTGCAATTGAATAGTCTTGAACAGACAGAGCAAGTAGCCATTTCACGCTGAGGAGAGATCTAATGCCACCATCCCTAATTAGATGGTGGCCGAGGACGGAATCGAACCGCCGACACGGGGATTTTCAATCCCCTGCTCTACCGACTGAGCTACTCGGCCAAAATACTAAAAACACCACGCCGTAACCTTGCGTTACGAGGCCGCGTATTAGAGCCGCCTAGAGGCCCTGAGTCAAGGATTTTCCGAGGTATTTGCAGGTGGAACGTAGTGGGTTTGCGTCAGCTCGCCACCAAAGAAAAACTTCTCCATTTCGCCTGCGAGAAATTTTCGTGAATCAGAGCTGGATAGGGACAGACGATACTCGTTGATCAAGCGTGTTTGGTGTTCAATCCAATCGGCCCATGCTTTCTTGGAGGCATTTTCAAAGATGCGCTGACCGAGCGGGCCTGGATACGGCGGACGATCGAGCCCTTCAGCGTCGATGCCCAATTTTACGCAGTGAATGATTCGGGACATTGCAGTTGATCCAGGCTGAGATTGGGAGATTCGAGCAGCTTGCGAATGGGAGCGGGCAAGCCGACGAGAGGAGTGATACCGGCCGTGATTTTAACCCACGCTGCGTCACTGGCCTCACGTATATTTTTAGATTGCTCGCCGATTAGCTTTAAACGGAGCGGCATGATCTCAAGATCAAAGTGCGTAAAGCTGTGCCGCACAACCGCCAAGGGGTTAGCCGGTTCACAGATGAAGCCATAACGTTCTTCGCAGAGTGCGAGCCAATCCTGTTGCACCTTCAGCATCGGAGGGCACCACAGTCCGCCCCAAATGCCAGCGGGTGGTCGTCGCTCGCAGAAGATCTCGCCTTGTGCGTTTTCAATCAGTAGCGCCCACTCACGCTTGAGTGGATGCGCACGTTTTGGTTTTGACGCGGGGTAATTGAGTACTGTGCCTTGTTGCTTGGCCCTGCAGTCCTCAGAAATGGGGCAGATGCCACAAGCAGGTTTGCGGCTCGTGCAAACCGTTGCGCCCATGTCCATGATCGCTTGTGTGTAATCCGCGAGCCGCTCATGCGGCAGCAAACTTTCAGAGAGCGCCCACAGTTTTTTCTGTACAGCAGGCACCCCAGGCCAACCATCAATCGCTGCATAGCGTGAAAGCACGCGGCGCACATTGCCATCGAGAATGGCATGGCGTTCGCCATAAGCTTGCGAAAGAATTGCTGCGGCAGTGGAGCGACCAATGCCCGGCAGTGCGATCAATGTATCAATGTCGTAGGGAAATGCGCCTTCGTATTGCTCAACTAAAATCTGTGCGCATTTATGCAGGTTGCGAGCGCGTGCGTAGTAACCAAGGCCGGCCCACAACGCGAGCACATCATCTGTAGGCGCTTCAGCGAGTGACTGTACTGTGGGAAAGCGCGCGATAAACCGCTCAAAAAACGGAATAACCGTACTGACCTGAGTCTGCTGCAACATGATCTCAGACAACCAAACGCGATAAGCCTCGCGCGGATGTTGCCAAGGCAAATCGTGGCGACCATGACGATCAAACCACACGAGCAGGCGCGCAGAAAAAGCCGCTTGTGTCATGGCTGCACTCGAATCAAAAACGCCGCTCGATATTTCACGTTCCAGATTTCGTTTCAGTTGCCGGGGCAGCTGGCGCAGGTGTCGCGGGCGTTTGCTCTGTAGGTGCAGCAGGTGCTGAGGGTGTAGCTGGAGCCGTCTTCTTGCTGCCAAACAATTTACCAAGTGCACCGCCCAATTCGCCGCCCAGCTTGTCGCCAAGTTTTTCATTGAGCTTTTTCTGGATTTCTTCCTGGTGCGAATCGAATTGTTTGGTTAGTTGCTTGACCGCCTGCTGCTTGGCGATATCACCAAACATGACGCTGTATTTCGGCGTATACATGCTGCCGCTGAGCTGAATTGGAATCGTCACGCCACGGAGCGCATCCAGTTCTTTGCCGCCCTGACCTTGACTGGTTTCTACAATGGTCGGTTTGGCGATGTAGTTGATCGTTTCGTTAACCAGATCAATTTCGCCAGCGCCAGTTAGGCGTAGTAGCGGACTCTTCGCATCAAGCGTGTCAGTTTTCAGAATGCCGTTAACAAATTTTCCTGAGGCAGAGAAAGTCGCAAAATCTGTTTGCTGTTCAGCAGCGGCCTGCGCACTGAGGGCTTGGGCCGTAGCAAGTGCCTGTGCTTTGCGAATGATTTGACCTAGGTTAAAGCCTTTAACCGCGCCATTCTGTAGCGCGAAGTTGACACTGCCATTGAGTGATCTGCGCACATCTCCAACAGTTGCGCCGTTGGCGACGATGTCGAGATTGAGATTGCCCACGCCGCTGACAGGATCTTTGCCGACAAGATCTTTCAAGAACGGGGCAGCATTCAAGCCTTGCAGATGCGTGTTCACTGCATAGCTTTTGCCGTTGATGCGAGACGTTGCCTTAATCTGGCCGCCGTAGAGATTTGCACTGATCTCTTGCTGCTTGGGTTTATCTTTCTCGCCACTGAGTTTGAGCTGAACATTGCTCATGCTGACGCCGCTGACTTTGAGCGAGCCAATATCCAGCGTGCCGTTCACATTGAGTGCGTTGAGCGCATCAGATGGAATTTTCGTCGCATTCAGCGCGGCTTTCTTTGCGGCGTCGCCAGATGAATCCGCCTTGGCAGCGGTCTTCTCAGCCTTCGGTGCGAGATAACGATCTGCATCCAACTTGTTCACCTTCAGCGCAAAGCCGATCATCTTCGTCGCAAAATCGTTGATGTTGAGATTGCCCGTAATTGCAGTCTGATCAAGATTCAGCGCGATGCCAGAAAGCGTGGCGCTTTTGAAAGTGCCCATGTATTGAGCATTGAGGCTTGCGTTGCTGAGTGCATCTTTGTCAGCGGTGACCATTGGCTTCATGCCGAGCTTGCTCATCACTTCGCGCGGTTTAAAGTTTTGGACTTTGATCGGGCCGGACAGGCGCGGCGTATCACCGCTCAGGCCGGTGCCGGTGATATCCGTATTGATCGTAATGCCCGCAGCTTGTAGCTCTGCTTTGCTTAGCAGTAACACGCCTTTGGCTTGATCAAAGAAAGTGTTGCCGGAGAGTTGTACGGTTTGCTTGCCGCCAGGCACAGCAGCGCCAGAAAGGTCAGCGGTGAGTTTGAGTTTGTTAACCGTGTAAGTCTTGGCGTCAAAATTGGCCAGCACGGTGCCAAGCAGTTTGAGATCAACCAAAGCTTCGGGTGATTTGGACGCCACTGACAGCCCAATTTCAATATCTGCCGGGCTGCCCATTTTGAGATCGCCGGTTTTAACGTTGAGATGCTCAACGGCGTAGCTCTTGTTTGCTTTGCTGTCGTTGTAACGCAGCGTGACGTCTTTCATTTCAACGCCGCCAACTTGGCTGGTGCTGAGTTCGCCGGTTTTCAGATTGAGATTTTCAACAACGTAACTTTTGCCGCCGACGCTATCGCTGTAGCTAATGTTTGCGCCGTCGAGTTTCACGCCATCGACTTTGCTGGAGGTCAGTCCGCCAGTGCTTAAATTGAGTTTGTCTGCCGCATAGCGCTTGCTGCCTTGCGCATCGTTGAAATGGACGGTCGCGTTCTTGAGCTCAATGCCGCTGATATCGATATCTTTGAGCTTGATGATGTCGTTTTTATTTTCTTCCTTGTCTTCATCTTTCTTGTCATCTTTGGTGAAGTCTGCCCAATTGCTTTCACCCTTGGCATTCTTCTCAAGATTGAGAGTCAGATCAGATAGGGCAATGCCAGACGCTTCAATTTTGCGACTCTTCAACAACGGCATTAGACGCACGCCAAGATCCAGCATGCCGATTTGAGCGAAAGGATCCTTACCAAAACCTTCGGCATTGCTGATGCTGACCTCGGAAATTTTAACGCTGAGCCAAGGAAACACGCTGAGCTTGATGTCGCCGACCAGCAGGTCACGGTGATAACGGTCTTTGATTTCCGCTGATAACTTTCCGCGAAAGCTATTGGGATCAAACATCATCACGGCAGCGGCTAGAGCGACAATGGTCAGTGCGATGATGCCGCCGACAATGCCAAGAATTATTTTTAGTGGCTTGCTCATGATTTCACTCTGCAGAGATAAGGCGGGTTTAAGTGTATGCGACTGTCTTGTGACTCACGGCGTACATAAAGATTCATTCTCGATGCCGCTCGAGTAGGAGCAAACATCATTCTGAATATTGTTTTTTAATATTTAATAATTAATTATTTAACAAATATTTAAAAACAATCTGATTTCATCCGCCTCCAATGGCGCGGACAATCTCTACGCGGTCGCCATCCACGAGCACTGTCGTAGCATGAGCAGACCTCGGCACGATCTCGCCATTGCATTCTGCGGCAAGGCGTCCGCTGAGTTTGAGCGTTTCGATGAGGGTGGCCAGCGTGGTGCCAGCGGCTAGTTCGCGGCTTTCGCCGTTCAAGATAATTGTCACTGCGTTCTCAGTCTGTCGCAGGCACTAAGCCTAAAGGTTAGAATTCACATCATCGCGGGTGTAGCTCAATGGTAGAGCCGTAGCTTCCCAAGCTACTTACGTGGGTTCGATTCCCATCACCCGCTCCACGTTTCACATCCATGTCAAAGCTCGCGACATTCCTCGCGGACTTCAAAAAAGCACCCACTATGCAAACGCCCGTTCAAGATTCATTGCTCATCGCTGGCAAAGCCTACCGTTCACGTCTGCTGGTTGGTACCGGCAAGTATAAAGACATGGCCGAGACTCGCGCCGCTATTGAAGCAAGCGGGGCGGAGATTGTCACCGTCGCGATCCGCCGTACCAACATCGGCCAGAACCCCGGTGAGCCCAATCTGCTCGATGTGATTCCGCCTGATCGTTACACCATCCTGCCGAACACCGCCGGTTGTTACACCGCAGAAGATGCCGTGCGTACCTGCCGCCTCGCGCGTGAGCTGCTGGATGGCCACAAGCTGGTGAAGCTCGAAGTTCTGGGCGATTCCAAAACCTTGTACCCGGACGTGCCTGCAACGCTACTGGCTGCCGAGATCTTGGTTAAAGACGGTTTCGATGTGATGGTCTACACCAGCGATGATCCAATTATCTGCAAGCGACTTGAAGAAATTGGATGCGTTGCCGTGATGCCACTGGCCGCGCCGATTGGCTCGGGTCTCGGCATTCAGAATCGCTACAACATTCTCACCATCGTCGAAAACGCCAAGGTGCCAATCATTGTCGACGCCGGCGTTGGCACTGCCAGCGACGCCGCGATTGCGATGGAGCTTGGCTGCCACGGCGTGCTGATGAACACGGCAATCGCAGAAGCAAAGAATCCCGTGTTGATGGCCAGTGCCATGAAGAAAGGCGTTGAAGCAGGCCGCGAAGCATTTCTCGCAGGCCGTATGCCGCGCCGCCGTTTCGCTAGCGCATCGTCGCCGTTGGTGGGCGTGATCGAATGAGCGATCAGGAAATCGAAAGCCAAGGTCCAGAAGGGACGCCTTTCTATCGCAGGCTGCGTAGCTTTGTGCGCCGCGAAGGGCGCATGACCGATGGACAGAAATCGGCACTAGAACGTTTGTGGCCACGCTACGGATTAGATCAGCCGGCGCAGCCGTTTGATCTCGCGCAGGTGTTTGGCCGCAAAGCGCCAGTTATTTTTGAGATTGGTTTTGGTAACGGCGATCACATTCTGTCGCGCGCCACGCTGGAGCCGCAGCATGATTTCATCGGCGTAGAAGTGCATCGCCCGGGCGTTGGTCGTTTGCTGCACAACGCTGAGACGGCGGGCCTCAATAATTTGCGCACATCGAGTCACGACGCGGTTGAGGTATTGGAGACTTGGATCGCCGATGCTTCGCTACAAGAAGTCGTGATCTATTTCCCCGATCCTTGGCATAAAGCGCGCCACCACAAGCGCCGCATTGTGCAGCCAGCGTTCATTGAGCTCGTCGCACGCAAGATGGCGGAAGATGGACGTCTGCTATTGGCAACAGACTGGGCGCACTACGCAGAACACATGCTGGAAGTACTTAATGCATCGCCTAGCTTCCGCAATCTCGCCGCTGATGGGCGCTATGTGCCGCGTCACACCACGCGGCCCAAAACGCGTTTTGAAGCGCGCGGCGAACGCTTGGGGCACGAAGTTTTTGATCTGGAATATCGGCGCCTGTAAAAAATTTGAATAGCGCGCTACGTGATTAGTGGCGCTAACTGTCACGCGGCTGTGTTACGGTCTGACTCTATTATTGCTGCTCCGCTGCAAGCTACTTGCCGCGAGAGGCGCGTGATCCACAATCAGCAATGACGAATTTTAGTTGTTTTAAATATTAACTAAGTAAAATAATAAATAATATTTTAAAACATGCGCTGCATCGCAAGATGCAAGATGCAAGATGGCTGGCCAAGAATTCTGTGAAATAAGGCGAAGCATGTCAGCAAGGCACCCCACCATCGGCGTTACCGGTTCCAGCGGCGCGGGCACGAGTACCGTGATGCGGCTGTTCCAACGCATCTTTGAAGAGCAAGGCATAAAGCCCGCGCTTGTCGAAGGCGATGCGTTTCACGCCTACGATCGTGTGCAACTGCGTGCCGCAATGGAACGCACGCGTATCCGTGGCGAAAACTTCTCGTTGTTTGGCCCTGGCGGCAATTTGCTCGAGCGTCTTCACAGTTTGCTGCGCGATTACAGTGATGCGGGCCAAGGCGTTGTGCGCCGCTATTTGCACACGGAAGCGGAGGCTGCTGCAGTGAGTCAGCCCGTTGGCACGTTCACGCCTTGGGAACGTTTGCCGTCAGATACCGACATTCTGTTTTACGAAGGCCTGCATGGCGGCTATGTCGGTGATGAAATCGACGTTGCACGTCACTTTGATCTGTTGATCGGGGTGGTGCCGGTAATCAATCTCGAGTGGATTCAAAAAATCCGGCGCGACACAGAAGAGCGTGGCCACAATCCGGAAGACGTTGCGCGCACGATCTTGCGTCGTATGCCTGATTACGTGAATCACATCATTCCGCAGTTCTCACGCACTGACGTCAATTTTCAGCGCGTGCCGCTGGTCGATACCAGCAATCCTTTCGAAGTGCAGGAAATCCCTGCGGCAGAAGAAAGCTTGGTTGTTGTGCACTTCAACAAGACATCGCGCGTTAAAGTGAACTTCGACAAGCTCATCGCTAATTTGCCCGGCGCATCAAAATCGCACGAACAAACACTGGTTGTTCCTGGGCAATTGATGGAAAAAGCGATGGAGTTGATCTTCCGTCCGGCCATTGAAAAGCTCATGCAGAAACGCGACAAGACTGCGGCCAAAGAAAAATCATAAAGTGGGCCGCCTTGTGCGCGGCGTGTAGGACGTTACACCACTGCGATGTCGCGCATCGCTTACGTCGCAACCAACAGTTCACATCATTTCAGCTATTTGCCTACCGTCTATCACTGAGGGCTTGAACCCTCTTGGTGACAAGCGTAGAACAAAGAGGCGCCGCAAAAATAATCGCGACGCTGGAGGTGCGAGATGGCGGAATGGTTGAGAGAAATGTCTGTCGGTGAGTGGTACGCAACCGACGGAGATCCATTCGAGATCGTAGGCGTTGATACAAAGGCTGAGATTGTTTTGGTCCAGCACTTCGACGGCACGCTAGAAGAATACGACTTCGACAGTTGGCTCGAACTCGCAGCGCGCCCCACGCCACCGCCGGAGGATTATTCCGGTGCGCTTGATATCGAGCGAGGTGATTACACTGAAGAGTCTGACGGTCACGCAGACGGCCTGCGCTGGAATGATCCGTTAGATTTTCTGGATAGCCGATAGCACTCGATTTAAATCGGCATCGGCCGCTGTTCGGCGTAATTGATCAGCCCGCGCACCACGCGATAGAGCCACCACAGGCCAACGATCGCGAGGACAACGTAGCCGACCAAAATCAGGCACAACACGCCGCCGATGATCGACCACAGCAGTGACCACCAGAAGGTGCGCAGCATCCAGACGTGATGGCTGCGGATGTATTGGTTATTCGTTTCGGCTGCTTTGATGTGATTGAGGATCAGGCCGGCGATATTCAATAAGAAAGCTGTGAACGGACCAATCACGTGCAATACATACGCAATCGTCAGCGTTGTGCGTTCCGCTTCAGTGGCTTTGTCGACGTCATTAATGATGAGTTCGTTCATTGCAGTCTCTGATCAGGATTGTGATGCTGCAGTCGCGCGTTGCTGTCGGATCAGTATCAAACACAGCAACATTGCAGGCAAGGTCAGTGATGCGGTGTAGATAAAGAACAGCGTGTAGCCAATGTGGTCCACCACCACGCCAGAAAATCCGGCAATGATTTTTCCCGGCAGTGGAAACAGCGAGCCAAACAGTGCGTACTGCGTTGCGGTGTAAGCGGTGTTGGTGAGGCTGGAGAGATAAGCTACAAACGCTGTGCCAGCGATGCCGATGCCGATGTTGTCGACACTGATGGCAGCACCCAAACCTAGCAAGGTCTGTTCACTTGTGGAGAGCCACGAGAAGAACAAATTGCCGAAGAAAATTGTGACGACACCCAGAAGCAATGTGCGCGGCACACCGTAGCGCGCCACCATCAGGCCCGCAATCACGACGCCAACCATGGTCATGATGACACCGAAGATTTTCGACATGCTTGCGATCTGATCCAGCGTGTACCCCATGTCCAGATAGAACGGGTTAGCCATCACGCCCATGGCGTATTCATGCATGCGGTAAAGGCTGATGAACAACAGAATGAACAAGGCGTTGCGCAGACCGTTGCGCGTGAAGAAATCCACGAACGGACAAACAATCGCGCCAATCAACCAAGCCATCGCGCTTTGCAGTGGCTTGGGCCAATGGGCGGAGCGCTCCAGAAAGCCGAGAACGCGTTGCTCTTGCATCATGGTTTCGCGGCTGACTTGTGACAGTGGTTCTGCAACGACTAGGACAGTAAAAATGCCGACGAGAATGAAGGCGGCCATCGTCAGATAGCTCGCGCTCCAGCCGGCGCTACTGGCGATGAACAATGCACCTGCGCCAGCAACAATCAGCGCAATGCGATAGCCCATCTGATACGCCGCTGCCATGCCGCCTTGTAGATCGAGTGGCGCGGCTTCGATGCGATACGCATCGAGTGCGATGTCTTGCGTGGCGGATGAAAACGCGACGAGCAGTGCAAACACAATCGTTGGTGTCAGGTTCTGCGCTGGATCATTCAGCGCCATGCCTGCAAGGCCGCTCGCAATACCGATCTGTGCCAGCAACATCCAACTGCGGCGACGACCCAGCCAATGCGTGAGAAAGGGCAGACGCACGCGATCAACCACAGGTGACCAGAAAAACTTCAGCGAATAGGTCAGGCCTATCCAGCTGAAGTAACCGATGGTGGTGCGGCTAATGCCAACCTGCGCTAGCCACGCGGAGAGTGTGGAGAACACCAGCAGAAACGGCAGCCCGGCGGAGAAGCCGAGAAACAACATGCCAAGCACACGCGGGTTGCTGTAGATGCGCCAGCCCTGCGCTGGTGCGTTAGAGGTCATAGTCGAGAATCAGTGGCGCGTGATCAGAAAACTTTTCAGCTTTATAAATGCTGGCGGCTTTGATCTTGTTCTTCAGGCCTGAGGTCACGATGTGGTAATCGATGCGCCAGCCGACATTCTTCTCATACGCAGCGCCGCGATTGCTCCACCAGGTGTAGGCCTCACCTTCAGCCTCTGGATAAAGCGTGCGATAACCATCAACCCAGCCTAGATCATCGCTAAACACCGTATCCAGCCACGAACGTTCATGTGGCAGAAAACCGGAATTTTTGAGATTGCCTTTCCAGTTCTTTAAATCGATATTTTTATGCGCGATATTCCAATCGCCGCAGATCACATACTCGCGACCGCTGGCTTTCCATTCGCGCAGCTTCGGCAGAAAGAATTCCATGAAGCGATCTTTCGACGCCTGACGCTCGGGGCCGGATGAGCCGGACGGCACATACAGCGTCACCACTGAGAGATTGCCAAAGCGCGCTTCCAGATAACGGCCTTCGCCGTCGAATTCGTCGTTGCCAAGCTCGGTCAGCACCTTGTCCGGCTTGGTGCGCGAGTACAGCGCCACGCCTGAGTAGCCCTTTTTCTGCGCATCGCGGAAATACACATGCCAGCCCTTGGGGAAGAACAGCTCGTCGTCTTTGACGTCGCCGATCTGGCACTTGGTTTCCTGAATGCAGAGCACGTCGGCTTGCTGCTTAGGCAGCCACTCAAATAGGCCCTTGCGGGCTGCCGAGCGGATGCCATTGGTGTTCAGATTGATGATGCGCACGTGTTCTCCGGACCGACGGCGGCGTAGCCGTCTCAATAGCCGTTATCATAAGGGCAGACCCGCAATTCCTCACGAACAATGCACGCCTATCAAACAGCCTTTCTCAAACTCGCGCTGGAGCACGAAGTGCTCAAGTTCGGCCAGTTCACCCTCAAGTCCGGCCGCGTTAGCCCGTATTTCTTTAATCTCGGCAAGATCAGCAGCGGCGCAGCCATGCGCGATCTCAGCCGTGCCTACGCCGAAGCGCTGGCCGCTTCTGGCCTTGAGTACGACATGTTGTTCGGCCCGGCCTACAAAGGCATCCCGCTGGTTTCGGCAGTCAGCATCGCGCTGGCCGAGCGTGGCCGTGATCTGCCGTATTCCTACAACCGCAAAGAAGCCAAGGACCATGGTGAAGGCGGTGTGCTGGTTGGCGCTGCGCCCAAGGGCCGCGTGGTGATTGTGGATGACGTGCTCACCGCAGGCACCGCGCTGCGCGAAGCCGTCAGCATTCTGCGTAAGGCCGGTGCCGAGCCGGTGGCTGCGGTGATTGCGTTGGATCGACAAGAAGTCGGCCCTAACGGCAATTCAGCCGTCGCTGAGATGGAGCGTGACACGGGTATCCGCGTAGTGCCTCTGGTTACGGTGAAGGAAGTGTTGCAGTTCTTGCAGGCTGGTAATGCTGATGAGGCGACCATCCATGCAATGCAGGACTATCAAGCTCGGTATGGCGTGAAGTCCTAGAAAAACTAATTCTCATGGAGCGAGATATGCGTAAAGCGTTTTCTGCGTCAATGTTCTTGTTGATGGCATTGCCTTTGGCGGTCTCTGCGGCGCCTGTCGGGGGCAAGAAAATCCAATGCTGGACTGATAACAAGGGCAATCGTAGTTGCGGTGACAGCGTCCCTCCTCAATACGCAGATAAAGAGCGCGAGATTTTTAACAATCGCGGCATGGTCGTCGATAGAAGAGCGCGTCAGCTGACGCCAGAAGAAGTCACCGCGCTAGAGACCAAGAAAGCAGAAGAAGCTGCTGCAGCCAAGCAGGCAACAGAGCAGCGCGCGTACGACAAATTTCTAACTGACACCTACGGCAGCTCCAAGGAGCTGGAGTCCGCGCGTATTTTGCGCGAGCAAACGCTGGATGGTCGTTTGGGGCTGGTGAAGAAGGCCATTGCCGATGGCGAGAAGACGGTTGTAGATTTGCGTGGCCGAGTTGCGGCGCAAGCCAAATCAGGCAAGAAGCCAGATAAACGTTTGACAGAGCAGGTCAAGAAATTTGAAGTTTCGTTAGAAGACAACAAAAAATCCGCCATCCAATTGCAGCAAGAAAGAGAAAAGATGGTGGCGAAATTCAATAGCGATATTGAGCGCTACAAATTCTTGCGTCCCGGGCATTAAACGCTATAGCAGTTTCAAGTAATCCTGAAACTCAAAGAACGCCGCAAGCACTGCTTGCGGCGCTTCTGTTTGGGGATAGTGGCCAATGCCCGGCAGTGAAACCACATCCGGGCTCATCACCAGACTACGGTAGCGCGCCACCATATGGGCACCTGACACCGGATCTTCAGGACCATTGATCAGACGCAGTGGCACACGGGTGCGGCGCAAGGCTTCTACCCAACGCTCACGGTTGTAGCGACGCTCGTCGATGTAGGCGATCAACAGATGAATGATGCGTTTGCCATCGTTATGCGCAATCAGGCTCCAGAAATCGTGCAACTCTGCAGCGCTGGGTTTGGTGTTGG
>JAZKEM010000084.1:0-4372 GCA_040387055.1 Pseudomonadota bacterium | reverse complement strand
TCGTACAAAAACGCACAAGGAAATGGAGCACTGACATGGAATTGTTTACGACTACCGCTGAGATTTTGGTTCTGTCGCTGATTAGCGCCACCTTCATCGCGATGGCTACGACGTCCATTCTTGACTCAGTTGTCGACCAGAAAGTACTGGCCGCGCGTTTTAAATCAATCATTCGTTAATTAATTCAAGCGCGTAATCAGAAACCGCTTTACCGATCTCCTCCAGATCCCCCCACGGGATCTTTTATTCAGGCCGCCTTTTGGTGGCCTTTTTTTTGGCCGCAATTGGGCCTATAGCTGAGCTAACTTGAGGGTGCGCGTCGCTTGCGACGTAAGTTGAAGCGCTCCGCTCGCTATCCTTGCGAGCCTCTTCTAGTAGCCAGTTTCTAAAGGCACTGACTTCCGGCCGATGGATTGCAGATCGCGAAGTCACCACAAAATATGACTTGGTGATGGGAAGCTCGATCGGAAAGAGGATTCGAACCTTACCTTCCGCAAGTTCCTGGCTGGCCAGCATCGGCATTGCCAATGTAACGCCTAAGCCGTCCGCCGCTGCCTCAAGTGCCAAAGTTGAGTGATCCAACTGCAGGCCGCGCCGCGGATCAACCATGGTGGCTCCAGCGTGCTTGAGCCACTTTGCCCATCCGGACTGTTCACGATCGGACAAGCTGCTGTCGCCGTGAAGCAAAGTGCGGAACCGAAGGTCGTCAGGCGTGAGCAATGGCGGTAACGCCTCAATCAGCCGCGGATGACACATAGGCACGACATAAACCGAGAACAAGGGATCTACATACTCACCCGGTGGCGGCCCATTACTAAAGTGGATCTCAATGTCCGGACTTTGCGACGGCGTTGTATGGGAGTCGCCATCATGGTTGTAGTCAGAGGCATCAATAATTTGCCTGCTAGCCAAGATTCGAACATCCACGCCAGGATGCTTCGAAAGAAAGCTCTCCAGCCGCGGCACCATCCATCGTGAGGCCAAAGTCGAGGTGACAGAGATCGTTAGTCTTGGAGACTGGCCGAAATCGCGTAACTCACGAACCGCTTGCGAGACCGTCTCAAAGCCTTGCTGCAAGCGTGGCAATGCTGCTTCTGCTGGCGGTGTCAGTTCAATGCCGTGGCTAAGGCGTACAAATAAAGCGATACCCAGCTGATCTTCCAGCGCTTTGATCTGATGAGTAACTGCCGCAGGCGTTACAAACAACTCATCCGCAGCTTTGCGAAAGCTGCGCAGACGGGCAACTGCCTCGAACATGCGCAGTGAATTGAATGAGGGGTTTCTAGGCGACGCCACAAGAATTAATCATTTAGAGCGATGTGTGCCTCTATTCAATCACTGTAGACGCTGAAAGATCAAACTGCCGTTCGTTCCGCCGAATCCGAACGAATTCGAAATCACGATACTCACGGCATCATTTCTTGCTGTTCCTGGCACATAGTCCAGGTCACAACCCTTGCCTGGATTTTCGAGGTTAATCGTTGGCGGAATCACCTGATCGCGAATCGACAGCACCGCAAAGATGGCTTCGATACCGCCCGCAGCGCCGAGCAAATGACCTGTGACGGATTTTGTTGAGCTCACCGCGACTTTCATCGCGTGATCACCAAAAGCTGCTTTAATGGCTTTGGTTTCTGCCAAATCACCTGCAGGCGTCGAAGTGCCATGCGCATTGATGTAGTCGACCTGATCTGGATTGATCCCGGCATCCTTTAATGCATTCTGCATGCAACGCGCCGCGCCATTGCCATCATCTGGCGGCAAGGTGATGTGATACGCATCGCCTGACATGCCAAACCCAATCAGCTCGGCATAGATTCGCGCGTTACGCTTCTTAGCGTGCTCATATTCTTCGATGACCAAAACGCCCGCACCATCACCCAGCACAAAACCGTCACGATCCTTATCCCAAGGACGACTAGCTTTTTGAGGATCGTCGTTGCGAGTTGAAAGCGCCCTCGCCTGACAAAATCCAGCCATGCCCGCTGGTGTCGATGCACATTCAGCGCCACCAACAATAAATACATCGGCGTCGCCAGCTTGAATCAATCGCGCGCCCAAACCAATTGAGTGCGTCGCAGTCGTACAAGCGCTCACAGCGGCAAGATTAGGGCCAGTGATTTCCAATTCAATCGAAACGTAGCCCGAGATCATGTTGATGATGGATGCAGGAATGAAGAATGGCGAAACACGACGCGGACCACTGGCCTGCAGCGTTGCGCATTCTTCTTCGATTGTTCCTAAACCACCGATGCCGGAGCCAACGCAGATTCCAATACGATCGCGATTCGCATTCGTAATGTCGAGGCCTGAATCAGTCACAGCCTGCTTCGCAGCAGCAACGCCGTACTGAATGAACAGATCGGTCTTCTTGATTTCCTTAGGGCCCAGATAATCAGCTGCATTAAAGTCTGCAACCAATCCGGCAAAACGCGTCGTGTACGTCGACGTGTCAAATTTCTTGATGAAGTTGATACCGGATTTTCCCGACACCACATTCAGCCACGCGGATTCAATGGTTGATCCCACCGGGGACACAATACCCATTCCAGTAACAACGACGCGACGACGATTCATGTTTGGACTTCTTCAGACAGAAATTAATGAAGGTAAAACGCAACGCTTAGCTTATGCAGCGGCCTTGGCGGCATGCGCTTTGAGATAAGCGAGAACATCGTTATACGTACGAATGCCTTCAGCTTCTTCGTCTGGGATATCCACTTCAAACGCTTCTTCGAGAGCCATCACGAGTTCAACCGTATCCAGCGAGTCGGCGCCAAGGTCTTCTACGAATCGAGCGCCTGGAACGATGCTCTCGATGCTGATGCTGAGTTGCTCAGCAATAATTGCTTTTACTTTGTCTTCAAAACTGCTCATAACATTCTCCAATTAGTTCATGCTGGCGATAGCCAGCGGCGTTTACGCAACTTTTTCCAATACAGCTGAGGCCCATGAGAGCCCTACTCCAAATCCAGAAATCGCTATACAGCGATCAGACTCCAAAAGATTTTCAGACAGAACAATCGGAATCGAAGAACTAACAGTATTGCCGTAGTCCTGTGCGTAGAAGGCGGTCTTGTCTTCAACCTTCAAGCGTTCAGCAATGTTCTCAACAACAACGCGACTGCCCTGATGCAGCACGAAGCGATCGATCTGCTCCAAAGTAATTCCATTTGCAGCAGCAACGCGCTGCAAACTGCCGGGAACTTGGCTCATCGAAAAACCAAGAACCGCGCGTCCGTCCATGATCAGCGTTCCATCGTCTGATTTACGAATGGACTGACCCAAACGGCCCGCTGTACCGAAATCAAATTTTCCAATCTTCCAAACGGGCGATTCAGTCATCAATGTGACCGTCGCAGCATCGCCAAAGAGAAGCGCCGTTGAGCGATCACTCTCGCTGACAATTTTGGAATAGGGATCTGCAGTGAATAAAAGACCGCAGCGCAGCCCGTTGTCCTGCATGAATGACTTGATGATGGATAGTCCATAAACATATCCAGAGCACCCAAGTGAGACATCAAAGGATGCACAATTCTCAGGGATGCCCAATCGATCCTGAACGATCGCAGAGGTCTGCGGAAGACCTTGGCCATCAGGATTCTGCGTCACAACGATCACGCAATCGATATCTGACGGGCTTACACGTCCTGCTGCGAAAAGTTTATTAGCCGCAGCAACACAAAGATCAGCAGTGTCCTGATCCAATGCCTTGCGAGAAGTCTTGATGACCCCTACTCGATCCTGCAGTGTTTTTAGCGGGATACCCAGCGCATCAATACGCGGTTCTGTGGGAATACGCTGCTCTGGAATCTCAGCATAAATAGCGGAGATTCCAATCATTGCGAAGTCATCATCCTGATCATTTTGACGCACTAACGGTGTAGCTCGGTGCGCCGTAAAACGCCACACGTATCAAGCTTTATATTTCTGAATAAATCCACGATATCAACTATCGGACACCGTGTCCAGTCATAATGTCGTAGACAGTCTGTATTGCATGATTCATTGTTATAAAAATAGAACCAAATCCAGCCATGACCTCCATCACTCGCCGACGCCGCTCTAAAGGCCCAGACACACGCGCTGCTGTGGAAGATGCCATTACCGATGCAATGACCCGACTTTTGACGTCGGGCCATACATTCACATCGGTGAGCGTGGAAGATCTGGCAAAAGAATCCGGTATCGCGCGCTCGACGTTTTACATGCATTTCCGAGACAAGGGCGAACTGGTCAGACGACTGATGAAGCGCGTCACGCAAGAATTAGTCAGCGCGACAAATGTCTGGTTTGAGCATGAAAATCCTGAACAGCGCGTCGTCCTGCATCAAGCGCTTAAAAGCATTTCTCAGGTCTATCTCAAATATCA
>JAZKEM010000083.1:0-5823 GCA_040387055.1 Pseudomonadota bacterium | reverse complement strand
ATGAAAGACAAGGGTGGTTGCGAGTTTGTTGCTGCCGTTGCGCAGCCATTGCCTGTGCAAGTTTTCTTGAAGATGTTGGGCCTGCCACTTGAGCGCTCGGACGAATACCGCGAACTCGTACGTGCCCACCTTGCCGACTCCAATCTCGATCCACGCAGAATGATCGGCAAGCTACAGCGCATCGCCGCCAGCATGCGCGACACAATGCTGGAACGAAAAGAGAATCCGCAAAACGACATCATCAGCATGCTCTGGAAGATCGAGGTTGACGGCAAAGTCACCACGCTCGAAGACATGGAAAATTACGGCGTGCTGTTGTTCATCGCCGGCCTCGATACCGTCATCAACGGCATGGGCCTCGGCGTACGCCATCTCGCGCAGCATCCAGAACTGCAAGCCGAGATGCGCAAGAACCCCGCGATGATCAGCGACGTGACCGAAGAGTTGCTGCGCCGCTACACCTTCACCGTGCCGCCACGAATCATCGGCAAGGACATGGAGTTCATGGGTGTATCGATGAAGAAGGGCGACAAGGCCATGCTCTATCTGCCAGCGGCAGATCTCGATGCCAAGGAATATGCCAACCCCGACCAGTTCGACCTCAAGCGCGAAGGCAAGCCACACATCGCCTTCAACGCAGGTCCGCACCGCTGCCTCGGCTCACATCTCGCACGCGTAGAGCTACAGGTGCTGTACGAAGAAATGATGATCGGCCTGCCCGAATTCCGCCTCGATCCCGCGAATCCGGCGACATTCCACGGCGGTCACGTGGTCGGCGTGCATACCGTCAATCTGCTCTGGTAGCGTTTGGCGATCATTGCGTGGTTGTCATTCCCGCGAAGGCGGGAATCCAGTTTTAGCTCACTCGGCAAATAACAGCACAACTGGATTCCCGCCTGCGCGGGAATGACAGCTAATGCTGCTTTCTTCCTAAGTTCGTCCGGATGTTGAACAATACCCGCATGAACTCGCCGCAATCCGTCTCCCGCGTCATCCAGATTCTCGAAGTTCTGTGCGCAAGCGCAGAGCCCGTGAGTCTTGCGCAACTCAGCCGTGAACTCGAAGCGCCAAAGAGCAGCCTGGCCGCACTGTTGCGCGGGCTTGCTGAAGAAGGCTTCGTCGTCTCCACAGATAGCGTCTATCGCCTCGGGCCACGCGCCTTTGGTTTGGGCAGCGCATTGTTGGAAGCACGCCGCCGTTTCCAATCCTCTGATCTGGTCCGCGATGGCATGCGTCGCCTCGCTGATCGTTGTGGCGAAACCGTGCTGTGGGCCGTGCGTGATGACGACGGTGACACGCTGACTTATGTCGAAGTGATCGAGAGTCGTAGTGTGGTTCGCTTCACCGTTTCAGTCGGCGACCGCCGTCCTTTGTATTGCACATCCGGTGGGCGAGTTTTGCTCGCTGCTGCGCCTGAGGCCGAGGCACGTGCTTATCTCAAACGTCTCAAGCCTAAAACGCTGACCGCTAGTACCGAGATTGATAAGCCGAAGCTGGCCGCAGAGATTGATAAAGCGCGTGAGCTAGGCATTTCGCAGACGGTTGATCAGGCGGCTGATGGTGCAGCTGGTACGGCTGCTGTGATTCGAGACGCAACGGGAGCTGTCATTGGTGCGCTTGTGGTTGCTGCGCCGAGTTCACGAATTCAGAAGAAGCGTGCTGAGCTAGCGCGGCTTGTACGTGAAGAGGCGGATGCTATCTCTGCGAGTCTTGGCTTTCGAGTGTCGAAACGTAGTTAGTCGTGAATATCGCTCACTTGCACAAATCGGTTTTCATTTCTGCTTTTGCGCTTTCTGTTTGTGTTGGTTTATTTCTTTATTTTGGCTCGCGCGCTGATGCGGCGATGGACAAAGCGGGTATTGGCGATCTTGCCACGTGGGAGCTTTATCAAACTAGAGCTGGATTTGCTTTTTACACAGGACTTGCCGTTTGGAGCGTCTCTGCAGCTTGGGCCGTGCGGTGCAAGAACCCGGAGCGCACACAGTTGTTCAATCTATGCGCCTTGACTCCTTTTGTTATGTTTGCCATCGTAGGATTAAGCCTTGTCGTGCTCTAGTTTGTTAGGAACTCAAGCCGATCTACACAAAGCAGCGCTGTATTACTTCGGCAACAAATCCACAAACGCCGTCAACGCAGGACTAGCCCAACTACTCTTAAGCTGCACCCGATAAAGCGGCCTCTGAATACTAAGGCCTTTGATCGGCACAACCGCTAAAGTCTTCGCTGCAACTTCCGTCTTAATCGCAAAAGCAGAAAGCACCGCAATACCTGCGCCTGTAGCCACCGTCTGTTTTAGTGCTTCCGTACTCGCTAAAGTCATCGACGGCCGCAGCGTAAGTTTCTTCGTTGCAAACGCACGTTCAGTCACTGCGCGAGTACCTGAACCCACTTCGTGCATCAGAATCGGGTACTGCATCATCGTCGCCAGCGGTACCGGCGAATGTTTGGTGATGGGATGTTTGGGTGCTGCAATCAGTACGAGTTCGTCATTGGCGAAGACGTGATACTCCAGCAGATCACTGCCGACGATACCTTCAGCAAAACCAATATCGATTTCACCGGCAATCAGTCGGTTTTCAATCGTGTTGCTGTTCTCCACCTGTAGCGAAAGTTCTACGCCCGGATATTGCTGGCGGTAGTTGGCGAGGATGGCTGGCAGTAGGTAGCCGCCGATGGTGCGGCTGGCGCCGATGGTGATGCGTCCGCGGATGTGTTTTTGTAGGTCGCCGATGGCTTCTTCTGCTTCTGCCTCCAGGGCAAACAGGCGGTTGGCGTAGCCCTGCAGCAACCTGCCGGCTTCGGTGATGCGTACACCACGGGGCAGGCGGTCGAACAGGGTCACGCCCAGTGCTCGCTCGAATTCCCCCAGCTGTTTGGAGACCGCCGACTGGCTGATATGCAGGCGCTGCGCGCCGCCGCTGATGCTTTTGCAGGAGGCAACTGCATGAAAGATGGAGAGATGATTGAGATTCATCGGGCGCGGCGACCTTTGATATAACTTTTATATACTTTAAGCATATACATTTTGTATTTTTATTATATGTTGGATTTCCATAGAATCGCGTCCTTATTGTCCGCCGCACGACTAAACGAGCAGAAACATGACTGAACAGAAAGGCACAAATCTCACCTGGCACGAAGGCGAAGTCACTCGCGCCCAGCGTGGCGAACTGTTGGGCCAGAAGGGCGCAACGATCTGGTTCACCGGCCTCTCCGGTTCGGGCAAGAGCACGGTAGCGGTTGCATTGGAATCCGTACTGCACGCACAGGGCCGTCTGGTTTATCGCCTTGATGGCGACAACGTCCGCCTCGGCATCAACAAGAACCTCGGCTTCACCGCTGAAGACCGCACTGAGAACATCCGCCGCATCGGCGAGATCGCCAAGCTGTTCGTCGACACCGGCGTGATCGCGCTGTCGAGCTTTGTCTCGCCTTACCGCGCTGATCGCGATCTCGTCCGCAAACTGCATCAGGACGCAGGCATGGAATTCATCGAGGTTTATCTCGACGTGCCTTTGGCTGAAGCTGAAAAGCGCGACCCTAAAGGTCTGTACAAGAAGGCACGCGCTGGCCTGATCAAAAATTTCACCGGCATCGATGATCCGTATGAAGCGCCTGAATCTGCTGAGCTGGTTCTGCCCAGCCACGAGATGACGCTTCAGCAGGAAGTCGAAGCGCTCCTCAATCTGTTGAAGGCTCGCGGCATCATCCCTGCCTAATGCTTTATCTCCCTCTCCCTACGAATGTGGGGAGAGGGCAGGGGTGAGGGGCTGTCGGCAAGAGGCCCCTCACCCTGACCCTCTCCCCGCAGGCGGGGAGAGGGGACTAAAAACAACTGCTTAACTTCCGAGAACACTCATGATCAAACCTCACGGTTCCGATACGCTGAATCCGCTGTATGTCGCTGACGATGCCAAGCGCGCTGCGCTGGCCAAAGAAGCTGAATCACTGCCTAGCCTGCTGCTGAACTCCGCAGCTGCTGCCAACGCTGTGATGCTCGGCGCAGGCTATTTCAACCCGCTGACCGGGTACATGAATCTGGCCGACGCGCTGAGCGTTGCTAAAGATCTGAAGACCACGAGCGGTCTGTTCTGGCCTGTGCCTATCGTCAACATCACCAAGGACGCCAGCGTCAAAGCAGGCCAGCGCATTGCACTGCGCGACCCTAATGTCGAAGGTAATCCGGTTCTCGCCGTGATGAACGTTGAAGCAGTCGAAGCGGTAAGCGACGAACAACTGCAGTTCATGGCCAAGGAAATCTTTGGCAACCTCGACGAGAAGCATCCGGGCGTCAAGACCTTCCTCGGTCTCGGCAACACGGTCCTGTCTGGTCCGATTGAAGTGTTGAACTACAGCTACTTCCAGAGCGAATTCCCAGAGACGTTCCGTACCGCTACGCAGATTCGCGAAGAAATTCAGGCTCGCGGTTGGAACAAGGTTGTCGCGTTCCAGACGCGTAACCCGATGCACCGCGCGCACGAAGAACTCTGCCGCATGGCGCACGAGCGCCTCGGCACCGACGGCATCGTCATTCACATGCTGCTCGGCAAACTGAAGGAAGGCGATATTCCTGCCGACGTGCGCGATGCCTGCATCCGCACCATGGTCGACCACTACTTCCCGAAGAACACGGTGATGATCACCGGCTACGGCTTCGACATGATGTACGCCGGCCCGCGTGAAGCCGTACTGCACGCGGTGTTCCGCCAGAACATGGGCGCCAACTACTTGATCGTTGGTCGTGACCACGCAGGCGTGGGTGACTACTACGGTCCGTTCGACGCGCAGACCATATTCGAAACCCGCGTGCCGAAGGGCGCGCTGCAGATCGAAATCTTCGGCGCCGACAACACCGCCTACAGCAAGAAGCTGAACCGCGTTGTGATGATGCGCGAAGCCCCGGATCACACGCCGGAAGATTTCATCAACCTCTCGGGCACCAAGGTTCGCGCGATGCTCGGCGCAGGCATTGCACCGCCGCCGGAATTCTCGCGTCCTGAAGTCGCAAAGGTTCTGATGAACTATTACCAGATTGTTGACGCTGGTAAGGCGTAATGAATTTTGACGTCTTCAATGGCGATGCCGATGGCATCTGCGCATTGACCCAATTGCGCCTCGCGGAACCCCGCGAGTCGCAGTTGGTGACGGGCGTCAAACGTGACATCGACCTGTTGGAAAAGGTTGATGCCAAGGCCGGTGACCAGATCACTGTGCTGGATGTTTCGCTGGACAAGAATCGTGAACCCTTGGTGCGCGCGCTCAACGCGGGCGCTGAGGTGTTGTATGTCGATCATCACTTCGCTGGAGAAATTCCTGCGAGTGACAAGCTCAAGGCGATCATCAATGAAGCGCCGGATGTTTGCACCAGTTTGCTGGTGAATGGCCTGTTGAAGAATCGTTATCTGGCTTGGGCGGTTGTTGGCGCTTTTGGCGATAACCTGAAAAAAAGTGCAGAGACTTTGGCGAAGAGTTTGTCGATCAGCGAGGCGCAGCTGCGTCAGCTAGAAGACCTTGGCACTTATCTCAATTACAACGGCTACGGCGAGAACGTTGAAGATCTGCATTTCGCACCGGATGAGTTATTTCGTCTGGTGAGTCGTCACGCCAGTCCTTTCGACTTCATGGTCGAAGCACGCGAGCATTTTGAAAAACTCGCGGATGGTTACAAGACTGATATGGGCAGGGCTGAATCGACGCCTGTGCAGCCGGGCTCGACGGATCACGCTGCGTTGTTGATCCTGCCGGATGCTCCGTGGGCGCGTCGTGTCAGCGGCGTCTACAGCAATGACTTGGTGAACCTGCATCCGGATCGTGCGCATGCGG
>JAZKEM010000082.1:0-3582 GCA_040387055.1 Pseudomonadota bacterium | reverse complement strand
AAGCCGGTACTGAGCGGGGCTCACGCAAGCCTCTTTATAAGGAGAACAAGATGTCACAAGCCGCTACCGACCCTGTCCTGCTCGAACGTCGTGGAGACGTGCTCTGGATCATCATTAACCGCGAAGAGCGCCGTAACGCGCTGAACCAAGAAGTGGTGCAGACCATCGACCGCGGCATTGCTGAGGCGGTTTCGGGCGGCGAAGTGAAGGCGATTGTGTTGACAGGCGCCGGCGACAAGGCATTTTGCGCGGGCGCGGATCTGGCCAAGAACGCCAAGGGTTTTGCCTTCGCTGTCGACTTCTCACGCCCTAAGCATTACATCGTTGATCTGTTCAAGCGCCTGCAGGAATGCACGCTGCCAGTGATCGCACGTGTGAATGGTCATGCGATGGCGGGCGGCTTCGGCCTGCTTTGCGCTTGCGACATGGTGATTGCGGCGGATGACATTCGCATCGGCACCACCGAGAGCAAGATCGGCATGACGCCGATGATGATCCTGCCGTACATGCTGCGCGTGTTGCCGCCTCGCAAGCTGCAAGAAATGTGCATCACCGGCGAACAATTCACCGCGAAGGAAGCTTACGAGTGGGGCCTGCTGAACTATCTCGTGCCGCGCGCTGAACTCGACACCAAACTGGACTGGCTGTTGTCGCGCATCGTCGACAAATCACCCACCGCAATCCGCCTCGGCAAACAGGCTTTCAACGCAACGCGCGACATGGGTTTGCGTGAAGCGCTGGAGTATGCACAGGCGATGGTGCCAGTGATGTCGAGCACGCAGGATGCGAAGGAAGGTATGGGTGCGTTCCAAGAGAAGCGCTCTCCGAATTTCACGGGCAACTAAGTGATGCCTCTTTCTTCTTGTCATTCCCGCGCAGGCGGGAATCCAGTTTTAGCTTTTCTGGCTGAGGTCCTCGAACTGGATCCCCGCCTTCGCGGGGATGACGTATGAGTAAGTCTGTTCGTATTGGTTGCGGCGCCGGTTTCTGGGGCGACTCCGCAGAAGGCCCCAAGCAGCTCGTTGAATCCGGCGAGATCGATTATCTCGTTCTCGACTATCTGGCTGAGATCACGATGTCGCTGCTCGCCAAGGCGCGCGGCAAGGATCCTGCAGCGGGTTACGCAACAGATTTTCCGGATGTGATCGCGCGCCTCGCGCCGACGATCAAGACCAACAAGATTCGCGTCGTCACCAACGCAGGCGGCGTTAATCCGCAGGCTTGCCGCGATGCATTGCAGGCGAAGTTGCAGGCCGCAGGCATTGAGCTGTCGATTGGCATTGTCACTGGCGACGATCTGCTCGCACGTGCTGGCGACTTCGCCAACGTGAAAGAAATGTTCACTGGCGAAAGCATCCCCGGCAAGCTCTGGAGCATGAACGCCTACCTCGGCGCATTCCCGGTTGCGCAGGCATTGGATGCGGGCGCTGACATCGTCATCACTGGTCGCTGCGTTGATAGCGCGGTGGTGCTCGGTCCGTTGATTCACGAATTCGGCTGGAAGACCGACGACTACGATCAACTCGCCATGGGTAGCCTCGCGGGTCATATCGTTGAGTGCGGCGCACAAGCCACCGGCGGCATCATCACTGATTGGGAAACCACCAGTGCCGATTGGGATCGCATGGGTTTCCCGATCGCGATCTGCGAAGCAGACGGCAGCTTTGTGGTCACCAAGCCTGCGAACACCGGCGGTTTGGTCAGCCCGGCAACCGTTGGCGAACAGCTCATTTATGAAATCGGCGACGCGGCAAGTTATCTGCTGCCAGACGTCACCTGCGATTTCCGCAACGTAACGTTGAAGCAGATTGGCGAGAACCGCGTGCAGGTACTCGGCGCCAAGGGTCGTGCACCGACGGATCAATACAAAGTTTCTGCGACGTATCAAGATGGTTTCCGCGCCACAGGCACGATGATGATTGGCGGCCGCGATGCGGTCGGCAAAGCTGAAGCCGTCGCCGCTGCAATTCTGCGTCGCACGCGTCACATGTTTGAGCAGCGCAAATTGCCGGACTACACGCGCACTGATGTTGAAGTGCTCGGCAGCGAATCCAACTGGGGCGCCAATGCACGTCGTCGCGATACGCGCGAAGTGGTGTTGAAGCTGTCCGTACAGAGCGCAGACAAGAGCGCACTGGAAATTTTCTCGCGTGAGTTCATTCCGGCTGCAACAGCAATGGCGCAGAGCATCACCGGCTTCTCGGGTGGTCGCCCTTCTGTCACGCCGGTCGTTCGTTTGTTCTCTTGCCTGGTGCCGAAGAGCAGCTTGCCAGTGCATGTGGATGCGGGCGGCAAGAATGTCTCTTCTCCGATTGCTTCCGGTGCTGCGACGCTCGCCGCTGCACCAACGATTGCAATCGACAACACGCCTGCCGCCAAAGAAGCAGCTTCGGTTTCAGTGCCCCTCGTTGCACTGGCCTACGGCCGCAGCGGCGATAAGGGCAACAGCGCCAACATCGGCGTGATTGCACGTCGCGCAGAGTTTGTTCCGCTGTTGCGTGAACAGCTCACTGCAGAAGCCGTGAAGCAGTACATGGCGCACTTCTTCAAAGGTGAAGCGCAGCGTTTCGAATTGCCAGGCTTGATGGCATTCAACTTCTTGTTTGCGGATGCACTTGGCGGCGGTGGCATGGCTTCGCTGCGTTATGACCCGCAAGGAAAGATGCTGGCGCAGATCCTGATGGACTTCCCGCTCTCGGTTCCGAAGAGCTGGGCTGACAAGGGTTTGGTACAAGCGTGAGCAGCGCGCCTGCACGCCGCCCCGCCACGCGCTTAGCGCGTGAGCAGCGTGTGGGCGACATTCTCGTCGCGGCACGTGATGTGTTCTGCGAGAAAGGTTACGAGCAGACTGCCGTTTCCGAAATCGCGGCGCGCATTGGCGTCGTTGAAGGCACTGTCTACAAATACTTTGAGAGCAAGCGTGATTTGCTGCTGAAAGTTTTGGAGCACTGGTACGAAGAGATGTTCGGCGACTACGCTCGCGATCTCTCTGGCATTCAAGGCGCACGTTCACGATTGCGCTTGTTGGTGTGGCGTCATCTGCGCTCGATCCGCGAATACCCGCTGCTGTGTCGTCTGATGTTTCGTGAAGTGCGTTCGGAACGTGATTACGTCGGATCTGAATTGCATGAACTCAACAAGCGCTACACACGTTTGCTGCTCGATGTTCTCGAAGACGGCGTGAAGACTGGCGAGCTGCGTCACGACGTACCGCTCCATCTACTGCGCGACATGGTCTACGGCAGCATCGAGCATTACACCTGGAATTTTATTTGCGGCCGCGGCGAGTTGGATATCGACGCGACCGCTGACCAAATCACCGCGTTGTTGTGCGACGGCATTGCTGCGCATAACAACTCCGACTCGCTTAAACGTGAAACTGAAAGGCTGTCGCAGATCGCATCGCGAATCGAACGCAGCCTTCCCAAGCAGGCAAGGAAATCATGAGCAACAGAAATACAAAGGCTCCGGATGTATCGAGCTGGCCCTTTAAATCCGTACTCGTCGCCAACCGTGGCGAGATCGCAGTGCGCGTGCTGCGCACTGTGCAGAAACTCGGGCTCAAAGGCATCGTCGTGTATC
>JAZKEM010000081.1:0-24748 GCA_040387055.1 Pseudomonadota bacterium | reverse complement strand
AAGGGTACGAAGGCAGCACGATGGATGAGGTCGCCGAAATTGCTGGCGTCTCTCGTTATCCGGTGTATTACGCGTTTGGTGATAAGCAGAATCTATTTTTCGAACTCTGGAAAAAGAGGGTTGGGTCGATTCTCAACACGATCGAATCCAAGGTGAAGCAGGGCGCCCCCTTAAAGGCGAATCTGAAAGCTGTAGCGCAATGGGTTGTTGATGAGCATGCGGCTAATCCCTATGGCGTAGACGGACTTTTTTTCGTGGTTCAAACCATCGGCCTGAGTCGTCCTGATATCGCTAAGAAGCTGCAAGACGAATCTACGAACATCATTGATCACATCACTGGGATCATTGCTTCCTCCACGCTGGAAGCTGGCCAGCAGTTGCGCGCGCCTGCACGAACCGTCGCTACGCATGTCATTGGCATGGTCAATGGCCTGGCGAACATGCGATCAGAAGTGCACAAGGTATCGGTCAATACGCCCGATCTGCTCGACACGTTCTTGACGATGACGACGCGTCCCAAAAGCCGCTGAAGTTTGCTAGCGGTTCCGCGGCGACTAAGTCGCGGAGTACTTACTAATTTGTGATTCAAGCAGCTTCCTCCCGGGATTCATTGGGTGGATTCTGCTTGTCTTCGATCTTGTGTCTCCAGCTCAAAGGCTGCTGAGTATCGATATTCTATGGGAATTATAATACTTGATGTATTATTAAACTCTAAGTATTATGATGCTTCTGGGGAGTCACAAATGAACGTCAAATCACTTTTAAATTGTATGCAGCCTGGTCATCAAGGCTGCGTTCATGAATAAAAACACCGCTGTTGAACGCACCACTCGTTTGGGTCGAGTGCGCGGCATTGAGCGCCTTGGTGTCGAGACCTATTTAGGCTTGCGCTATGCCAAACCGGCTCGCCGCTTCCAAGCAGCAGAACCAGCGATTGCTTGGGACGGTGTCTATGACGCCAGCACCTACAAGGCGATGGCGGTACAAGACAAAGTCAGCAAACATCTTTTTGCCCGCATCCCTGAAGCGGATTTTTCTGAAGATTGTTTGTTCCTGAATCTGCATGTGCCGAAGGCGCCGTCGTCGACTCCGCGACCGGTGCTGGTTTTCATCCACGGCGGTGCGCACGTCTCAGGTGCGGCAAATTTATATGACGGCACTGCACTGGCTGTAGGTGCCGATGCTGTCGTCGTCTGCATCAATTACCGCCTTGGAATTTTTGGTGCATTGGACGCAAGACGATTCGGCACGTCCACTGAAGGCACGGGCGAATTGTGGTTGGACGATCAGATCGCAGCACTGCGTTGGGTTCGCGACAATATTGCTGACTATGGTGGCAATCCTGATCTTGTCACCATCATTGGGGAATCAGCGGGTGCGGTGTCTGTAATGGCGCTATGTGCTGCGCCAGAAGCGAAGGGCTTGGTGCACCGAGCAGTGGCCTGCAGTGCTGGTAGCTTGGTTAAAGATCCTCAACCTAATATCGTAGAAATTGTTTCTCGCATGCGCCGCTGCACGCGCGAACAAGCGCTCGAATATCTTCAGACTGCGTCTACACAAGACTTGTTTAAGATTCAAAAGCGCAAAGCAAAAGGCGTTACACCGCACGAAGTAGTGGAGACGACCTTACTGCCGGAAGGTATTGAGGAACTCATCCGTTGTCGCGGTGCTGACGCAGTGCCGCTGATTGCTGGCTTTGCAACGAATGAAGGCGAATTCCTCGACTACATCATCAAGCTTGGTACAGGCCTGCCTTGGCCGCTGATTAACCTCGTGCAACATCTTGTCGCGCATCAACTGCTAAGACATCCAGCCGGTGGCAAGGCCAAGGTACCTGAATATTTGAAACGGCTGAAGAAGGCGACAGGCAACCGCGGCTTTGGTGCTCGATTTAACGATCTGGTTTGGACCGATGTATTCCGCCGCGCTTCGATGGATTACACCGAGGCAACGACTGCGGCAGGTAGCCGAGGTTATCTCTATGTCATCGACATCCCAACGCGTCTTGCGGATCGTGTGCTGCGTTCCACTCACTGTGTGGATCTACCGCTGACATTCAATATTTGGGACGACCCCGAGCACACCGTATTTGCCTTCGCTGACCATTCAGGTGCGCCAGCATTGGCTCGTCGCTGGGTCGCGATGATCAGCCATTTTGCGCGAACGGGTGAACCCGGTGACGCGCTTGGTGAATGGCCGATATACGAGCCCACACGCAGAGCATCAATGCGAGTGATGGGCGAGGGCTGCCATTTGGAATTCAACGTAGACGCTGAATACCGTGAAAAAGTTTGGACGTAAGCTGGCCATTAGGAATTAAGAATGAATGTGCAACAACAGTCGGCTGGCGATAAGCGCGACAAAAACGCAGCGCAGCTAAAAAAAATTGAACGTACGACCAAGCTGGGCCAAGTTCGTGGTATCGAGCGCTTAGGCGTTGAAACGTATTTTGGCTTGCGCTATGCGCAGCCAGTGAAGCGTTTTGAACCTTCGACTCCAGCTCGTCCGTGGACTGGTGTCTACGACGCCACCACGCATAAAGCGATGGCCGTACAGGCTGCAGTGCGTGAGGATATTTTTGGGCCTCTACCGAACGCAGGTTTTTCTGAAGACTGTTTGTTCTTAAATATTCACGTTCCGCAAACATCTTCATCAACTCCGCGTCCCGTGATCGTATTCGTTCACGGCGGTTCTCATATGTCAGGCGCAGCTAATTTTTATGATGGCACTGCGCTGGCGAAAGGTGCGGATGCTGTCGTGGTTTGCATTAACTACCGTCTCGGTATTTTTGCGGCCGTAGATAAAACACGATTCGATACGCCTAGTGAAGGTAGCGGCGAACTCTGGCTAGATGATCAAATCGCTGCGCTGCGCTGGGTACGTGACAACATTGCAGACTATGACGGAAATCCTGATCTCGTCACCATCATTGGCGAATCTGCAGGCGCTGTCTCCGTCATTGCCTTGTGTTCTGCACCTGCGGCGAAAGGGCTCGTGCATCGAGCGGTGGCCTGTAGTCCGGGCAATCTGGTTGCTGATCCACCACCCGATGTGGTGGGTGTAGTGGCGAAGATGCGACGCTGTTCGCGTGCGCAGGCAATTGAATTTTTGCAGAGTGCGTCGACTGAAGAAATCTTCGCGCTGCAAAAACGTAAGGGCAAGGGCGTTGCTCCGGCAGAAGTCGTCGGCACGCCGCTGCTGCCAGATCGGATCGAAAATCTCATCCGCAATCGTGGCGCAGACGCTGTGCCATTAATTGCAGGATTTGCAACGAATGAAGGCGAGAGTCTCGACTACATTCTCAAGCTTGAGACACGGTTGCCTTGGCCCTTGCTCAACCTGGTGCAGCATATTGCAGCTCGCATGATGGCGCGGCTTCCGGCTAATGGCACGCCTAATGTTCCGGGTTATTTGAAGCGACTGATGAAGGCCACAGGTAACCGTGGCTTCGGTTCTGTCTTCAATGATTTGGTTTGGACGGATGTATTTCGTCGGGCTTCGATGGAATACACAGAGGCTACGACTGCTGCTGGCAGTCGAGGATATCTGTATGTGATTGATGTGCCAACACGCATCGCCGATGGACTGTTGCGTTCAAGTCACTGCGTAGACCTGCCGCTGACGTTCAATATCTGGGATGACCCTCAGCACACCGTACCAGCTTTCGCTGAACATCCGAATGCGCCAGCACTGGCTCGTCAGTGGGTCGCAATGATTGGCAATTTTGTTCGTACGGGTGAGCCCGGTAATGCCTTAGGCCGTTGGCCTGTATACGAACCAACGCGTCGTGCGTCTATGCGCGTGACCGGTGATGGTTGCGGTTTGGAATATGACGTCGACGCAAAATATCGCGAGCAGATTTGGAACGCGCCGAAGAAGTGATTCGGCTCTTACAGAACTAAAATTGAGTTCGATTTAAAACAGCTCAGGCCTTTTAGGTCTGGGCTTTTTTTGATCGGCAAAATGTTGTCGAACCAAATTGGATGCCTCATTCCATAGTGCAGACGATCCTGCCTTAATGGTTGGGCCATATCGTTCGATCACCTGCTGTTCGCTGACGCCGTTCTCTGTCCAGGTGCCACCGCCGGTAAGCGTGTTGAGAAAGAGGGGCTGTAGTCGATCTAGCGCTTTCGCAAAGCGCGCTGCCGGTGTTTCAGCGGCTTCGAATTCCAACCAAAGTGCTAGCAATTCCTGACCTTGTTTAGGTGGGAGTAATCCAAAGATTCGATCCGCGGCTTGTCTCTCTGCTTGCGCAAGCGCTGCTTTGTCCTTGCTGGATCCATGGATCGGCGTATCACCTGCATCGATCTCAACGATGTCATGTACCAGCAGCAGTTTCACCACATGCAGGACATCCACGTTTTCTGCATGTTCTGATAAAACGATCGAGAACATCGCAAGATGCCAGGAGTGTTCTGCCGAGTTTTCTTTTCGGCTCCGATTGATCAGCGGAGATTGGCGCACGATCGATTTGAGATGATCTATTTCGGCCAAGAAAGTAAATTGCTGGCGGATCGTTTCACTTGTAAAAGAGGCCATATCGTCTGCTTCCTTGATGTAGCTCTAAAGTTTCATCCAATAAAAAGGCGTCTCACGATCATTCGTGAGACGCCTTTTATTCTACGGCACGTTCGCTTGCTTAGAGATCCAAGCTCAATCGCAGAGAAATCGTACGCGGAGGATTTAACGCATATGCAGAATAACCGCCGATCGGAATGATAGGGGCTACAGTGCCCCCATAGGTCACAGCAGTTGTATTGAGGAAGTTGCTGACATTGATCGATAGCTTGGGATGGAAAGCCAGTTCATCACTATTGAAGATGAGGCCTGCATTCAGTGTTCCATAGCCATTGATCTTTATGGTCTGCTGAATGTCGCCGTAACCTTGACCGATATAGTTGTATCCGACATTGCCGCCGATATTGAATGAGCCAACCGGGCGAACGTAAGAAACGGTTGCGTTGTACTGCTGCGGCGCAGTGCCCGGCATTTCTTGGCCAACCGGAATCTGTTTGCCACCTGAGGCAGTGAAGGGTGTGGTGATATGGGCATCAACCAGTGAGCCTTGAATTGACGCGCTCAGTCCGTCGATTGGCGTATTCCACAACAAGCTTGCTTCTAGTCCGCGACTGATGGCGCCGGAGACGTTGTCGTTGTAGTTGATCGCGATTCCCGGCGTTGCCTGAGTAATGATCGGGTTTTTGTACTTAATGTAAAAAGCTGTGATATCGGCGTGCAGGCTGTCATCAAGCCAACCTGTTCTCAAACCAAGCTCGTAGTTCCAGATGGAGTCAGATTTGAAGGTGGCGGGCACGCCGTTGGTTGGCGTCGATGGCACGTATTGAATCCCACCGAAACGAAATCCTTTGGCGGCTTGACCGTAAAGTGAGATGTCATCCGTGAAGTGATACGTCGCAGTAAATTTTGGATTGATGCCGCGTTCGGTAATCTGGTTTCTTGTATCTGCTTCCATCAGGTTGTTCGCAGCTAGAATCAAGATTCCGCTCGCTACGAATCCTCCTTTCACCTCGGTTGAATAGAAGCGCGCGCCGACTGTGAGTTTGAGGCTATCCCAGAGTTCATAGCTCAGATCAAAGAAGCCTGCTTTTTCTGTGGACTTCACGTTTGAAGTGGCATCGAAGAATTGCGTATTGCCATTCAACAATGGCGTGGGAATGCCCAACTGCGTGGCGAGCTGGTAAAGCAAACTGTCAGGTCCAGTCGCACCCTGATGGAGTGGCGTATCGATCAAGACATTGAAATACATTTTGTACGAATAAAAGTAGCCGCCAACGAGCCACTGAAAAGGATCCGAGCCTGTCGATTGCAAGCGTAGTTCTTGTGAGTAGGCTTTTGAATTTTCAGTAACCGGTGACAGCAGCCCCAATTCTTCTGGATATCCCATCGGCGGAATGCCGATCAACGCCGGGGTTCCATCAATGGTGAATACGGAGTTCTTGTATAGATATGAACTCAATGAGACCAAGCGCATGGAGTCGAAGTTGTAAGCAACCTCGAAGCTGTCCATGCCGAAATCATTTTTCGCCGGCACCTTATAAATATTGAATGATTGTTCTCGCGGGCCATCTGGAGATGCGGCTGCACTGACTGCGTTGGGCGCATAGAAATCTTGCGAAAGATGGGTGAGCTTAAGTTTCCAATTCTCCGGCTCCCACTGCAGGATCGCGCGATACTGATTGCCACTGCCGTGGTCGACATCGTTTTCACCGGTGCGTCCGTCGTCAGTAACGCCAGGATAGTTGCGTTTAACGTAGACAAAACGGAATGCGAGATTGTCATCCTTCAGCAGCGGAACATTGACTGCAACGCCGTGAGTGAAAGCGCTTGTTCCTTCGTTAGGGCTAATTAACTGTGAGAACGCACGGACTTGCCATTCGCCCTGTACAGGTTCTTGCAGCTCGTAACGAATAGCACCTGATAAAGCTGCGCCACCAAACAGCGTGCCTTGTGGTCCTTTAAGAACTTGAACGCCAGACAAGTCAAAAGCGCTGAGGTCAGGGACGATGTTGGCGATGTAGGGATCGGTGAATGCGGTGTCGCCAACAAAAAGACCCACTGGCGAAGATGATGGCGAAGAAGGTCCGGTATCGGTACTGATGCCGCGCATCGTAAAGCGGGTATAGCCAGAGCTTCCTTGCGTTGCGGTAACGCCAGGCGTTTCCTGGATGAAGTCGATCAGGTTGAGCTTGCCCGTGTTTTCTAATGACGCGCCGCTGATGGCCGTGATCGATTGCGGAATTTCACGAATCGATTCTGCACGCTTGGTTGCCGTGACGATGATCTCTTCGATCTGACGTGAATCACCGGCGCCTTTCAAGGCAACAGAGTCTTTTTTATTGACTACAGCAACAGGGACCGTAGGCAAAGGCTCTGCTGCATTTTCCGCTGGAACTACAGGAGCTTCTGTAGTCGCAGTCTCAGTTGGCGTAGCTGGAGTCTCGGCATTGCTTTGCTCGGCAGCTGGCGCCGTTGGTTCTGATAAGAGCTCATTAAAGAGATCGGCGTTATCGGCTGTCGATCCGGCTGCTGGCTGGCTGGTTTCTTGTGGTGCAGCAGTTGCGCCGTCAGTTGATTGTTCTTGTGCCCATCCAATTGGGCTAGCGAATGATGCCGCTATGCAGGCTGCTGTTAAAGCTGCTTTACCGACAGCTTTTTTTCTACTCGTGAGCATGGGCATTGATGTCTCCTCGCACGTCCATATGTGTTGCCGTTATTCACTGAGCTGATGTTTTTTTATGTCGCTGAGGTGCGGTTCGATTCCGCTCCAACTCCATTTCATCTTGTCTCAGATCATTCCGTACTTTTTATAATACACTGTGTATTATAATAGTCCAAGTTGGACTAATGTCAAACCAAGCTGACCCTCCCATTTCGGTATGGGCGCTCAGGTATGGCTGGCATCCATACTCAAAAGCTCAGTCCAGATCAGACGTGAAAGGGGACACTTAGATGACAAAACAAACAATGACGCCGGGCGCTCGATTAACTCAATTGGCGGCAGAACGTCCCGATGAGATCGCGCTGATTGTGGAGCGCTGGGCTGGAGGAGACGACCGCCTGAGCTGGAAGCAGTTGGAGCAATGGGCCAATCAGTTGGCGCATCGACTTGCTGAACTCTCGGTTGGGCCGCAGTCCTTTGTTGTGATCAATCTGCCGAATGGCATTGAGCACATCGTTGCGGCTCAGGCCGCATACAAACTGGGTGCATGCCCAATGCCCGTTGGTTCTCGCATGCCTGCAGCGGAGCGCGATCAGCTAATGGCGCTAGCATCACCGGCAGCGGTTATTAGTGATGCGCCAGAATTAAATGGCATTACTCGTAGCGAGATGAGAGCGCTGGATCGTTACCCGATCACGCCACCGCCGGATGCGATTCCACAACCTTTCAAAGCAATAGCTTCGGGCGGTTCAACCGGAAAGCCGAAACTGATTGTTTCTCCGGGTTCATTCAACTATCCAATAGATGCTCATCCATTTGCTGGATTGCTTGGAATCGTTGATGGAGATCGCCTGTATTCGCCAGGTCCGCTGTATCACAACCAGGCATTTCTTTTTACGCATGTCGCGCTATTCGTTGGTGCCAGTGCGGTTCTGAATGAAAAATTTGATGCGGACCGAACGTTTGCGGCAATCGAGCGATATCGCCCAACCATTTTGAATGTCGTTCCAACCATGATGCTGCGCATGCTGCGTTCAGCAGCATTACCTACGAGTGATCTAAGCAGCCTACGCAAACTGTGGCATCTGGCAGCGCCGTGTCCAGACTGGGTCAAGCGCGGATGGATTGATCGCATTGGGGCGTCGAAAGTCTGCGAGCTGTGGTCATCCACCGAAATCACCGGAATCACCGTGATTGATGGTGAAGAGTGGCTGCAACGTCCAGGCAGTGTAGGCAAGGGATATCACACTGAAATTCGCATTCTCGATACAGAGCGCCGTCCTGTTGCGCCTATGGAAGTGGGAGAAATTTTTACTCGCGCCTTTGATGGACCTCCGCAATACAAATATCTCGGCGCTTCTCAGCTGGAGCTGATCGACACCGGCTTCGCGAGTGTCGGCGATTTGGGTTATGTCGATGCAGACGGCTATCTATTCTTGGCTGATCGTCGCGTAGATTTAATTATCAGCGGTGGTGCGAACGTCATTCCTGCGGAAGTCGAAGCGATCCTGACGTTGCACCCAAGCGTTCGAGATGCAGCAGTGATCGGGCTGAAGGATGACGATTTGGGTCGCCGCGTGCATGCGCTGCTTGAGCCAACAGATTTTGGAGCGCCACCTTCACAAGAAGAGCTCGACAGCCACATGCGTAAACATCTAGCGAGCTACAAAGTGCCTCGCAGCTACGAAATGATCGAAGCATTGCCAAGAGATGAGGCCGGAAAAATACGCCGCAGCAAGCTGCGTGATGAACGTGGCGGCTAGTTTTTAACAATCTTTATCGCGGAATTCAAATGAATAACAAAAACGATGAGAAGGGTTTTGTGCGCAGCACTGCGTTCAAAGTCGTGATGGCAATTCTTACTTCGCTTTTTTTGCTTCTGGCGTGGGGCATGCGCAAACCTGGGGCTGTTGCAGTAGTGCCAGCGGCTAGCCTTCCGCCTGATTTCATTTGGGGCGTTTCTTCATCCGCTTTTCAAAGCGAAGGTGGTGAAGTCAACTCTAATTGGGGGCTTCACAAAAAACCTCCAGCTGATCGAGAGCCTTACGGCACATCGGTCGATTTTCGTCATCGCTATCGGGAAGACGTAGCCCTGGCTAAGCAGTTAGGCGTCAATACTTACCGTATCGGCATCAACTGGGCGCGTGTCGAGCCGCAGAAAGGAAAGATTGATGCAACGGAATTGGCGTATTACGACGACCTGATACTGGCGCTAAAACAAGCGGGCATTAAGCCCTTAATTACACTGGATCATTTCATTTATCCCGGCTGGGTTTCAGCCCAAGGCGGTTGGACGAATGCTGAAACCACCGCCGACTTCGTAAAGTATTCACGCATGATTGCCGAGCGCTATCGTGAAGACGTGCATCTCTGGATCACATTTAACGAGACCGCTTTTTATATGTTCTTTGAAATTGATTCGCGCCAGATGGGCTGGAGCGATTTCATCAGCATGCGGAAAAATCTGATCAGTGCTCATCGTCAGACCTACGATGCGATTCATCAGTTAGATGAAAAGGCCGTAGTGACTTCTAATATCGTCTGGGTTGGCGATCATTTCGGCAGCGCACTATTACGCCGAATCACCAACTGGATGTTTTTTGATGGCGTTAAAGACAAATGCGATGTCATTGCCATCGACTACTACACCGCTGATTTGATCGAGGCGGCGCGTTCGGGCCATCACTGGAAATGGCCACCTCAGCCGGCCGGTTTATATCGTGCTCTGAAAATGCTGAAGAGTGACTTTCCAGATAAGCCTATCTTGATTGCCGAAGTGGGTATGGCAACTGAGAACGGCCAGGCACGTGAGGACGGCGCCAAGCGTGAAGACGTGCTGCGTGATGGTGTTTACTGGACGCAGCGCGCCAAAGCAGAGGGCGTGAATGTCATCGGCTATATGGTCTGGTCACTGACAGATAACTACGAGTGGGGCAGTTACACGCCGCGCTTTGGTCTGTACACGGTGAATGTGCGGACAGACCCATCTCTCACGCGCATTCCAACTGCAGCGGTGCCTGCCTATCAAGAAGTCATTCGCAATGCGGGTGTCGGTGCTGGCTATCAGCCAGTACTGCCGCAATAAATCGCAGGCAAAAAGAAAGCTGCCAATTGGCAGCTTGAATGTGATCCCATGGGAGGGATCGGAGGAGATCGTTAAGCGGCTGTTTGACGGCCGCTTATCTTCGTACTCGTTTCTAACGAGCGCGATACAGCGAATTTAGCGAGCGACCTTATTGGACTTTGGATTGGTAGCCGCGCGGAAGCGAGCGACCAATGTTTTCTGGTCCGCAATAGAGTCGAGAATGGATAGCGCAGCCATCGCAGCAAAGCTGCTACCGATCAGGGATAAAACAAAGATCTGGGTGGTGGTCGTGAACAAGTCCATTGCAAGTGCTCCTTTTCTGTACACCGTTTGGTGTGGAGCTATTGGACGCTTTTTACGACGCTACAACAATTGATATTAATTCGGTCTGATGCTTAGAAAAATTGAATGCTCTGATCGAATTCAACGCTGCATGAGGTCCTGAACTTGTTTATGCGTAGGAGCATGTGCGCCAGTGTGCGTGCATGCAGCCGCAGCCGTCGCTGCAGAAAATCTCAGGTGATGGGATAAGTCTTGTGTAGGCTCAAGCAGCAGGCTGCTAATGAATCCACCAATGCTGGCATCGCCAGCGCCAACAGTATCGGCAACCGTCACGACGAAAGCGGGCTGCTCAATGCTGTCTGTGGATGTGAGCAATGCAAGGCCGCTCGCGCCACGTGTAAACAAGATATTTGCCTGCGGTGAAATTTCTCGTACGCGTTGTAGCGATAGCTCAGGCGAGGTGTTCGGATAAATTTGCGAGAGATCTTCATCTGATAATTTGATGATGTCCGCTAACTTGGCCATCTCTTCAAACTGCACAGAGAAATTAGGGCCCATGACATTGCGATAGTTCGGGTCGTAGCTAATACGTACGCCACGGCGCTTAAGATCGCGTGCAATGCTCACCAATCTGTCGCCCAAGGGTTGTCGCACGAGGCTGATGCAGCCGAAGTGAGCGATCTCACAAGCGTCTTGCCAGCCAGCAGGGAGCTTGTTCTCATCAAATGCGAGATCAGCGCTGTCGTTGCCCAAGAAAAAATAACGTGGTGGAGCCGTTTCATGAACCATGGCAATCAGCGGTGGTTTTGAAACTTTCTGCAGGAAGCGCAGGTCCAGATCAGCGATGCGTGATTTCTCGACGATCTCTTCACCAAAGAAGTCGTCGCTGACGGCGCCAGCCCATGCCGTAGGAATGCCGAGCGTGCCTGCAACGCGTGCAACGTTCCAGCAGGCGCCGCCGGCAACACTGGTCCAACTTTGATCGCCTGTGCGGACAAAGTCAGTCAGCGCTTCTCCAAGCACAACAAGGCGAGGTAAAGACTTGGCTATGGTGGTCATCAATTCTTGCTCAAAGACGCTGAGGTTGTCCCTCAGACTTATGCGGGCGCAGGCCTTGCCTGACATGCCCGCATAATAAGGCTTATTCAGATTGATGACAGGGCGATAGACCTTAGCTGAGTTGTTCCATTACATGCCGCGTTAGAGATCAAAGCTGACTCTGACCGTGATCGTGCGAGGAGGATTGAGTGCGTACTGTTCAGTTCTGCTTTGAGTCACGATCGATTTTCCGATCGCACCGGCAGTCGCTGCAGTTACATTCAGAATATTGCTGAGGTTGATCGCGACTTTCGGCTTAAAGCTGAGTGCATCGCTGGCAAACGTAAGGCCAGCATTCAGCGTGCCGAAACCATTGATCTCAACATCGTGCGTGAGGTTGCTGTAGCCTTTGCCGACGTAGGTATAGCCAGCGTTGGCGCCAATCAGGAAGAACGAAACCGGACGCAGGTACTGCACCGATGAGTTGTATTGGAAGCGTGCGGCACCAGGCATTTGCTGACCCGGCTGTACCTCATCACCATTGGATGCTGTGAATGGTGCCGTGATATGCGCATCGGTCAAACCGCCATTGAAGCTCATGCTGAGGCCATCAACCGGTGGATTCCAAAGCAGGCTCAGTTCCAAGCCACGGCTAATGGCACTCGATACGTTGTCGCTATAGCTGAGCGGAATCACGCCAGTCGTGGACTGCGTGATGATCGGGTTCTTGTAAAAGAGGTAGAAGCCAGTCACGTCGGCATGCAGGGTGTCTTCAAGCCAGCTCGTACGCAGGCCCAATTCGTAGTTCCAAAGCGTGTCGGACTTGAATGTTGGCGGGACGCCATTGGTTTCCGTTGATGGAATGCTTGAAACGCCACCGAAGCGGAAACCCTTGGCGGCCATGCCGTAGAGCGAGATTTCGTCGCTGAAGTGATAGGTCGCTGAAAACTTCGGATTGATGCCGCGTTCTTTGAGATCGCCAATCGTGTTGGTAGGGCTCAGATTGTTTTCTGCCAGAACCAAAACGCCGGTTCCAATATATCCACCCGTCACCTTGGTTGAATAGAAGCGGGCGCCAACGGATAGATCAAGGCGATCCCACAGCTTGTAACGCAGGTCTGCAAACAAAGCGGTTTCTTTCGAGCTGGAGATCGACTCGCCGTTGAGCAAAACGGTGTTCGCATTAATGAACTGGCCCGGTACACCCAGAAGTCCGGCGACGGTGTTGATCAGGCTGCCGGGCCCAAGCAAATCATGGGTCAGTGGCGTGTCGATCAACAGATTGAAATATCCGTCGTAGTCGAAGTAATACGCGCCGACCAGCCATTGGAACGCGTCATCGTCAGTCGACTGCAGACGGATTTCCTGAGAGAAGGCTTTCGATTTATCGATGACTTCGCTGCTCGCGGCCAAGACCTCTGGGTATCCCTGTGGTGGCGTGCCGATGAGTGCAGCGGTGTAATCGCCATAGAACAACGCATCTTTAACCACGCGGGCAGTCTGCGAGACCAAGCGCATGGATTCGAAGTTGTAGTTCATTTCCAGGTTGTCCATGCTGAAATGATTATCAGATGGAGTTTTCAGAACTTTGCTGCTGTTTGAGCGCGGCCCGTTCGGTGTATCTGCCGTGAACGTTGCTGTTGGTGTATTGGATTTTTGATACAGGTGCGTGTACTTGAACTTCCAATTCTCCGTCGGCTCCCACATCAGGATTCCGCGAATCTGATTGCCACTGGCGTGATCAATATTCTTTTCGCCAGTGCGGCCGTTGTCGTAAACGCCGGGGTAGTTGCGATCAACATAGGCGAAGCGCAGAGCCAGGTTATGGTCTGTGAGGAGCGGAACATTGACGACAGCACCGGTTGTGAATGCCTGCCCACCCTCATCAGGATGGTTGTATTGCGAGAAGGCGCGGATCTGCCATTCGCCCTGAACAGGCTCCTGCAGTTGATAGCGAACGGCGCCTGAAAGTGCAGAGCCTCCGAACAGCGTGCCCTGCGGTCCTTTCAGAACTTCTACACCGGATAAATCAAACGCGCTGAGGTCAGGGATGATGTTTGCGGTATAGGGATCACTGAAAGAAACATCACCAATGAAAATGCCGACTGGTGATGGCGTTGAAGCTGCTGGGCTCGTATCGGTGCTAATGCCGCGCATCGTGATACGGGTGAATCCGGCATTGCCCTGTGCAGCTGTCACGCCTGGAGACTGCTGAATGAAATCATTGAGGGACAATTTGCCCTCGTTCTCAAGCTTCTCGCCGGTAAAGGCGGAGATTGATGCGGGAATGTCACGCAGGTTTTCTTCGCGCTTGGTTGCAGTGACGACAATCTCATCAATCTGTCGGCCGCGAATCGGAGCTGCTGCAACTGAATTTTCAGCGGGCTTTTTTACTGCAATGAGATCGAGGCTTTCGTTGACCTCGGCTGTAGCGGCAGCTGCGGCACTTGGCGCAGTCGTTGCCGCTTCTGCATTAGCTTCTGAATTGGCTTCAGCGGGTTTTTCTTCACTAGCAGGTGCAGGACTTGTCGCTGCAGCGTCTGCGCTGGTCGTGGTGCCGGCATTGGGTTCTTGAGCAGGCTGCTCAGGTGTTGCAAGGAGCTCGGTCAGAAAATCCGTGTCGCTCGCCGTTGCATCGCTTGCTGGGGCTTTAGCTTCGTTATTCGTTGTTTGAGCGGATGCCAATAAAGGACTGGCCAGCGCTGTAGCGACACCGAAACATGCAATCGACTGCTTAACAAACCCAAGTATCTTTGTCTTATTTTTAGACATGTTTTATTTCTCCTTTGAACCCTATGGCGGCGAGAGTACGCAGGCCTTCCTTTTGGTGCAGTCAAATATGAGACAGGGGCTGTCCATGCCCTTTTTTGCTCGCTTTAAACGAGTTAGCAGGAGAGATAGGGTTTCAGAGGTAAATGAGGCCTCCTGACCATTATGGTGCTCATTGTCCGTTTTGTGACAGTAAGGTTGATCCTCCGCCCCCATACTTCATACAAGGCTCAGGTGTGCTTGCTGTCTGCCAGCGCCAACATAAATAGAAAAGGAGACGCAGGTGATATTCAAGCAATGGCGGTTAAAAGACTTTGATGTCGACGGCGGTCTTGCTGCAGGTGCACATATGGGTTCCGGCGGGTCTGACTGGATAGACGTTGATGTTCCCGGCGATACCTATGTCGCGCTTGCTAATGCCAAGCGCATCGAGGATCCATTTCGTGGACGTAATGAAAGCGATTTGAGTTGGATTGCCGAGCGTGAATGGTGGTGGCGAACGGAGTTCAGCATTTCGCCCGCAGAAGCTGACGAACAGATTGAGTTGATCTTTGAAGGCCTGGATACCTTCGCTTCGGTTTATTTGAATGGCGTATTGCTGGGTAAGACCAACAATATGTTTCGTGAATGGCGCTTTGATGTGCGTGAGCATCTTCGTCATGACGCAGCGAATCAGCTGGCGATCTCATTCACACCGACTTCTCGCGCTCTTGAAGGGCAGACTGTTCCACTCTGGCTGCTCGACTCAGAAAAAATAAAGGCATCCAAGCGCAATCTCATGCGCAAGGCGCAGTTCGGTTGGGGCTGGGACTGGGGTCCTTGCTTGCCGACCACAGGTGTCTGGCAGCCGGTGAAAATAGAACGGTGGAAGAAAAGCAGAATTAAAGATCTGCATTTCACGACGCAGTCGATTGCTAGCAATCAAGCACACGTCGCAATCGAAGCTGAGATCGAATCCATCAGCGAAGGAAAATCACTGATTCTCGAAATCAGCTTGCTCGATCCTAAAGGCAAGTTGCTGGCCAAGAATGAAGTCAGTGCAAACGAAAATATTAAGCTTGCGCTGGTCGTCACCCAGCCTGAACTGTGGTGGACCGCTGATCTGGGCAAGCAGCCGCTGTATACCGTGGCCTTGCGCTTGCTTGATGGCGAAACAGTGCTTGATTCGCGACAGCAGCGCGTCGGTATTCGAACGATATCGCTGGATACATCAGCGGATGTTGATGAGCCGGGCACGAAGTTCTTTCGTTTTGTACTGAACGGCATTCCAATTTTTGCGCGCGGTGCCAACTGGATTCCGGCGACGTCTTTTGTCGGTGCGATGGAAGAAGCACGTTTTCGCGATCTTCTCGATACCGCCGTGCAAGCGAACATGAACATGATTCGCGTGTGGGGCGGTGGTGTTTACGAGTTCAAGGCCTTCTACGATCTTTGTGATCAGTTAGGCCTTCTGGTCTGGCAAGACTTCATGTTTGCATGCGCGCCATATCCAGAGAGTGGCGATGATTTTGTCGAGAACGTTCGACAAGAAATCCAGCATCAGGTACGTCGTCTACGTAACCATGCATCGCTTGCATTATGGTGTGGCAACAATGAGTGCCAAATTCTTCAGGATTTGGCGAATCAGGTCCTTAAGATTGAAACACAGGTTTTAGGCGCGCTCTATTACCAGAAGCTCATGCCAGAAATCATCGCAGAGCTTGATGCTACGACGCCGTACTGGCCTGGTAGCCCCTTTGGTGGTGGTAGTCCCAACAGCATGCGCGAAGGCGATGTTCACAACTGGACCGTATGGCACGGCATTCCGCTGATCGAAGACAAGGAGATTCCACTCAACGGCGCTCCGGACATCATGAGCGCGATGGATCGTAGCCCCAAGGGTGTTGCGTATACGCGTTACGCAGAAGACAGGGGGCGATTCATCAGTGAATTCGGAATCCATGCTTCACCCGTCGCCGCGACGTTGAAGCGTTGGATGAATCCTGAAGATCTGAAGCTGGGTAGCGCCGGATTCCTTGATCGCATCAAGGACAACCCCAAAGACAAGGTCAACGCGATGTTAATTCCAGTCACCGGCTTGCCGGAGACGCTGGAGCAATATGTCGACTTTACGATGCTGACTCAGGCTGAAGGCCTCAAGTTTGGTATCGAGCATTTCCGTCGCAGAAAACCTCACTGCTCAGGCACATTGGTTTGGCAGTTCAATGATTGCTGGCCTTGCGTGAGCTGGAGCCTGGTCGATTACGACGGCGTCGGCAAAGCGAGTTACTTCGCCATCGCCCGTGTCTATGCGCCAGTGCTTGCATCGTTCAAGTCCTTGCCAAATGGCGAGATCGAGTTGTGGATAAGCAACGACACACTTGCCGAAAGTTCAGGTGAGTTGTTGATTGAACAGCTCAGCTTTGAAGGCAATATTGATTGGCGAGTGCCGCGCTCATTCAAGATTGCAGCGAATGGCAGTGCTGCAGTCTGGAAAGGAAAGGCGCCCGATAGCATTTGTGATCGCGTGATCTGCGTGCATTCACCTGCCAATCAATTTCCGCCGAATCGGTTCCTGTTCGCAGCAGTGAAAGATCTGGTGCTTCCCAAGGACGCGCCACCGCAGATGGCGATTGAATCGGTCAGTGATCACGAACTGCATGTTGCTATCACCTCGAAGAAATATCTGCTGTTCGTTCATCTGACAGCGGAAGATCCGGATATCCGATTCAGCGACAATTATTTCGATCTGCGCCCCGGTGAAATTCGCGTCGTGACGGTGACCAACAAGAAGAACCGGATCACGGCAGATAGCATCGCTTTGCATTCATGGAATCATTGAGTACCTGCGTTCAAGAATAGTTTATTAATCAGGGGTGACGTTCATGGTGTCGAGCCAAATTCTGTCTGTATTTCTGCCTGTGGCGCTGGCCATCATCATGCTCGGCTTAGGTCTGTCGCTGACACTCGCAGATTTTCGCCGCGTGCTGACTTATCCCAAGGCCGTCGGTGTTGCGCTGTTCTGTCAGATGTTGCTGCTGCCACTGGTTTGCGTGGGTGTCGCTCATTTCTATGGCTTGGCACCCGCGCTGGCTGTTGGCTTGATGTTGCTGGCCGCTTCGCCGGGAGGCACTTCAGCGAATCTCTACAGCCATCTTGCTCATGGCGATGTGGCTTTGAATGTGACGCTGACAGCGATTAACTCGGTTCTTGCCATCGTCATGCTGCCGCTAGTGGTTAATTTGTCGCTGATCCATTTCTATGGTGAAGGTAAGGTGTTGCCATTGCAGTTCGATAAAGTGATCCAGCTATTCTTTGTCGTGCTCGGGCCTGTCGCGGTGGGCATGTGGGTTCATAAGCAATTTCCTGCTTTGGCCAAACGAGCAGAAAAGCCGGTCAAGATTGCTTCAGCTATTTTCCTCTTTGCTGTCGTTGCCTTGGTCATCATCACTCAGCCAAAGGCAATCGCCGCTGGAGCCGTGCAGGTTGGACTCGCAGCGTTTACCTTCAATATTCTGAGTCTCGCAGTCGGTTACTTTGTTCCACTGATTGTTAAGTTGAACCAAAGACAAGCCACAGCTATTGGCATGGAGATTGGCCTTCACAATGGAACGCTCTCCATCGCGATTGCGATGAGCCCTTCATTGCTGAACAATCCTGAGATGGCAATGCCCGCCGCGATTTATGGATTGATTGCGTTTATTACCGCAGCGATATTTGGTGTGCTGGTCAGCAAGAGAGCCAGTCGCGTAGTGATTGAGGAAACCTGAATATGACTGAAGGAATCTTCAAAATACTTTCGTCGGTTTTGACCATAAGCAGTCTGGCCTTCGGATTAAATCAGTCTGCGCAAGCTTCAGTTGCACTCACCGCGAATAAAGCAGCACTGGTGCAAACGCAGTCAGGCCCTGTTCGTGGACAGCTGTCCGAGAGTGGGGCGGTGCAGGTTTGGCTGGGCATTCCTTTTGCGCAGCCACCGACTGGTGAGCGTCGCTGGCAGGCACCGAAACCACTCTTGCCCTGGACAAAAGAACTACAGGCGAATGCCTATGGCTCCGCATGCCCGCAACTGGGCGGGCTGTATGGGCCACCACTAGCAGGAAAGAAATGGGGGTTATCGAACGCAGAAACATTCGGCAAGCCTGTGGGGCAGGAAGATTGTTTGAAGTTGAACATCTGGCGTCCGAGCAATTCATCTGAGCCCATGCCGGTTATTGTTTTCGTTCATGGAGGTTCCAACGTCTCCGGACATGGCAGCGATCCACTTTATGACGGTCAGAAACTGGCGCTTGCGACCCACGCAGTGATCGTCACGATCAATTACCGCCTCGGAATATTTGGATGGTTTGCGCATCCTTCACTTGAAGGCAATGGTGCAGTCAGCGACTCCGGAAATTATGCGGCGCTGGACATCATTCAGGCGCTGCGTTTTGTCCACGCGAATGCGGCTGCATTTGGTGGAGATCCGAAAAATATCACGCTGATGGGGCAATCCGCTGGCGCAGGCAATACCTATATCCTGATGGGATCGCCGCTGGCGCAGGGTCTGTTTCAAAAGGCGATTGTGTTGAGCGGACTGATTGAACATAAATCGCCCAAGCAGGACGGCTACGCTTACGTCGACAAGTTCATGTCGCAGATGATGATTGATGATCATCTGGCAACAACATTGGAAGAGGCGGCGAAAGTTGCAGCGTCAAAAAGCCTGTCATGGAAACACGACTATCTGAAATCGAAGACCGCTGATCAATTGTTGAATGTGATCGCCTTACACAAGGAGCTATTCAGAAGTCCTCACGGATTTAACGATGGCGTGGTGCTGTCCGACAATCTGCCTGCGGATATTCAGCAGGGACGTATTCCGATGGTTCCTATGATCGTCGGCTCAACGAGAGAAGAGTCAAAACTGCTTTTTTCAGTGGGCTACAAAGTGAGCGGCCAGCAATTGTTTGATCGGGTGCTGAAGAGTGATCCGAACGCTGCCCCTTCGACGAAAATGTCGGATCTTGTTGCGCCATATTTTCTTGCCGATCTGACGCCGTCGCTGTTCAACACCATGCACTGGGGGATTTCGACTTACCTGCAGCGCAAGCTCAGCAAGGATCTCGCAATACTGCCCAAGCATAACGCCAAGGTCTATGCCTACCGCTTCGACTGGGACAATGCTCCGGAGCCTTGGCATACTTTTTACGGTGCCTGTCACGCTTGCGATCTGCCTTTCATCTTTGGCAACTTCTCGAACAACTTTTTTTCGATGGAGTCTTCGCAGCAAAACAGAACGGGCAGGGAAGCGCTGTCTGCAAGCATGATGAGCGCCATCAGCGCATTCATTCGTACCGGCAATCCGAACAATCCGAAGCTGCGCACAAGCTGGAAGCCTTTGGGTAATGAGGCTGGCAATCAGCAACGATTGATCTTTGATGCAACAGATCAAGATGCTGTGTTGTCGATGCAATGATCCGTATGACCCTCCGATATGGGAGGGGCCGCGCTCTTGCAGGCCTCCTATAATAATTTCTTGAAAATGGCGCTCACTACACACCAAACTCTGCGTTGCAACCATGACTGATCTTTCTGCGCCTCGGCGCGGCGCTGTGATCTTTATTTTCATCACGGTATGCATCGACATCATCTCGTTCGGAATCATCATCCCCGTGTTGCCGCATCTGGTCGCCACCTTTGCAGGTGGTGATATTGCCCATGGCGTACGTGTGTATGGCGTGTTCACCACGGTGTGGGCCTTGATGCAGTTTTTCTCCTCGCCAATTCTGGGTGCGCTGTCGGATCGGTTTGGTCGTCGTCCAGTGATTTTGTTTTCCTGCTTCGGCATGGGACTGGATTTCATCATGATGGCTTTGGCGCCCAATCTGGCCTGGCTTTTCGTCGGTCGTATGATCTCTGGCATCACTGCAGCTAATTTCAGCACCGCCAGTGCCTATATTGCTGACGTCACGACACCCGATAAAAGAGCTGCTGCCTTCGGCATGCTTGGCGTGGCCTTTGGGATTGGTTTTGTGATTGGCCCTGCGATTGGCGGATTGCTCGGCTCGATTGATCCTCATCTGCCGTTCTGGGCGGGTGCAGTGCTGGCGCTGATCAATGCCGCTTATGGTTACTTCGTGTTGCCTGAATCGCTGGCGCCTGAAAATCGCAGTGCATTTTCATGGCGCAAGGCGAATCCTCTCGGCGCGCTGAAGTTGCTGCGTGTGCATCCTGAGTTGATGTCGATGGCAAGCATCAATTTTCTGTCGCAGCTCTCGCAGTCGGTCTATTCAACAGTGATCGTGCTCTATATGGGCTACCGCTATGGCTGGGATGCGGGACAGATCGGCATGACGCTAGCCTTGGTTGGTGTTTGTTCTGCGATCGTGCAGGGCGGCCTCACAGGCCCTGTGGTCCGATACTTCGGTGAACGACGTGCCCTCCTGTTCAGCCTGTTGATTGGTATTGCGGGCTTTCTGATCTTCGGATTTTCATCAACGGGCATCCTGTTTCTGTGTGGAATCCCGGTGATTGCACTGTCGGGCTTTGCGAATCCTGCAGTGCAAAGCTTGATGACACAACGCGTTTTGCCAAGCGAGCAGGGCCTTCTTCAAGGCGCCAATGCAGCGCTGATTGGCATCACCGGCATGATTGGGCCGATATTGTTCAGCGAGGTTTATGCGCGTTTCATTGATCCTGACAACGCAGTCCATCTTCCCGGCGCGCCTTTTTTGCTAGCCGCAGTGCTGATGATGGTGGCAGCATTCATCGCTTGGCGTGCAGTGCGCGTGAACTCAGCGAGGTAGGCTCGCTGCTATGCAGTCTTGCCGAACCATCGCGATGCAGCCTGAGCCGCTGCTTCAAGATCAGGCGTAGTTTCGCTGGCCCAAGCAACGAAGCCATCAGGGCGTACGAGTAAAGCGCTCAAGCCGAGTCGTTCTTTGGCATCACTTGCGATATACGTGATGTGATCACTCCAGCCGTTTGCAAGCGTTTGCAGCGAGGCACGACTCTCAAAGTCCAACAGCAAACCTTTGCCATTGCGAAGAAGCGCGCCGAGTTTGGTTCCATCGGCCAGCTCAAAATCTGGGACGCTGCGGCCCACAAGCGAATGGCTGCCACCAAGATCGTACTGAAGCAAAACGCCCCATACGCGCTCAGCGAAGTAAGTAGCACCATCACGTGTGTTAAGCAGGTCGCGGAAGATCGGTTCAAGCGCGCGCGAACTGGGCCGCATCAGCGCAACTTGTGCTCGGGTCCAGTCGAGAATGCGTGCGCCGATTGGATGCCGCTCGGTGGTGTAGCTGTCGAGCAAGCCATCCGGAGCATCGCCGCGAATGGTTGCCGCGAGCTTCCAGCCAAGATTCATCGCGTCACCCAAGCCGAGGTTCAGACCTTGTCCACCCAGTGGTGAGTGAATGTGTGCGGCGTCGCCTGCTAGTAGGACACGACCTTTGCGATATGTCGTTGCTTGTTTCGAACGATCGGTCCATGTCGAAACGAAGTTCAAGGCTTTGAGCGTCACATCTGTGCAGGACACGCGGCGCAAGACGGTTTGTATGTGTTCGCAAGTGATTGCCTGATTGCGATGGAATACACCGCCATCGAAGTCGGCGATACCAATCACGCCGGGTTGCCACTGCGTGTACATGCCAGTCGAAGTGTAATGGCGACCGAGAGCGAGTATTGAAGGATCGGCGATTTCGACTTCAACCGAATATCCCGTGAACTCAGGATCAGTGCCGACGAATTCGAATCCAGCTTGCTTGCGTACAGTGCTGCGGCCACCGTCGCAACCAACAAGCCAACGCGCGCGAATGCGTTGCTCACCAACGCGCACCATCACTTCATCGTCTGAAGATTCGAATCCTTCAACACCCTGACCACGTCGGATCTCAATGCCAAGTGATAAGGCGTGCTCGGCGAGGACGCTTTCGAGATGTTCCATCTCAGCGCCAAGCTGAGTGTCCGCCGGACCCGGTAGCCGGTACGTCCAACGTGATGAATCAATATTGCTGTAATCAAACTGGATGCCAGCGAAGTGTCCAGCGGGTCCGCTGCGCTTGGAGCTAGATGCCATCGAGCCAGGTCTTGGCTGCTTGCTATTGTCTGGCCGCTGCGACGAAATTTGTTCCAATAGTCCGCGGCGATAGAAAGCTTCAACGCTCGGGCCCCATAGTCCGCGCATCCCAAAGGGCAGCCGCTTCATTGGTGAGCGCGGATCTTCGGCTTGTTCAAGTACTAGAACCGCGAGACCTGCGAGGCGCAGCTCACAAGCGAGGAACAAACCAACCGGACCAGCACCGGCAATAACAACGTCATAAATCACAAATAAAATCCTTAAACATTATTCTTGCTTCTTGCCCTGCCAGCCAGCGTGCCATCCAGCCAGGTATTGCTCCAGCTCGAATCCAGACTTCTTTGCTTCAACGGTCAGTCGTTTGATGTCGATGATGCGCGTGCCTTCTTTGCTCAACTCAATCACGCCATTCTTCGCCCAGGCCATCAGCAAGGCATTGATGCGCTGACGTGTGCCGCCGACGCGTGCGCCGAGTTCTGTTTGGCTGACTTCACCGGGAATGAAGACAGCCCCATTTTTCTCCTGAACACCACGGATGCGCGCCATGCGCAGCAGATAAACAGCAAGGCGCACGTTCAAGGTGTGCAGCGTCAGTAACATGATCCGACTAATCGTCGCAGGGCCGCGATCTGTCATTTCGCAGTACAGGCCTTTGAAATATCCAGGCCAGCGTTCCGCGAACTCCGTCATTGCGGCTTGAGGGATTTGGACGACGAGGGCGTCTTGCTGACAAACACAGCTGCCGTAGTACTCAGGCTTGTTCGAAACGAGCGTGTGAGGAAACCAACTGCCGCGCACGAGCTCTTCACCAGTGACTTCATCACCGCTCATGGCGGTGAAGTAGATTCTGAAGACACCGCTGATGACGCCATAAATATGAGAAACAGGGTCGCCAGACCTATACACATGATCGCCCTTCGAAAAGCTATGGATTCGTGAGTGATCAGCAAGCCATTCGTGCGCTTCAGGCGGAACGTAGGCAAACCACTTCCATTCACGAATCAGGGTCAGGATGGCATCACGATCAGGATTTGAACTGGTAACAGTCACCGTGGCCTCATAGAAGGGGCGCTCACTCACAGAGCGGTCAGCGAATTCTATGCTTGTTAGTCGTTTAGGGTGAGCCCAATTGATGCCGCGGCATGAGAAAATCGGCAGCTATGAACGTTAACACTGTCAGCACCCAAGATATCTGGATCGAAACTCCACGCGGCCGCCTCTATGCGAAGCGCTGGGAGCCTGCTGCTACTGATGCACGCGGCCTTGCGCCGATCGTGCTGTTTCATGATTCGCTCGGCTGTGTTGAGCTGTGGCGGGATTTTCCAGAACGCCTTGCCGCAATCACGAATCGCATTGTGATTGCCTACGATCGTCTTGGTTTTGGTAAGTCTGATGCCCATTCTGGAAAGCTCGCGCTGACGTTCATCTCTGACGAAGCCGAGGGCGGCTTCAAGGCGCTGCGCGAGCAACTCGGTTTCGATCAATTCATTGCGCTCGGCCATAGCGTTGGCGGCTGCATGTCGGTTTGTGTTGCTGCGCGCTTTCCGTCCTGTTTGGCGGTGATTAGCGAGTCCTCGCAGTGCTTCGTGGAAGGCCGCACGCGCGAAGGCATCATTGAAGCGCGTGACAACTTCGCAAAGCCCGGTCAGGTTGATCGACTTAAGCGTTACCACGGTGAAAAAGCACAGTGGGTGCTTGATGCTTGGGTCAAGACTTGGCTTTCGCCAGAGTTTGCTGATTGGAATCTGTACGCTGAACTTGAGCGCGTGCATTGCCCGTTGCTGGCGCTGCATGGAGAAAATGATGAGTATGGTTCATTCGTTCAGCCACAGAGAATTGCCGAACGCACTAGCGGACCTTCCACTCACGAAATCTTCCCCGGCTGTGGACACCTGCCGCACCGCGAGAAGCCCGAGATTGTTTTGGCCTCGATCTCGCAGTGGCTCAACACGATCTGAGGGTGGTGTAGGGCGGGAGCATCCGGCTCATGCTGGATCTTTGCCCATGATTTTCTCGCTGGCTTTAGCCATAAGGCCAACCACGAAGTTGCGAGAAAATGGATAGAGAAATCTCAGGCCCACACGCATTATTTTATTCGCTAAGCGAATAGGGCCTTTCTCAAGGTGAGCAAGGGCGTCATTGACGACATACTGCGGAGTCTCGGCGCCTTTGACGGGTTCGTCTGGACTTTTGGCGAGGCCACGTTCGTAACGTAGCTTGCGGAGAGACGGGGTGTCGGTTTCTCCGAGAATCAATCCAAGAACATTAACGCCCTTGGGCTTGAGCTCGCACCAAAGCGCTTCGGCAAAAACCATGTCGAAAGCTTTGGTCGCAGCATAAGCAACCATGTTTT
>JAZKEM010000080.1:0-22503 GCA_040387055.1 Pseudomonadota bacterium | reverse complement strand
AGCTCAGGCATTCCGTTCCTGCTCCCCCATGTGCAGACGGATCCCATTGGGCGGCTAAACAGCCGCCCATTTTTTATGAACAGGATGTTCTGTACCTACGCGGTCGCATGGATGCGAAAGAGCGTAGGTGTTTGTGCAGAGATGCTATCCCGAGACGTACCGCGCAGGAGCACGACTACGCCACAGGCTCACAAACAAAACCCAGCGCTCCAGCCAACTCAGCCGCATCCACGCGAGTAACACTCAACGCGCGACTACCAACATGCAGCTGCAGCGCCGTACTCGCCCCAGAAGCCAGATTAAGCGCAGCCTCAAGCTGCTCCTCATCAACGACCTCACCATCCACGTGCAGTCGTTCCAACGCCCAATTCAAATCCTGATCATCAAGCACGCCGGGCCCATGCTCAGTCGCAAGCGTGAGCGCACCATGTTCATCCAGAAACGCCGCGCTCGCTTGTTCAACGAATAGCTCAGTGTGGGTTATTAATTTCCCATCGCCATCAATACGCAGAATCAACGGTGCGTATTCCAGCTTCACATAACCGCGCTGCGGTCCGTTCTGAAAAAACCAACGACCCTGTTCATCGGCAGCATAGTTGCGATTGATGGTATCGATGATCTGCGGTCTTGAGATCACCTCGCCGCGAATCGTCCAGCGACCATGGCGATCCAATCCCATCCAGCCGAACACGGCCGGGACATTGGGCCACTTGGCCAGCGCGCGATAAACCCAGTCTTCCATCTGCCTAGTTTAACGGTGTGTTGAACATTGCGACGATAGGGCTACTGCAACGTAGGCCCAGCACCGCGCATGATCGTGACCTGATTATCAACGCGCACTTCGCTATCCCATAGATAGGACAGATGCGGGTGTGCAGTGCGTAATGTGCTCAGTGCAACCGGGTCGTGTTGCAGGTGGTAGTCCATCCATGCAACGGAATAAATCCTGGCGATGTCGAAACCCCACTGCGCTGTAGGGAGTAGTGGGTAGTTGGTCCACTGCGCATGCGACGAAGCTTCAGCAACGACGAAGGCACGATCACCCGATAATTTCTCGTAGACCGGACGCACGACTGCAGGATTAACGAAGGGAATCGGTGCAACAGGGCCATCGTGATCGCCCGTCTGAATCATTGTTGGGATCGGATTTTTGTCGAACGGTGCAGAGTCTTCACTGATCGGCGCGGCAGCGACGGCTGCATGCAGTCGTGGCTCTACTGCCTGAAGGCCTAGCGTTGTGATGGCACCGAGACTGTGGCCAATAACGCCGGTGCGATTCTTGTCGAGCACGCTGCGTACCGGCGAGTCATGCAACAGATAAGTAAGTGCGTCTTGAGAGTCCGTAATGTTGGTGCCAGTGTCGTTGGCAACACGATCACCTGAATGGCCTTGTCCTGCAAAATCGAATGCAAAGACTAGATAGCCTGCATCAGCAAAAGCCTGATGCCACCAGCGATACATCGCTAGATTGGTTTGCACGCCTTCTAGCGCGAGGATCGATGCAAATGGGCCGGCAGTTGGTGGAACGGTTCCGCGCTTTGGCAAAACGATCTCGCCGTAGAGCGAAGTGCCATAACGATTCTTGAACGTTACCGGCACAATCGCCACGCCTTCGTTGTAATAAGGGCTGCCATACCAGTTGTAGACCTGATCGAGTCGCGAGCCATCTTGCAGCTGCGCGAGCGTGGCACGCACGGTAAAGGCGAGCAGTACTGGATCGGTGATGTCTCGGATCGTCGTTCCGAGCGCAACCGGATCCAGTAGGCGAGCAAGCGCTGCTGTTGGCAGAATCGCTGTGAGTGCATCGACGTTGCTGATCACCGCTTCCACTTCCGCTGGAGCGGGTGGCGGATTTTCTCCAGTCTGGAAAGCGGGCCACTCACTAAGCGCCGCGTCGGGCGATGAACTGCTCGTACAGGCGGCAAGGAGTGTCGCCAAACTCAAAAATATTGCCCGCAGTACAAAGCTGCGGCTCTCGCCAATACGCATCTGGTTCGCCTCTTCCTAAAGTGTCAGAGGTCTTAAGCCTCTGTGCTGATGGTCGTCAGGATATCAGCGAGGGCAGTGAGCAGAGGTAGTAAATTCCCGGCTGTCAGTGAAGCTGGGAAGGGGCTGCGTGTTAGTCGCGTTCCAGCACTTCAATGATGTGATAACCGAAGCGTGAGTGAACCGGGCCATGCACGGTGCGCAGCGGTGCGGTGAAAGCGACGCGATCAAACTCTGGCACCATCTTGCCCGGCTCGAAGCTGCCGAGGTTGCCGCCGTTGCGAGCCGAGGGGCACGTGGAGTTCTGGGCAGCGAGCAAACCAAACTCTGCGCCGTTGCGCAGTTGGCTCATGAGTTTGCGGCACAGTTCGTCAGACGAAACGAGGATGTGGCGGGCAGTGGCTTGCGTCATAAAAATCCTGGATGCGAAAGAATGCAATGGCCCTCACCATAGTCAGCCGCATGCCAAGTTTCAATACCCTTACGAACCTACCCACGGCCATTGTGCAGCCCAGAGTAATTTTGCCGGGCGCAGCAGCTTTTTGAGCTGTGCCTCAGTCTTGCTGGCTTCGCTGCGATCAACGCAAGGCATTACAGCCATCACGCGCAATGGTTTATGCATGCGGGTAAACGCAGCGCCTTGTCCGCTGCAGTGCTTTGCATAGCGGGCGACCACATCCACGGTGATGCCGGTGTAGATGCGGCTGCCGTTGCACTCCAGCATGTAAACAAACCAACTGGAGCTGGCTTTGCTCATCGGCTCAAAATTAATCGAAGTGAAAAGTGGCGAACTCATCGACGCTGGCGCGTTCAGTGCGCAGCGCGTTCACTTTCGCAGAATCATCCGCATAACCCAGAGCCATGCCGCTGTAGATCAACTCGTTTTCGCCCAAAGCAAAATGCGTTTTCAATGTGATGCGTAATGCGCCCCAGAATTCCTGGAAGCAAGTCGATAGACCGCGTTCTGTCGCAGCAAGCGCGAGTGACTGCATGAACATGCCCAGATGCGCCCACTGGCCGTGGCCCATGCGTTGATCAATCACAAAGAACACACCGACTGGCGCGCCAAAGAATTCAAAGTTGCGTGCGACCTGTGTCAAGCGTCCCACCTTGTTCTCACGCGGAATGCCGAGCAGCTCGTACATGTCTTCGCCAACTTTAAAGCGGCGGCTGCGATAGGGCTCCCAAAGATTCGCGGGATACACCGGCTTGTCGCCATCTTCATTCGGAAACATGCCGGGATAATTCTTGGCTTTGCTGATCACGGCTTGCTGCGCAGCGCCAGAAACTACAATCACTTTCCATGGCTGCAGATTGCCGCCAGAAGGCGACCAACGCGCAGCATCGAGCACTTCACGCACCAGCGCTTCTGGTACTGGCTTTGGCTGATACGCGCGGATAGAAGTGCGCTGCTTGAGTGCTTCAGTCACGCTGAGGTTGTTAGAGTTCATTGTTTGGATCCTTAAATAGAATTCATTGCACGCTAGATCGCTTGAGTGCGTGCTTTTTCCAGAAGCCAGGTATTGAAAGCCGAGACTTCGGGGCGTGATAACGCAGTTTCAGAAGCGATCACGTAATAAGCGTTATCAAGCAGTAATCGGTGCTGCATCGCGATGACAACTTTGCCTGCAGACATTTCTGCTGCCGCGAGCAGTGGTGATGCGAGGATCACGCCGAGTCCGTCGGCTGCTGCATCCAAAGCGAGTGTTGAGTGCTCAAACTGCAAGCCGCGACGCGCATCAACATCCATTGCGCCGACATCGCGTAACCAGCGCGCCCACGTTGAGTTCGTGCGATCAGCATTGAGACCATCGCCGTGCAGAAGTGTTTGATGGCGCAAGTCTGACGGTGTTTGTAGCGGTGTTGGCCCCTGCAAGAGCTGCGGATGGCACATAGGCAAAACTTCAACACGAAACAGTCGGTGGGCTTGTGGGCCTGCTAGCTCTTCACTGGTAAAGACAATATCGATATCAGGTGTGGCGTTGCGAGACGTATTTTTTTTGCGACGCGTTTTGGCTTCATTAGGTTCTGAAGTGCGGCTGTTGGCTGAAACGCGAACATCAATGCCTGGATGCGCGAGCAAAAACTCTCGCAGGCGCGGCATTAACCAGCGCGATGCAAAGGTTGGCGAAGTGCCAACCGTCAGCTGTGGTGTTGGCTTTTGTGTGTGCAGTTCTGCGACAGCTTGTGCAAGCGTTGCAAAGCCTTTCTGCAGCAATGGCAGCGCTGCTTCGGCTTCGCTGGTGAGGCTGATCCGCTGACTTGTGCGCTTGAAAAGCTGAATCCCCAAGCGTTCTTCAAGTTGCTTGATCTGATGCGTGATGGCGGCCGGCGTGACGAACAATTCTTCAGCTGCACGCTTAAAGCTGCGATGCCTCGCCACTGCTTCCAGGGCGCGTAAGGAATTGAGCGGCGGCAAATCTACGGGGTTCATGCTGCATAGGATAACGGCTTGTGTTTAGAAAATCTAAACTTACTTTTCAGTAAATATCAATTGCTGCATCGCAACAATGAGCGTAAAAAGTGCACCCTAGATTTGCGTTGGAGTTCTCAAATGACCTTAATTACCGCCTTTGAAATCATTACGTTGGCTGGCATTAGCCTCAGCCTTCTGGCCGTTATTATGTTCGAAATGGGTGATTCCGTGGTTGACCGTCAGCGCATGACGCGCGGTCGTAAACCGCTAATCCAGCCTGCACGTCGCGCAGTCGCAGCAACGGCAGTCGCAGCGAACAACCCGCTGGTCGACCTGCCTAAGGCCGCTTAATCGCACAAGTTATGTAGCACCTATCGGATTCAACTGAATCTCGATATTCCCAGTTCTCCTCCAATTTCCCCTCACCTGGCAACAGTCTGAGGGGATTTTTTATGGACAGGATGTCCTGTACCCCACGGGCGCAGGATGCGCAGGAGTGGGGTTGTCGGCGCCGCATCAAACTTTCCAAAAGAGAAATGCGAAAGAGCGGAGGCGTTTGTGCAGAGGTGCTATCTCTAAGTTGCCTTCCAAGAGCGGCGCGGTCGGCGCCTCACAAACTCCCAGAACAGCCGCGCACGAGCAAGTTTTCCGCCCTGAAAACTAATCAACACTACTGTTGATTAAGGCCCCTCATTCCATTACGATGCCTGATCGCATCAGCGCCATCGTTTCTTCCGCAGAATCCCAGCAATGCCCAAAATCCTATTCATCGAACACAGCGGAAAAGAGCACCTCATCGACGCCGAAATCGGTAAGTCCGTCATGCAGGCTGCTGTCGACAACATGGTCCCGGGCATCATCGGTGACTGCGGCGGTGCCTGCAGTTGCGCCACCTGTCATGGCTACGTCGATCCCGCCTGGTGTGGAAAGCTCCCGGCAATGTCGGAAGAAGAGACCGGCATGCTCGATGGCTCATTAAACGTTGAGAGCAATAGTCGCCTGACCTGCCAATTAATGCTGGCGGCAAATCTGGATGGCATCGTGGTTCGCTTGCCAGCGAGCCAGTTCTAGTCCCCAAAAGTTTTAATCTCGGGTGACGTCGTTGCAGCCCCACGCTGTAGCGGCGTCGTCTGAGTATTCCTAAGCGCTCGGCAGGCCGCGGCCTTTATGCCAGATGCGCAATCAGTTCATCCTTCACAGGCTCAGCGTCTGTCCAAACTCTTGCGGATTTTATCGAGAACCCTTGCAGCGGTTCATCGAATATCGCCTCTATTGAACCGGCATGAATATGTTTGAGCATGTTCATGGGGTTGTTCGCGAACGGAAACTGGCTAGTGGTGCGATTCGTGCCGGTTCAATAGCAATGATCACCATGGCTATTGATTCGGCAAGCCGTGCCAATAGCACGTATCTGAAGAGTATCGCGGGCATGGCCAATGTAGGGCCATATTCAGACTGCATCTTGCCGAATCAATAGTTCCATAGGGAAAGCAGTCTTCAGTGCCCTCGCGCACCCGGACAAATCGCTTGCCCTTCGTGAGTAAAGACGAAAGAGAAACGCTGCTATGTCATTTGAACTGAACAAAAAACTGGCCGCCAAGCGCGCGCCGCTGGAAACCAAGGCGACTGTTGATCCGGTAACCGCGAGCATCATTCGCGGCGCGTTCGAGACGGTTTGTTTTGAAGCGGCGACGCATCTGGGCCGCGCGGCATCATCACCGATCATCAATCAATCCAACGAGCGCAACGGCAGCATCATTGACGCGCATGGTCGTCTCGCGGGTGTATCGGTCGGTACGCCGCATCTCGTTTTTATCTCGCAGCTTGCTGTGCGTTACGGCCTAGAGTTCTTTAAAGAATACGACTGGGGCCCGGGCGATGTTTTCGTCGGTAACGATCCGGATTACGGCGGCGGTCACTTACCTGACTACAACGTCTACGCGCCCGTGTTTGATAAGGACGGTAATCTTGTTCTGATTCAAGCGCTACAGGCTCACCAAGGTGATACCGGCGGTAAAACACCTGGCGGATTCACGCTCGACGCAACAGACATCTTCACCGAAGGCGTAGCGATTCCTTGTTTGAAGCTCGTGCATCGCGGACAAAGGCGCGCCGACGTCATCAAGTTTCTCGAACGCAACAATCGTTTCCCTTCATTCGCAGGCGATCTCGCAGCGATGATTGGTGCCGTGCAGCACTGCGTGAAACTGCTCGAAGATGTCATCAACAAGTGGGGCGCTGATGTCGTCAAGGCGGCAGTCAACTACAACATTGATCACACCGAAAAACGTTTCCGCGAAGAAATTGGCAAGTGGCCAGATGGCTCGTACGAAGCTGATGTGCTGATTGACCACGACACGCTCGGCACCAAGGACGTCAAGGTCCATGTCTGCTGCACGGTGAAAGGTGACCAGCTCACGGTTGATCTCACCGGCTCCGATGATCGTCAGAATCTGGTCGGTGTGTGGAACACCTTCGCCAATAGTCGCGGCTACGCGATGGTGCAAATCGCGTCGATGATTGATCCGGGCATCATCAAGAACGAAGGCTTGTTCCACGCGGTAGAACTGATCCTTCCTGAAAATACCATCGTGCATCCGGGCATCAACAAGCCTGCTGCGCTCGGCTCGTTCCATCCGGCAGTCGAAATTATCGAAGCCATTTGTGTCGCGATGGCGAGCGCCGTTCCGGAACGTTCAACGCCGCAGGTCTACAAGATTGGTATGCCGAATGCCGTTATCGGTTTCGACAAGAATGGCCAGATGTGGATGGACCAAGGCGTCGATGCACGCTCAATGGATTCATCTGCGGTGAAAGATTTCGATGGTTGGGGTTCTTCTTGTGTTGGCCTCGGCAATCTCTTGTTGTCGGAAGCAGAAGATGCGGAGAGCCGTTTCCCGATCATCAACATCAGTCGTGAAATGACGATTGATACCGGCGGCCCCGGCCAGTGGCGCGGTCAGCCCGGCAGCTTAAACAGCAAACAGATTCTCGAGCCGACGATGGCAATGGCTTGGATGGTGTCGTCAGAACATCCATTGCGCGGCATGTGCGGTGGTGATGATGCAGGCCCGTACTCAAATTATTTTGAAGTGGGCACCGAACGTGAACGCAAGATTGAACTAACGACGCAGGCGCAACTGCCAGCGGGCGCAGTCATCGCGTATCAGCACGGCGGTGGTGGAGGTTTCGGTTCCGCCATCCTGCGTGACCCCGAAGCAGTGAAGGACGATGTGCTCGACGAAAAAGTCAGTATCAAAGCTGCGCGCGAAAGATACGGCGTCATTCTCAAAGGAACACTTGAAGAGTACGACCTAGTCGTCGATGTCGCTGCGACAGCAGCAGCCAGAACACAGATGAAAGCAGCGCAAAAAGCTGCAGCAGCGGGGAGCAAGCAGTGAGCTATCGCGTAGGTATCGACATCGGCGGCACATTCACGGACTTCGCACTGCTGAAGTCATCGGAAGTCGTGCTGCATAAAAATCTGAGCACGCCGGAAGATCGTTCCATCGGCGTGATGACGGGTCTCCAGAAACTCGCAGACATCGAAGGTTTGTCGCTCGGTGATTTCCTGAATAAGTGCGATGCCATCGTGCACGGCACGACGGTTGCGGATAACACGCTGATCGAAATGAATGGCGCAGTCACCGGCCTGATCACGACCGAAGGTTTCCGCGACGAAATCGAATATCGCCGTGGTTACAAGGAAGACATCTGGGATGTTCGCCTGCCGCCACCGAAGGAAATCACGCCGCGTCGTCGTCGCCTAACAGTGCCGGAACGCATTCTGTTCAACGGTACGGTTCATAAAGAACTGGACGAAGCCGCAGTGCGCGAGTGCTGCCGTCGCTTCAAGAAACAGAGTGTGGAGTCCGTTGCGATCTCGCTGATCTTCTCTTTCGTGAACACCGCTCATGAAAAGCGCGTAGCAAAAATTGTTGCCGAAGAAATGCCCGGCGTTCAGATTTCTTGCTCGCATGAAGTGCTGCCACGTGCGCCCGAATACGATCGCACTAGCACGACAGTAGTTAACGCTTACGTCGCGCCTCGCGTGAATTCTTATCTGGAAAAACTCGTCATTCGCCTCAAAGACGGCGGTTACAAACATCAGCTGATGGTGATGCAAGCCAGCGGTGGTGTGATGACCAAGGAATACATCGAAGGCGCTCCAATTCGCGTACTCGCATCCGGTCCGGCCGGTGGTGTCGTCGGCTCTGCACACGTTGGTGCGGCGAAGGGTTATCCGAATTTGCTGTGTGTCGATATGGGCGGTACTTCCTACGACATGTCGATGGTGATCAATGGCGATGCGCCAGCTGAAGTGGGCTGGAACATGCATCATCGTTATCTCGTCGGCGTGCCGATGGTGAAAGTTGAAACGCTTGGTGCGGGCGGTGGTTCGATCTGCCACGTTAACAATGGCGCGCTCGAAGTGGGTCCTGCATCTGCCGGATCAGAGCCTGGGCCGATTTGCTACGGACGCGGCGGTACGCAGCCGACGATTACAGACGCACTGTTGATGCTTGGCATTCTCTCTGCTGATGCAGGCTTTGCAGGCGGAAGTTTTTCATTGAGCAAGAAAGGTGTTGAAGAAGCATTTCAAAAGCTCGGCACGCAAATGGGCTACAGCGCAGAAGCCGCGGCATTCGATTGCTGGCGTGTGGTGAATGCCAACATGAGCCAAGCTGTTCAAAGAACGGTTGCAGGCAAAGGTATCGATCCGAAAGATATGGTCATGCTCGCTTATGGCGGCAATGGTCCAGTCTTCGCGGCAGTCCAGGCGGAAGATCTTGGAATCGACAAGGTGCTGGTGCCCAAGGCATCGCCTACGTTCTCGGCACTCGGGACGCTCGTCGCCAACCCAAGCATCGATGAAGAGCGCTCCTACATCGCGCCAGCCAATGCACTCGACATCGCCAAGCTGAAATCACTGTGGAACGAACTCGAAGCGCGCGCTGAAAAGTATTTCTCGGACGCCAAGTTCCCAGCGAACACGGTGACTGCAAAGTATCAGATGAAGATGCGTTACCCGGGACAAAACTGGTCGCTCGCTTTCGATGTGAAGGTCAATCAAGGTTTGCACGATCTCGCGTTCATTAACGAAGCCTTGGGCGTGCAGGCGATTGCATCGTTCAATCAGCGCCACACTGAAGAATTCGGTCACGTGCGCGAAGGTGAAATGCCGGAAGTCACTGGCATTCGTCTCGTAACGACTGTCGAAACGCCATCGCCAAAAATCATCAAGGGCACAACAGCGCCAGCGCTTGCAGGCAAGCCTGCAAAGACGCGCCGTGCCAATCTGGGCAAGGGTTATGCAGACACGCCAGTGTTCTACGGCAAGGAACTCAAGCCCGGCTACGAAGTGAATGGCCCAGCGATTATCGAAGAGACCTTCACAACGATTGTGGTTTATCCAGGCTGGAAGGCGCATGTCGATGATGCAGGCGACTACGAGTTATCACTTCAGCGCTAGGAAATATCCATGTCAGCCATGCGCGGCATCAAAGTGTTGGAGTTGTCAGAGAGTGTGAGCGGTGAATACTGCGGCAAGCTCCTGTCTGACTTTGGCGCTGAAGTGATCAAGCTGGAGAAGCCGGGCACAGGCAGTCCTACGCGCAGGCTTGGGCCCTTTGCTGCTAAGGGCGACGACAATGAACGTAGCGGACTCTTCGCATACCTCAACACCAACAAGCGTTCTGTCGCGCTTGATGTCACAACGGTTGCGGGTTCTGCAGCACTTCAAAAGCTGCTAAACCATGTTGATGTGGTCATCGACGATCATGCTTCTGGCTGGCTGAAAGATATTGGCCTCGACCCCGAAACGCTTGATGGGAAGTGGCCAAAGCTGGTGCTCTGCTCAATCACGTCTTTCGGCCAATCACCACCAGAAGATCGCGTACACGCAGAAGATTTCACGGTGTTTCAGGCTAGTGGCTTGGGTTATCACACGCCGAGTGGTTCAGCAGATGACATGCCGCCGCTCAAAGGCGCAGGACGTTTCCTTACTAGTTACGAAGCCGGACTTGATGCGGCACTCTGCATCAGCGCTTCGCTGTACGAACGTGAAGTGTCGAAACAAGGTCGTTTCATCGACATCTCCAAGCAACAGGTTCTGGCGTCACGCCTCGACTATGTTCTGGGACAAATGGTCGCAGGCGATATGGATGTCAGCACCAACCGCACGCAATTCGATTTGTTTGGCCCTGCGGGCATCTTCCGCTGCCGTGATGGTTTTGCGTATATCTGGATGTCAGCGCCATCGCATTGGGATGGCCTGCGCAAATTGCTCGGTGATCCTGAGTGGATGAATGAATTTCCCGAGCGTTGGCTTGAGCGCGAATGTACGCCCGAGCGTGTGAAGTTGTGCCGACAGTACATTGCTGAATGGCTGGCGACGCAAGAGAAAGAGAAGGTTGCAGCAGAGGCTCAGAAACTGGGTTTGATCTTGGTTGCAGTGAACAACGCAGAAGATCTCAAAGCCTCCCCGCAGTACGCATTCCGAAAATTCTTTGCTGAAGTGAATCATCCGGTTCTGGGGGCAGCGCTGCATCCGACAGTGCCTTACAAACTAAGTGCAACACCAGCGCAGATCACTGCTCCGGCACCTTTGCTGGGTCAGCACACATCATCGATGGGTGAACAGCCATGACGCAGCGTATGCGCGGTGGCCCACTCGAAGGCGTGCGTGTTGTAGAGCTCACCAAAGTCTGGGCGGGCCCATACGTTGGCAAGCTCCTCGCATTTCTCGGTGCAGAAGTCATTCGTATCGAAAGTCTCGATTCGCTCGATGTCACTCGCACCTATGGCGTGAAAGACATCAACAAGGCTCCTGGCTTTCAGGCTGTAAATCCGCAGAAGCTCAGCGTGCAAGTGGATATGAAGAAGCCAGAGGGCATCAAGCTCGTTCTGGATCTGCTGAGTAAATCGGATGTCGTCGTTGAAAATCTCCGCCCCGGTGCAGTTAAGCGCTTGGGGCTGGGTTATGACGTCGTCAAAGCATCCAAGCCCGATATCGTTTTCGTGTCGATGGGAATGTATGGCAGTGAAGGTCCGCTGAGTTATCAGACCGGCTATGCACCGTGTTTCGCCGCGCTCGGTGGTTTGAGCTTGCTGGTCGGTCACGAGAACAGTCCACCTGGTGCAATGAATATCCGTTACGCCGATTCAACTTTCGGCGCTGCGGCCGCTTTCGCAACAGTCGCTGCGCTGTTGCATCGTCGCCGAACGGGAGAAGGTCAGTTCATCGATGTCTCTGCAGTAGAAAGCATGACCAGCATGATCGGCGACACGATCATGGACTACAGCCTCAATGACGTCGTGCATGAATGCGACGGCAACCTTCACGCAGAGATGGCGCCGCATGGCGTTTATCGCTGTGCAAATGGCGAATGGCTCAGCATCGCAGTTTCTTCAGAAGAAACTTGGCACAGCATGTCCAGGTTGATGGGGCAGACAAACAACGCGCTGTTCAGCACCCACGCCAAACGCAAAGCCAATGAAGCCCAGTTGAATCAGGCTGTATCTGCATGGACCGCAGATCGCGACGTTCACGAACTGGTCGAGTTATTACAGGCCAATGGTGTGGCAGCAGCCAAGAGCCAAAGCTCGGTCGATCTAGTTGCCGATCCGCATCTCTGGGCCCGGGGGTTCTACCGCGAAGTCACGGACAAGACCGGGCAGGCCAAAAACATCATCGGCCCTTCCTGGAAAATGTCCCGTGAGGCGGCCATTACCGATGCCGCGCCCCAGCTTGGCGAGCACAACGCCTATGTGTTTGGGGAGCTTCTGGGACTGTCTGCAGAGCAACAGCAGCAATTCACGGATTCGGGCATTACTCGGTAGGGTGCGCCGTGCGCACCTAAGAGCATTTTCTGCCGTCCTTGGCGCAGCAGAATCTCCACTTGAGAGCCCGGCCCGCACATCCCTGTGCGGGCGTTCGCAGGCCCGCGAGCAGTGCTCGCGGAGCGTCTGCTCACCCATGCGCGAAATGTCGATGTGCCCGCGCTATCTGCGGGGACTGTGGCTAGGACGACCGATACGATCCACTCAGCTAGACATCGAACTTGCCTCCGTGGCAAGAGAAATACAGCAAGGTTGAGTCGGAGGTGCAGTGATGGAAACGCTATTTACATTCGATAAAAGGAACTATCTCGATTGTCAGAATAGTTTTCGTGGGCCAAGGAATCGTGAGTACTACTCCGGGGATTATTCAATCGACCCCGGTTCGGTGATTGAAGTCCGAGCTGAGCGCAAGGCTGTTGGCGCCTGCTCCATCATTCGCTTGCGCTCAAAAACCACGCTGCACTTCAAGCGCACTTGGGCGCATATTCGCGAAGATGCGACCGATGTCGCCGTGCTCTGGTTCGTAAAGCGCGGCCGCTTGTCGGTATCGCATCAAACCGGACAGAGCATCGCCAATCCTGGTGACTTCCTCGTCACCAAGTCGATGACGCCATTCTCTATCGATTGCCAACCCGGCGATGACACCGCGCATGAAGTGCTGCATGTCATCGTGCCGATGCATGTTCTACGTGGCTTGCTCTCACAAGATATTCAGACTGGATTTTGTGTGTCCGCTGGTGGCCGTAAGTTCGCCATAGCAGAACGTATTCTGACAGACATCTTTGAAGATGCCGGTGAGTTGAAAGAGCATGTGATGCAGCTCTTGCTCGACAGCGCTTTGAGCGTACTTAGCGACGCCATCAAAGATCACGAGTCCTGCGCGCCTCAGCGTCAAACGCTGTCTGACAAGCGTCTCAGCGACGTGCTGCGCTTTATCGAAATTCATCTCTCAGATCCCAAGCTCAGCATTGCAACGGTCGCCAAGAGCTGCGGAATTTCCTCACGCTATTTGTCGCTATTGCTCAAGCTGCATGGCACGCCGTTCTCGACCTTGATCTGGGACAAGCGCTTGCAGGCCGCACAGCAATGGCTTTCTTCATCGAAGGCAATCGAAGCATCTGTTAGCGAAATCGCATACCGCGTTGGCTTCAAAAGCGCTGCGCATTTCAGCCGCATGTTTAAACAGAAATTCATGGTGAGTCCACGCCAGTATCGGACGCCAGAATTTCAGACACCACCACAAGCATTGCGTGAGCAGAAGGCCATCATTGCTGACGGCGGACTGTCGCGACACTAATCAATCGAAGAGCAAGAAATATGGAAACGAGCCAAGGCGAAGCTGCACAGAAAACAGGCAAGTGCCCGATGGGGCATGGCAGTGCCTCAATCGCCGACCTGTCGATGACCGATCCGCAAGCGATGGTAGCGCCTGGCCCGTTCTATCAGGCGCTGCGCAAAGACAGCCCGGTGCACTACGACGCCAAGCTCAACATGTGGCTGGTCTCTCGCTACGACGACATCGTCACCGTGCTGCGTGATCCGCTGACATATTCCGACAAGCATGGCTATGCAGCGCAGTACGCCAGTGGCTTCTTCGAAGAGTTCAAACAAATTCTTGAGCGTGACGGCGGCGGCTTCTTCCCTGATGTCATCAAGTCTGATCCGCCGGAGCACACGCGTGTGCGACGTTTGATGGACAAGGCTTTCACCGCGCACCGCGTCGCGACGCTGGAGCCGCAGATCACTGCGCTCGTCAACAAGCTGATCGATCAGTTGATCGCCAAGGCTGGTGATGGACAGGTCGTCGACGGCGTCAACGATTTCGCGATTCCGCTGACTATCGCGGTGATCTGCGAGCAGCTTGGTTTCGGTCAGATCAGCGCCGACAAGGTTAAGGGCTGGTCGCAGGCGGTCACCGCACAGATTGGTCGCATGCAGAACCGTGAGCAGATGCTCGCCAACGCTGCACAGATCTGCGATTTGCAGAATTTCATCATCGCCGAGATGCGCGCCCGCGAAGCTGCACCGCGCGAAGACATGGTCTCCGACCTCGTGCATGCGCAGACCGACGACGGCAAGCTCGAATTCGGCGAAGCCGTGTCGCTGGTGCGCGCGATGATCATCGCCGGTAACGACACCACGGCGAGTGCGATTGGAAATTTGATTTATGTGCTGGCAACTCAGCCCGAAGTCGCCAAGACCTTGCAGGCATCGGTCGACGATGATCGTCTGCTGAACCGCTTTGTAGAAGAACTACTGCGCATCGAACCACCGGTCCGCGCACTGGCGAAGATGACGACCAAGGAAGTCGAACTCGGTGGTCAGAAACTGCCGGAGCATGCGCACGTGATGGTGCTCTATGCATCAGGCAACGATGACGAAACGCAGTTCGCCTGCCCACGTAATTTCGATCTCAATCGCACGAATCTCGGCAAGCATGTTGCATTCGGTGTCGGCGTACATCGCTGCATCGGCGCATCACTCTCACGCATGGAGATCAAGGTCGTCGCTCGCGAGGTCGTGCGCCGCCTCGGTGATATCAAGCTGGCGATCCCGGCTGACCAGATTACCTACGCGCCAACCGTTGCCGTGCGCACGATCGAGCGCTTGCCGATCACCTTCACGCGCCGAGGCTGATATGGCGAATGAACTGGCAGGCAAGGTCGCCATCATCACCGGCGGTGCCAGCGGCATTGGTCGCGCGACGGTAGAACTGTTTGTCGCCGAAGGCGCCAAGGTGGTGCTGGCCGATGTCGATACGGTGCAGGGCGAGGCGCTGGCATCACAGCTTGGCGCGGCCGTAGCCTTCCGCAAGACTGATGTATCCAATGCTGATGACATTCGCGCACTGGTTAATTTTGCCGTCTCGCATTTCGGCGGCCTGCACATCATGTTCAACAACGCTGGCATCTCTGGCGCGATGCATGCCCGTTTCCTTGACGATGATCTGAAAGATTTCCAGCGCGTCATCGGCGTCAACCTGCTTGGTGCGATGGCGGGTGTCCGCTATGCCGCTGAGCAGATGCGCAAGCAGGGCAATGGTGGCGTCATCCTCAACAATGCCTCGATTGCTGGCGTGCTGGCCGGGCAGGCTTTGATGACTTATCGCGCCAGCAAGGCTGCGGTGATTCAGTTCAGCAAATCAGTCGCGATTGACCTCGCCGAATACAACATCCGCGTGATCTGTCTGGCGCCAGGCCATATCCGCACCCCACTCACGTCTTTCGCGCCGCCGGGCTCAAGTCCCGAAGTCGCAGCAAGAGTCAAAGCAGCAGTTGGCGAAGCATTCGATGTGAACCAGCCGCTCAAGCGTCAGGGCCGTCCTGAAGACGTAGCGCAGACCGTGTTGTTCATGGCCAGTGATCGTGCAGCGCAAATCACTGGCGTGGTGTTGCCTATTGATGGCGGTATCACCGCAGGCGATCCGGTCAACCATCTCAACGACATCATGGCCGCGCGTGCAAAAGCGCTGGCGGAAACTTAGGAAAGATCGAAATGGGTGTGAAGGTAACTTTTGTTCAGGACAACGGCGTCGAGAAAACATTCGAAGACGTTGCGACCGGGCAATCGCTGATGGAAGTCGGTCGCTTCAACAACGTCGAAGGAATCATGGGCGATTGCGGCGGCAGCTGTGCTTGCGCGACCTGCCATGTCTACGTCGAGCCTGAGTGGCAGGCCGTTGTGGGGCCTGCTGATGACATCGAAGTAGCAACACTCGACATGGTCTCTGATCTATACAAGAGCAACAGTCGTCTCTGCTGCCAGATCCAACTCCGCGAAGAACTGAACGGCATTCGTGTCGTTGTTGCGCCCAGTCTCTAATCAACAAACGAAATAATTAAGGCACGCAGATGAGCAACACTGAAACCTACGACGTTGTTGTGATCGGCTCCGGCGCAGCGGGCGCAACCGCGGCACTGCGCGCGGCGGAGCGTGGTCTGTCGGTGCTGATTGTCGAGAAGGCGCACAAGTTCGGTGGCACCTCCGCAGCTTCGGGCGGCGTGATCTGGGTGCCGAATCATCAGTTCACGGCAAACGACGACAGCCGCGAGAAGACGCTGGCCTATCTCGATGCGCTGATCACCAAGCCGGTGAAGCGTGATCGTCTCGAAGCTTATGTAGATCAAGCGCCAGAGATGCTGCGCTTCGTTAAATCGCTCGGTGTGCCGGTCGCACCAGCACCGTACTACCCAGACTATTTCCCCACTGCACCGAACGCGCGTGTTGATCGTTCGATCATCTGCGAGACCTTTGACGGCCAATTGCTCGGCGAACGTTTTCCGCTGATGCGTGAGCAATATGCGCGCTTCAAGATTCTCAATCGCTATGCGATGGACGTCATGCAGTTCTTCGCGATCTCGACTCGTGGTCCGGGCTGGATCAAGACCTTCCTAAAGATGGCCTGGACCTACTGGTCCGATCTCTCGACGCGTCTGCTGACGAAACGCGATCGCCGCTTTACCCAGGGCGCTGCGCTGATGGGGCATCTGTACAAGCAGGTTTTTGATCGTAAGGTCGAAGTGCGTCTGGCAACCAAGCTCGACGAGCTGATTGTCACCGACGGCAAAGTCAGTGGCGTGACGGTTAATAACTACGGCCGTCGCTACAACATCAATGCACGCCATGGCGTTGTGCTTGCTGCTGGTGGATTCGAATGGAATCAGGAACTGCGTGATCGCTACTTCACGGTGCCGGGGCTGACACGACACAGCTCGACGCCAGAGGATGCCAATCGCGGCGAGGCATTGATCGCTGGCTTGAAAGTCGGCGCTGATACCGAGCACACCGAGGCAGGCTGGTGGATTCCGACCATGCATATCCCGATGGAAAGCAGGTCGAACTTCGAAGACATTGTGCAGGCTGCCTTCGATGTCGGTCGTCCACATAGCGTCTGCGTCAACCGCAACGGCGATCGCTTCGTCAACGAAGCCGGCAGCTACGATGCCTTCGGCGAAGCGATGGTCGCCGACCAGGTCAAGACCGGCGCCAACACACCGTGCTGGCTGGTGTTCGACGCAACGTTCCGTCAGAAATTTACTGCCGGCGGCATCATGCCAACGATTCTGATGCCCGATCGCAGCATTCCGCCCGACTGGTGGGATCAATACATCTTCCGCGCCGATACGCTCGATGCACTCGCCGCAAAGATTCATGTGCCTGCTGATCAGTTGAAGAAGACTGTCTCCAACATGAATCAATACGCTGTGAGCGGCGTTGATCCTGAGTTCAATCGCGGCAGCAATCCTTACGACCAGATGTTCGGTGATGCCAACATCAAACCGAATCCTTGTCTCGGCCCAATCGGCAACGCGCCGTACTACGCAGTCGCAATCAATCTAGGCGACCTAGGAACCAAGGGCGGCTTGAAGTGCGATGCACAGGCGCGTGTACTGGATGCCAGCGATAAACCAATTCCGAACCTCTACGCCGCTGGTAACAATTCAGCGAGTCCGTTCGGCAATTTGTATCCGGGTGCGGGTGGCACCATCGGCCCAGGCATGACCTTCGGCTACGTCGCAGCGAATGACATCGCCGCGCGTGCAGGCAAAGCGGATAAATAAACGCTGGTATTCGCATGAGCGCTCCTGAGTCCAAAGCTCCACGCAAACGCATGGCGTTCTTCTACGCCAAGGATGCGGTCGAGCTTGGCGCCGAGACGATGGCTCGCGAGCATCTGAGCGAATCGGTGCTCGCAGCGCTGAGCACACTGGCAGGCATCGAAGTATCCAAAGGCGTTGGTGAAAAGAGTTTGCTGCTGTTCAAGGAGCCCGGCGAGCAGGGTATGAGTCTGGTTTATCTCTGGCTCAAGAGTGGCTATGTCCTGCCACCGCACAGCCACAACGGTGATTGCCTCTATTACGTCGTCGGTGGCGAGCTGCACATCGGCGCCAAGATTCTGCGCAAGGGCGACGGCATGTTCATCCCGGCCGACTCCGCCTACACCTACAAGGCTGGCGCGGAGGGCGTCGAAGTCCTCGAATTCCGTAACTCCACCCACTTCAATATTGCCCTAAGCGGCAATGAAGGTGGTCTCTGGAACCACATGGCTACTGCGTTTCGTGAGCGAGCCGTAGTATGGGAAACTGAAACAGTTCCTCCTTCTGAACGGAAATGATCATGTCGTCTGCATCGATGCCCGCATACAAAACCATCGCGCTCACGCGTAAGAATCGTTTGTTAACGATTACGCTCAATCGTCCGGATGCGATGAACGCCGTCAATCTCGCGATGCATGAAGAGCTGGCCGAAGTTTTTTCTTTTGCCGCGGCAGACCCACATTCGGATGTCGTTGTGTTGACGGGCGCTGGTCGTGCGTTCTCCGCCGGTGGCGATCTCGATCACGTGAAGCACAACGCGGAAAATCCACATCTGTTCGACGAAGAAGTTCGTCTCGCCAAGCGCATTGTTTTCGCGATCCTCGATCTCGACAAACCACTGATCTGCCGACTCAACGGACATGCTGTTGGTTTGGGTGCCACGCTTGCACTGTTCTGCGATGTGATCTTCGCTGCAGATACCGCAAAGATCGGCGACCCGCATGTCGCGATTGGTTTGGTTGCAGGTGATGGTGGTGCAGTGATCTGGCCGCAGCGCATCGGCCTGTGCAAAGCCAAGGAATATCTGCTGACGGGCGAACTGATTCCTGCACCGAAGGCAGAGCAGATTGGCTTGATCAATCAGAGCCTGCCGGTAGCTGAACTCGATGCCGCCGTTGATGCATTCGCCGAGCGTTTGCTCGCCGGTTCAAGAAACGCCATCCGCTGGACCAAGGTGTTGCTCAATCTTGAACTCAAGCGTGTTGCGACTGCCGTGATTGATACCGGCATTGCCTATGAAGCGGTGAGCCAGCGCTCGCCGGATCACCGCGAAGGCGTGCAGGCCTTGATCGAAAAGCGTAAGCCGGTTTTCGGGCGCGAATAGGCTTCGTCATTCAGCGATGAGTCAGCGACGTTACAAGATGATCGTGCTGAGCCATCCCGCCGAAGGGCGAGAGGCTGAATACAACGACTGGTACCAGAACTTTCATCTTGCACAGGTCGTGAATATCCGTGACATCAAATCAGCGCAGCGCTTTCGTCTGGCGCACAAGCTGGTGGAAGGCGAAGCCTACCCTTACGCCGCGATTTACGAGATAGAGACTGAAGATATCGATGCAGTGCTGGACGAAATAAAGACTGCTGCGGGCACCGAACGCCTCAGTATCTCAGCTGCTATCAACACTGATTTTACTAACGCAACCGTTTACGAAGAATTTGGCAATGTTGTGAGGAAACCCTGATGTCACGCTTAATGCTGTTCCGCAAAAAAACCAACTGGTCGCATATCGTTCTCGCGATTGCCATAAGTGTAATCAGCAGCGGTGGTATCGCCGCGGATAAAACATGGAAGGTTCTGAAATCTGCTGATGGCGTCGAGATTTCTTCTAGACCTAAAAGCGGATCGCCTATCAACGAGATTCGCTCAACTGCCAAAATCAAAGCCAGTCTGGATAGCGTTGTCGCACTGCTGCGCGATTACCCAGCGCGTCCGCTGTGGGACTCCATGTGCGGTGAAGTCAAAGTGCTGAAGCAAGGGACAGCGAGTGAAACAGTCTATGTCCACACCGAGATCCCGTGGCCTGTGACGGATCGTGATCTGGTGATGCGCGTGGAATGGAAGCAAGATCCCACGACCGGCGTTGTCTCAATGCATGCGGTCGGCGCGCCAGATGCTGAGCCGCTTCGCAAAGATCGCGTTCGCATGGCCAGCTTCACGAATGACTGGACGCTGACGCCAATGGACGGCGGCATCATTGCTGTCGAAAGCATTGCTCATGCAGATCCGGGGGGGCCGATGCCGACATTCATGATCAACAAACTTTCGGCAGACGCGCCGTTGGAAGCAATGAAGAAAATAAAGAGCATCGCAGCCAACGGCCATAACGCGAAGAGCGCTACTGCGTTCATGACCAAGCATTGATCGAATAGTTGTCATGCCCGCCTGCGCGGGCATGACGGATTATTTCTTAAGCTGCTAGTCCCGCCAAACGCCCCTGAATGATGCTCTTGGCTTCACTCATGATGCGCTTCATCAGCTCATCGACCGTCGGGATATCGCGAATCAAACCCTGAACCTGTCCGGCCCAGATCAGGCCTGCATCCAGGTTGCCGGTTTCGAGTGCGACGCGACCATCTGCACCTTTCACCAGATGCGCAACGTCTTCGAACTTGGTGCCCGGTTGCTTGAGAATTTCAACAACCTTGTCGGAGACACTGTTCTTGCCAACGCGGCCGGTGTTGCGCAGCGAGCGGAAGATCAGATTGGTGCCGCGCTCGTCGTTATCAACCATCAACTGCTTTACGCGATCATGAATCGGTGCTTCAACTGTGGCGCAGAAGCGTGTGCCCATGTTGATGCCGTCAGCGCCGAGCGCCAGCGCAGCGACCAGACCACGACCATCGCCGAAGCCGCCTGAAGCGAGCATCGGGATTTTCACTTTGTCGGCAGCAGCAGGAATCAAGATTAGACCGGGAATATCGTCTTCACCCGGATGGCCCGCACATTCAAAACCGTCAATCGAAATCGCATCTACACCCATGCGCTCAGCCGAAAGCGCATGACGCACGGCGGTGCACTTGTGCACGACGATGATGCCGTGCTCCTTGAAATGCGAAACATGTTCCTGCGGATTGTGGCCCGCGGTTTCAACAATCTTGATGCCGCTGTCGATGATGGCCTGGCGATACTCCGCGTAAGGCGGTGGTTTCACCGAAGGCAGAATCGTCAGGTTCACGCCGAAGGGTTTGTCCGTCATCGCACGGCAGCGTTTGATTTCTTCGCGCAGTGCCTCAGGCGTTGGCTGCGTCAGCGCCGTGATGATGCCGAGGCCACCAGCATTGGAGACGGCAGCGGCGAGTTCGGCACGGCCGACCCACATCATGCCGCCTTGAACGATGGGGTAGTCGATGCCGAGGAGTTCGGTGATGCGGGTTTTTATTTTCATCTACGTATTCTCAAATATCTGTTTTGTAGGGTGCGCTGTGCGCACCATTTGCATGTTGTCGCGGTGCGCGCAGCGCACCCTACAGCGAGCGAGCTATGACCATTCGCTGGATGTCAGAAGTCCCTTCATAAATCTGGCTCACGCGCACATCGCGATAAATCTTGGCGAGGCCAAACTCTTCGAGGTAGCCATAGCCACCGAGTGTTTGAATCGCGCCAGAGCAAACCGCTTCAGCCGTTTCAGAAGCAACCAGCTTGGCCATCGATGCTTCTTTCAAGCAGGGCAGTCCAGCGTCTTTCACGCTGGCGGCGTGCAACACCAACTGGCGTGCCGCTTCGAGCTTTGAGGCGAGATCAGCGAGACGGAAACCAACAGCTTGATGCTCGATAATCAGCTTGCCCATCGAGCGGCGTTCTTTTGCGTAACCCGCCGCAATCTCCAACGCGGCGCGTGCCATGCCGATGGATTGCGCGGCGATGCCGATACGCCCTGCTTCAAGATTCGACAGCGCCATGCTGTAACCCTGGCCTTCGCGGCCAAGCAGAAGTGCGTCTTCAATAAACAGATTCTCAAAGCGCAGGCTGCAGGTATCAGACGCCAGCTGTCCAAGCTTGTGCTCAACCTTGTCGACGAAATACCCCTTGCGATCAGTCGGCACCAAAAATCCTGAGATGCCTTTCTTGCCCGCGGCAGGATCAGTCACGGCATAAAGCATCGTGATACCCGCGATCTTGCCGGAGGTGATGAACTGCTTGGTGCCGTTCAACATATAGCCGCCGTCGACCTTGGTCGCGCGCGTGCGGATCGCGGAGGCGTCGGAGCCTGCGTCAGTCTCCGTCAGTGCGAATGCACCAATCATGCGACCGGAAATCAGCTCGGGCAGATAACGTGCCTGCTGTTCAGCCGTGCCGTCCTTGAGCATTCCAGAAATGATCAGGCTGTTCTGGATTGAGAGGATCGTTGATAGCGCGCCATCCGCCGCAGCAATCTCCATCAGTGCCAATGCATAAGAAACGTAATCAGCGCCGGTGCCGCCTTTTTCTTCCGGTGCCGTCATGCCCATCAAACCCAGAGCAGCAAGTTCTTCGAACAGGGCAGGCGGATAGCAGCGATCGGCTTCAAACTTCTGCGCGTGTGGACGTATCCGTTCCTGCGCAAACTCACGCACGCTGTCGGTGATCGCCTGCTGGGTGGCGTTAAGTAGCATCGTTTTAATTCCTTAGGCCGCGCGGGCCTTTGGGCTTGCGGCGATTTCTTCGAATGTGGTGAGCAGTGA
>JAZKEM010000079.1:0-2543 GCA_040387055.1 Pseudomonadota bacterium | reverse complement strand
GCAATCGCCGCAAGTGAAAACGCCGTCATGATCGTGCCCATCGCAGCGCCACGGCGTTGTGCCGGAATCACATCGCCAACAATCGCCATGATCACTGAAGCCAGAACGCCGCCGGTGATGCCCGCAAACGCACGCGCGAATAACAGCAAGTGAAAGTTGGGTGCCAGCGCGCAGATCAAGTTTGATATCGCGAACAACGAATACACCACGATCAGCAAACGTCGACGATCAAAGCGATCCACATAAGTCGCCCCCAACAATCCCGACAAGCCCGCGCACCAGGAATATGCTGACACCGCTGTTGCAAACGCGGCTGGTGTGATTTGAAAAGCCTGCATGATCTGCGGCCCCAGCGGCATCATCACCATGAAATCCATGATGATGGTGAACTGCGTGAGAGCTAGCAGCCAGAGCAGGCGACGTTCGCCTGCGGGCGTTAATGAATACATGCGGATAGTTCCTGTCGATTAAACCGACGTGATTTCTTTTGCAGCTTTCTCAATGATCGCAATCACGCGTTTCACTTCTGCGGCATCCCAGGCGCGGTCATGGCCCATCAGTGCGTGTCTAAGTTGATGCATGCTCTCGCGGATCGTCTCCGGCACGCTGAGCTTCGCCATCATGCGTGATGAGAGTTTGAGTCGTTGCATCACGGCTTCAACATCGAGCCGATTCTGTTCAAGGTGCTGACGACCTTCATCGGTAATCGCGTACTGTTTTCTCGCATTGGCATCTGCAATCTGCACGGTTGCGTAACCCGCTTCTTCGAGAAAGGTCAGCGTTGGATAAATCGCACCCGGGCTGGGAGAGTAAGCGCCGCCGCAAAGATCTTCGATCGCGCGAATCAGTTCATAGCCATGACGTGGTTGGGTTTCGATCAACGCGAGCAGCAGCAACTTGAGATCGCCCTGACCGAACATGCGGCCCATGCGACCGCCCCCGCGATGATCGCCGCGTTCGTCGCCGGGAAAGTCTGAGCCGCCACGGCCGAATGGCCCGCCGCCGCGACGACCAACCATCATGTGGTGATCGTGACGGTGCCCGCGGTGTTCGTGGTGATGATCATGGTGATGGTGGCCATGATGGTGTGAAAAATGCGCCTCGGCGTGGGAACGGCGGTCGTGGCGGTCTGATGTAGAGAAAGGGTTTCTCATGGGGTACTCCTAAAAAATCTTGAATGAGTTACTCAAGATTAGTCTTAAGTAACGATCTTAAGATATATCTTAATAAAGTCTAAATCAAGCCCAATCAAGTAAAGAAGTGCTGCGAAGGGGCGCCTGTAAAAGGGCCTGCACGCCTTTAAAACCACACGTCATACCCGCGCAGGCGGGTATCCAGTTTTAGTTCTTTCAATAAGTTACAAGACAGCTGGATGCCCGTCTGCGCGGGCATGACATTACGGCTTTAGGCCTATGGAGTGTGGTTAAAGCGCCGTCAGATTCGCGTAACTGATCATCAAGCGCTTGGTGCCATGCGCCTTAAAGCGGATTTCGACCTGTGCGCGCTCGCCATCGCCTTCAAAGGACAGGATCGTGCCCTCGCCAAAGCGTTCGTGCGAAACACGCTGCCCGAGTTTGTAACCGCCGGGGCCGACATCGGTGACGCGAGAGGCTGGAGCCGAACCGCGCGCCGGATAGCCATCTTTGCTGTAGCCGCTGCCATCAACACTCGGGCTGCGATAACTGCTGCCACCAAAGTTGCCACCACCACTCCATGAAGATGTGTTGCTGCGTGCAGCAAAAGCGGGTCGAACAATGCCAGCGCGTGGACGTGTCTCGCTGACGCACTCAGGTGGAATTTCCTTGAGGAACATCGAAGGCAGATTGATCTGCTCTTGGCCGTGCAAGCGGCGCATCTCGGCGTAGCTGATATAGAGACGCTCGCGTGCACGCGTGATGCCGACGTAACAAAGGCGACGTTCTTCTTCGAGATTGCCTTCGTCCATCGTGCGTTGGCTGGGGAACAAACCGTTTTCCAAGCCGACCAGAAATACGACAGGGAACTCCAAGCCTTTTGCCGCGTGCAACGTCATCAGCTGTACGCAATCTTCGCCCGGACCTGCTTGGCCGTCGCCAGACTCCAGCGAGGCGTGAGTGATGAATGCAGTTAACGGTTCGAGTGTTGGCTCGCCTTCAACTGGCGGCAATTCTTCAAAGCCGCGTGCAGCGTTGATCAACTCATCCAAGTTTTCGAGGCGCGCTTCAGCTTGCTCGCCTTTTTCTTTTTTGTAGTGCTCGCGCAGACCGCTACGTTCAATCGTGAGCTTGGTGGCTTCACTGAGCGTGAGGCTGCGCGTGTCCGCATGCAGCTCTTCGATCAGCGATAGAAATGCGCCAACGCTATTGGCCGAACGGCCCAGTGTAGGCAGGCCGGTCTTTGCAGCAACCCACATCGAAATATTCTGTTCGCGTGCCAACAAGCGCAAACGTTCAATTGTTGTCGCACCAATGCCGCGTGGCGGCGTGTTTACAGCGCGCTCAAAGCTAGTGTCATCGTCGCGGTTATGCAGCAAACGCAGATAGGACAGCGCATCTTTAACTTCC
>JAZKEM010000078.1:0-11680 GCA_040387055.1 Pseudomonadota bacterium | reverse complement strand
CTTGGCGAAGTAGAAGCGGGCGGTGAGCAGCTTGGACTTGTAGAAGTCGCCTTCAGCCTGTTTCTCAATCGCGATCTTAGCCATGCGTGCCCAGAAGTAGGCGTAGACGAAGTGGCCCATCAGGTTGAGATAAGGCACCGATGCGGAACCGATTTCATCTGGGTTCTTCATTGCCTTGGCGCCGATTTCCATCGTGATCTTCTGCACTTCCGTGCCGAGTTCTGCGAGTGGGCCAGTGAATTCTTTCATCGCTTCGTTGCCAGCTTCTGCCTTGACGAAATCGGTGACGATCTTGCCAAACTTCATCAACTTGGCGCCGCCGTCGGACAACACTTTGCGGCCGAGCAGGTCGAGTGCCTGAATGCCGTTGGTGCCTTCGTAAATCATGTTGATGCGGGCGTCACGGACGTACTGCTCCATGCCCCACTCGCGGATAAAGCCGTGGCCGCCAAACACCTGCATGCCGAGCGTGGTGCTGACATAGCTCATTTCGGTGATGAAGCCTTTGACGATCGGCGTCAACAGCGCCATCAGATCAGCAGCGTCCTTGCGAACCTTCTCATCCGGATGGTTATGTTCTTTGTCGATCATCAGACCCGACCAGTAAGCGAACGCACGGCCGCCTTCAACGTGGGCTTTCTGCGTCAACAACATGCGGCGAACGTCTGGGTGAACGATGATCGGATCAGCCGGTTTGTCCTTGAACTTAGGACCCGTCAGCGAGCGCATCTGCAGACGATCTTTCGCATAGGCCAGCGAGTTTTGATAAGCGACTTCCGCCAAACCGAGTGACTGCATGCCGACGCCCAAGCGCGCGCCGTTCATCATCACGAACATGGCGTTGAGACCTTTGTTCGGTTCGCCAACGAGCCAGCCGCTGGCGCCGTCGAGGTTCATCACGCAGGTGGCGTTGCCGTGAATACCCATCTTGTGTTCGATCGAGCCGCACTTGATGCCGTTGCGCGCGCCGAGCGTGCCGTCTGCGTTCGGAATGAACTTAGGCACAACGAACAGCGAGATGCCCTTGGTGCCGGCCGGTGCATCTGGCAGACGTGCAAGCACGAGGTGAATGATGTTTTCGGCGAGGTCGTGTTCACCGGCCGAGATGAAGATCTTGGTGCCGCTGATGGCGTAGCTGCCGTCGGCGTTCGGTTCAGCCTTGCTGCGCAGCAGGCCGAGGTCGGTGCCGCAATGCGATTCAGTCAAGCACATGGTGCCGGTCCAATGGCCCGAGACAATCTTCGGCAAATAGGTCTTCTTCAACTCTGGCGTGCCGTGCACGCGCAGAGCAGCGTAGGCGCCGTGAGTCAGGCCTGGGTACATGGTCCAAGACTGGTTGGCCGAGTTCAGCATTTCGTACAGAACGTTGTTGATCACTTCTGGCAGGCCTTGGCCGCCAAACTCGGGATCGCAAGACAGCGCTGGCCAGCCCGCTTCAACGAACTGTGTGTAGGCTTCTTTAAAGCCCTTTGGCGCCGTGACATTGCCGGTCGCTTTGTCGTGGTGGCAGCCTTCTTCGTCGCCCGACTGGTTCAGCGGGAAAGTCACGCTCTGCGTGAACTTGGCGGCTTCTTCAGCAATGGAGTTGATGGTGTCGGCGTCCAGTTCGGCATGCTGAGGCAGGCCTTTGAACTCCTGCTCAACGCCAAGAAGTTCATGCAAAACAAACTGCATATCACGCAGGGGGGCGGTGTACTGACCCATAAAAACTCTCCGTAAAGATCAAGAAAAAGGGATGCGCGCGAGGCGCCGATAAATTTGGCGAGCGAAGGCTACCCCAAACGAATTGGCATGACCATTCTGGACCGTATGGTGGTCGGTCGGCGTCCACTATCCCCCTGTTTGGAGCCGAAGAAACTACCCGCCAAAGCCGGTTTTAGACGACTTTTCCAGCCGCGTGGCCGGAGGCCCAGGCCCATTGGAAGTTGAAGCCGCCGAGGTGGCCGGTGACGTCGAGTACTTCGCCAACGAAATACAGGCCGGGAGCCTTGCGCGATTCCATGGTTGCGGACGAGACCTCGTCGGTGCTGACGCCGCCCAGCGTGACTTCGGCCGTCCGGTAGCCCTCGGTGCCGCTGGCAATGATCGGCCAGGCGTGGAGCTGACGCGCAAAATCCTGCAGCTCAGTAACCTTGTACTGACGCATCGGGCGGCTCTCAAACCAGCGCTCGCAGAGGCGATGCGCGAGTCGTTTGGGCAGCACATCGGCGAGTACGGTTTTCAGCTCGGAAGCAGGACGCTCCTGCAACTGCGTGCGCAAGTAGTCTTCAAGATCCACATCCGGCGACAGATCAATGCGCAAATCTGCGCCGGGCTGCCAGAACGATGAAATCTGCAGAACGGCTGGGCCACTGATGCCGCGATGCGTGATCAGGAAACCCGCTTTGAATTTCTGCTTGCCGCAACTCGCTTCAACCAAGGGCAAGGCAACGCCGCTAAGGCCTTCGTAATCATCGAGATGCTTGCCACTCAAAGTCAGCGGCACCAACCCAGCGCGCGTTGGCAGAACGGTGTGGCCGAATTGTTTTGCGAGCTGATAGCCATAGCCACTGGCGCCCAGACTCGGAATCGACAGGCCGCCAGTTGCGACAACCAGCGATGTCGAATGGATCGGCCCTTGCGAGGTGCGCAGCGCAAAACCGGTTTCGTCGCGACGCACTTCACTGACTTCGCGATCCACATCAATTTGCACACCGGCTGCTTCGCACTCATCCAGCAACATGCGCACGATCAGCTTGGAAGATTCATCGCAAAACAGCTGCCCGAGTTCCTTCTCGTGATACTTGATGCCGTGGCGCTCAACCATTGAGATGAAATCCCACTGCGTGTAACGCGCCAGTGCGGATTTACAGAAGTGCGGATTTTCTGAGAGAAAGTTTGCAGGCGTGGCATGCAGATTCGTGAAGTTGCAGCGACCACCACCTGACATCAGAATTTTTTTGCCGACGCGATTGGCGTGTTCAATCACACGCACACTGCGGCCACGTTTGCCGGCTTCAATCGCGCACATCAAACCGGCAGCGCCGCCGCCGAGGATGATCACATCAACTTGCATGCTCACGGCTTGCTGCGCGCGGTTTGCAGTGCGCTGCAGAGCTGCTCAACACCATCAAGCATGCGCTGCGAATAACGACCCAACAGGCTCGCGTCCATCGAGTAAATATTTTTATTCTTCTGCGCTTTGGCTTGAGGGAACGCGGCCCAGTAGTGACGAATCTCAGCGCCCATATCTTGTTCGCCGTAAATCACCACATCAGGATTTGCCGCGAGCACCGATTCTTTGGTGACGGGTGCAGCCAGCTGTGACAAGCCTGCAAAAACATTGATGCCACCACACACCGCCATCGCTTCACTGATCGGGCTTTGCCCGTTAATCGTGAACGCAGGATTCGCTTCAATCTGATACATCACACGCAAAGGTTTGACGCCGCGATAGCGTTCATACAAACCCGCCAAGCGTTTGCGATATGCCGCAGCAGCTGCGCGCCCGGCATCAGCAGTGCCGAGCAATTGACCAACACGCTCCAAAGCTGTCGCCACATCTGCAAGCTTGTTCACTTTAATCGGCACCACACGTAAACCCAGCACCGCAAGACGCTCAGCCGTTTCAGGTGGCGTGCCGCCATCCCAGACCAGCACCAAATCTGGCTTGAGTCCGATGAGCGCTTCGACATTCACGGAAAACGCATCGCCGACGTGTGGCAGCTTTTCTAAATGCGCAGGGAAATCTGTGTAGTTGGCGACGCCAACCAATTTATTGCAGCCACCTACTGCACAGCTCAGTTCCGCCAGATGCGGCGCTAGCGCAACAACGCGTTCAGCCGCGCTGCCTGCTGCCGCATAAAGGCTAGCCGCAATGATCAGCGCGACGCGAATCATTGCATCAAAGCGCCAGTGGTGAAGATTCCGAAGAACGCCAACAGGACCAGCAATGCACGAGCCTGCATCTTCAACACTTCATCGAGACTGTCATCCAAAGTCGCAGGCATAGCTGGGCTGCCGTCTGCTTCTTCGATATTCAGCGATGCCGCAGGAATCGTTGCCAACACGGCCCAAGTTCCCGCGCGCCATTCACGACCCGTGGTGAATCCAAGATCACGCCACGCGCTCAGCGCATCGTCGAGACTGCCGGCCAAGCCATAGAGCAATGCAGTGGCGCGACCGGGCACCCAAGCCAAAATGTCGTGAATGGTTTCGGCAAGACGTGCAGCAACTGAGTCCGGCGAAATTTCATTCAGCGCGCGGGGCAAACGACTCGCCAATCGATACAACACCGCGCCTGTCGGCCCCGCAGCGAAGAACCAGAACAGCACGCCAAACAGTCGTTCATGCGATTGAATAAACAACGCGCCAATCAGCGTACGACGCGTATCTCCAGAGTGCGGACCACGCATCAACGCGCGCGATAGATGATTGGCGGCGTGGCTATCGCCGCGAGCACGTGCTTCTAACAAGCTATGAACGTCTTCTGCCAAATCGCGCGGGCCGAGGCATAGCAACAAGATTGCGGCAGACATCAGCACATCAAGAAACGGGCTGGAGACCATATCGTGAACGTAATAAACCGCCAACACCGGCGGCAGCAATAACATCAGCGGCGCGAACCATGAGGTCCATAAAGCACGCAGCGTAATCACGCGTTTCAAGGTATTGACGTAGCCGAGATACAACACAGGGCGGCCCCAGCCTCGGTAGTGACCGAGTGCTCGCTCTAAAGCCAGCGCCAGCAGAATTCCCAGTAAGGTCATGTGCCCAACTCGTCCTTGAAAAATGCCCAGTCGAAATGCGGGCCAGGATCAGTTTTACGTCCCGGCGCGATATCAGAGTGTCCCACGATTCTGCCAGTAGTTATCGCTGGATACGCCACCTGCAGCGCGCGTGTCACCCGCAACAGGCGCTGATACTGCGCCTTGGTGAAGGGTTTGGTATCGCAACCCTCCAGCTCAATGCCTATCGAAAAATCATTGCACCGCTCACGGCCCTCAAACTGCGACTTTCCGGCATGCCAGGCGCGCTGATTGAATGAGACGTACTGCGTCAGGCTGCCATCTCTAAAAATGCAGCAATGCGGCGAGACTTTGAGCTCACGCAGCCCATCAAAATAAGGATGCGCGTCGAAATCGAGCCGATTGAGGAACAAATCATCAATCCATCCACCACCGAATTGATCCGGAGGCAGGCTGATGTTGTGGATCACCAGCAGGCTAATCCCACTGCCCTCTGGCCGCTCATCATGATTGGGCGAAGCCAGCCAGCGCGCACGCTGCAAACGGCCAGTGCGTGAATCAACACTGGTGGGCGTTGTGGAACCACGGGCAGCTTTTAGCGTCTGAGCGTTCATGCCTATATATTCTGGGCTATTCCTGTCAGGGTCACCAATGAAAAAAATATTATTCGCGGTTATTGCGGCCGCGGGCATCGTTAGCGCCCCAGCTTTTGCCAAATCGAACGCCAGTGACGCTTACCCTGATATCGATATCCCTTACGTCAGGCACGTGCTGCCCAACGGGCTGACGCTGATCATTCACGAAGATCACAAAGCCCCGATCGTCGCGGTCAATATTTGGTATCACGTTGGCAGCAAGGATGAGCGCCCGGGCCGCACCGGCTTTGCGCATTTGTTTGAGCATCTGATGTTCAACGGCTCTGAGAATTACAACGACGATTTCTTCCGCGCGATGGAGCCCGTCGGCGCCACCAAGATGAACGGCACGACCTGGCTCGACCGCACCAATTATTATGAAAACGTGCCGACCTCAGCGCTGGATATGACGCTGTGGATGGAATCTGATCGCATGGGCCATCTGCTCGGCGCCATCGACCAGAAGAAACTTGATGAACAACGCGGTGTTGTTCAAAACGAAAAGCGTCAGGGCGAAAGCCAGCCCTACGGAAAAGTCGACGAAATCATTGCCACCAACACCTATCCGGCGGGCCATCCTTATTCGTGGACCACGATTGGCTCGATGGAAGACCTCAACGCCGCATCAGTCGACGACGTTAAAGAATGGTTCAAGAGCCACTACGGGGCAGCCAACGCAACGCTCGTGATTGCGGGCGATGTTGATCCTGCGGATGTGCTGAAGAAGGTGACGTATTACTTCGGCGATATCGCGCCGGGCCCATTGGTCAAACACCAGAAAGCTTGGGTCGCCAAGATGAGCGGCGAGCGCCGCGCCGTCATGCAAGATCGCGTACCGCAGGCCCGCATCTACAAAACTTGGAATATCCCCGGCATCACCACGCGCGATTTCATCTTGTTAGATATCGCCTCGGATGTGCTGACCGGCGGCAAGAACAGCCGCCTCTACAAGCGTCTGGTTTATGACGACCAGATCGCTACCGATGTTTCAGCTTCGATGGGTCCGTTTGAAATCGGCTCTCAATTTGAAATCAGCGCCACCGCCAAACCGGGCATCGCTTTGTCGCGCGTTGAAGCTGCCGTGAATGAAGAGCTGGCCAAGTTCCTCAAAGATGGCCCGACCGAAGAAGAACTGAACCGCATCAGAACGATGAACTACGCCAGCTGGGTGCGCAGTGTTGAACGCATCGATGGCTCTGGCGGCAAGTCTTACGTGCTGGCACAGGGCGAGGTTTACGCCGACGATCCGCAGCAGTACAAGCGCATGCAAAAATGGTCGCGCGAAGCCACCGTTGCGGATGTACGAGCATCTGCGCAGCAGTGGCTCTCTGATGGCGTGTTCGCACTCGAAGTTCATCCCTTCCCGGAATACACCGCAGCCACCAGCGGCGCAGATCGCAGCAAGATGCCTGTGCCCGGCACTGCACCTGCATTAAAGCTGCCGTCGCTGACGCGCGACACGCTATCGAACGGACTCAAGGTGGTGCTCGCTGAGCGACATGATGTGCCAGTGGTGCAAATGAATCTGATCGTCGATGCGGGTTATGCCGCAGATAGTCTGGCCAAACCCGGCACCGCCAAGCTTGCGCTCGGCATGATTGACGAAGGCACCAAATCGCTCGACTCGCTGCAGATTGCCAAACGCTCGCAAGAGTTAGGCGTGAGCATCGGCAGTGGCTCCACGCTCGACACCTCGTACATCACACTCAATGCACTCAAATCAAAGCTTCCTGAGTCTCTCGATCTGTTCACGGATCTATTACTCAACCCGACTTTCCCAGACAGCGAACTCGCACGAATCAAGCCGCAGATGCAGGCCGCGATTCAACAAGAACGTTCGCAGCCCTATGGCATCGCTTCGCGGATTTATCCCAAACTGATTTATGGTGAAGGTCACGCCTACGCCAACCCGCTGTCGGGCAACGGCACGGAAGCCAGCATCGCATCGATGACGCGCGATGAGTTGCAGACTTTCTATAAACGTTGGGTGCGCCCGGACAACGCGACGCTGCTGATTGTTGGCGACACCACGATGGCGCAGATCAAACCTTTGCTGGAACAGCGCTGGTCTTCATGGAAAGCGCCAGTAGAAGCCAAGCCACAGAAGAATCTGGCAACAGCAACGCTGCCCAGCAAGCCACGCGTGTTCCTGATTAATCGCACTGGCTCTGAGCAATCGCTGATTCTGGCGGCAGCCGTCGCACCACCACGCAACGATCCGGATCATCTGGCGATGGTGACGGTGAACACCGCACTTGGCGGCAACTTTGTCTCACGTCTGAACATGAATCTGCGCGAAGACAAACACTGGGCTTATGGCGCGTTCACCACGCTGACCAATGCCAAGGGGCAACGTCCGTTCTTTGCCTATGCGCCGGTGCAAACCGACAAGACCGCAGAGTCGATGCAGGAAACACTCAAAGAACTGCGTAATCTCCTGAGCACACGCCCGCTAACCGACGACGAAATCAAATTCGCCAAAGACAGCATCGTGTTGAGTCTGCCCGGCGAAAACGAAACTGCGGGCGAAGTTGCAGGCTCTTACAACAACATTCTGGTTTACGGCCTGCCTGACAGTTATTACAACGATCTTGTCGGCAAAGTAAATGAATTAACGCCCGCTGCGTTGGCATCAGCCGCGAACAAACTGATTCATCCGGATGCGCTGACGTGGATTGTGGTGGGTGATCTCAGCAAGATTGAAGCGCCAGTGCGTCAGCTCAATCTTGGTGAAGTCACCGTGCTGGATAGTGAAGGTCGCAAGCTGCGTTAAAGCTGCGGTTCTTCCAATAAAAAAGCCGCCAATAACTGGCGGCTTTTTTTATTAAACAAATAAGTTGCGAAATTAATCCATCTGACCCAGCGGGCGGCGGAAGGTAAATGCCGCAGGCTCTACAACCAAACGCTGTGCCGGACCCGTTGGGGCCTCACCAATAATCAGTGAGAGCGGCAACTGCACAATGAATAGAGCCGTGCCAACTACGGTTGCAACCAGACCTAATGGACGAACGAACAGCAGGTCCGCGCCCATGGCCATTGCCGATGGGGTCTCATCAACGCCGTCATATTCACTGGCCTGTGCCGTCATGGCAGTCAAAGCAAATGCAGCAGCAGCGATCAAGGTAGTAATTTTCATGTTGTCTCTTCCGACTTTCCCAAGCGTCTCAGGAGCTTAGGCAGCATCTTCAAAGCTGTCAATCAGATCATTTCCCGATTTATGATGACGATATGGTCAACGTCGCCCTCTATCAGCCCGAAATCCCGCCGAACACCGGCAATATCATTCGCCTTTGCGCCAATACGGGGGCTCAATTGCATTTGATCCACCCGCTGGGCTTCAGCATGGATGACCGCGCACTCAAAAGAGCGGGGCTCGATTACCACGAGTTTGTTGATGTGAAGCAGCATGATTCCCTGGCGGATCTGATCAAGACCCTGCCCTCATCGCGCTTGCTAGCGTTCACCACTAAAGGCGCGACGGCACATCATGAGTGGCAGTACCGCGATGACGATATTTTGTTGTTCGGGCCTGAAACCCGCGGGCTGCCGGATGATTTGCTAGAAACCATTCCGAAGGAACAACGCATTCGCATTCCATTGCGGCCGGGGAATCGCAGCTTGAATTTATCGAATGCGGTCGCGGTCGCGGTTTATGAAGCGTGGCGACAGGCGGGATTTAATCTAACGTAGGGTGCGCTGCGCGCACCATTCTGCCCTTGTTAGCGAAGATTGCCGGTGCGCACGGCGCACCCTACATTTATTCCGACTCAGCTTTCTTCGGCCGCATTGCCAGTACACGCACCGCTTCGACTGGCGTGATTTCACCACTGAGCACGCGAGTAACGGCGTCGGTGATTGGCATATCAACACCAAGCCGACGGGCAAGGCGCAGGACTTCTGGCGCTGCTTTAACGCCTTCTACAACCTGTTTAATTTCTGCGATCGCTTCCGGCACGGTTTTTCCTTCGGCCAGCAACAAACCCATACGGCGATTGCGTGATTGGTTGTCGGTACAAGTCAGCACCAAATCGCCCATGCCGGATAAGCCCATCAAGGTTTCAGGCTTGGCGCCGAGCGCTTCGCCGAGACGCATAATTTCGGCGAGACCACGCGTGATGATCGCTGCGCGCGTGTTGGCGCCGAGACTCAAGCCATCCGCTAGACCCACACAAATCGCCATTACGTTTTTGGCAGCGCCACCAATCTCAACGCCCGGCAAATCGTCTGCGGTGTAAGCGCGGAAACCATCGCCGTGCAAACGGTCAGCAATTTTTGCTGCGAACGCTTCGTCGGTCGACGCGACGGTCACTGCCGTCGGCAAACCAATGCCAAGTTCTTTTGCGAATGTCGGACCAGAAACCACTGCCAGCGGATGCGCCGTGCCGAGCACGTCTTCAATTACTTCGTGCACGAGCTTGCCGCTTTGCGGCTCCAAGCCTTTACACGCGCAAGCAACGCCCTGACCTGGACGCAGCCAAGGTTTAAGCGTGGTTAGCGTTTCGCGCAGGGTATGACTGGGCGTGGAAATCAGCAGATCTTCTGCGCTGGTCACCGCCAGCTGCAAATCTGAAATCGCCGTGAGCTTTACCGGAAATGCACAGTCCGGCAGATACTGCGCGTTGACGCGCGCGTCCTGCATCGCCTGCATCTTGGCGACGTCTCGACCCCACAGCAGCGTCGGCGATCCGCGACGTGCCAGATGTACCGCGAGCGCAGTGCCGAAAGAACCAGCACCGAGCACCGCGATAGCGGCCTCAGTTGAGGGTTGGGGGGAGGATGATTCCACTACCGTCTGCCTGACCTGCTTGTTCTGCTTTAGCGCGCTGCTGGTGATCAATATAGAGCTGGTCAAAATTGATCGGCTGCAGCAACAACTGCGGGAATCCGGCGCGCTGTACGAGATCAGCCACCGCTTCGCGTGCGAAGGGGAACAACAGGCCCGGGGCATAACCGCCCAGCACTGCGCCCAGTTCAACTTCATCGAAGCCCGTGATGGTGAAGATGCCGGCCTGATGCACTTCAACGAGGAAGCCAACATCCGTGCCTGCTTTCGCCGTCACAGTCACGGACAACATCACCTGATGGTTGTTGTCACCAAGATTGGTGTACTGCGTGTTGACCTGCACGTCGGTCTCCGGCTGCCATTGGCGCGTAAAAATCTGCGGCGCCTGTGGCACTTCCAGAGAAGCGTCTTTGACATACATCTTTTGCAGCAGAACCTGACGGCCTGCCGGAGGAGTTTGTTGTTCAGCCATGATCTTTCTTTAAATTGATTTTTAGTCTTTGAGTAGCGGGTCTAACTTGCCTGCACTATTCATTGCCGAGAGATCGTCATAACCACCGACGTGGGTCTCACCAACAAAAATCTGCGGCACGGTGCGACGTCCAGTGATACGCATCATCTCTTCACGACGGGATTGATCTTCATCGACGCGAATTTCGTCGACCGCAACTCCTTTCTGCGACAGCAGGCGCTTGGCCATGACGCAGAAGGGGCACATCCCAGTCGAATACATCTGCACACGTTTCATGTGCGCCTCTTTCCTACTTAACGGTGACCGGCAGGTTGCTGGCCAGCCAATTGTTGATGCCGCCTTTGAGCGGATACGCTTCGGTGAAACCATTCTTGCGCAATTTATCCACTGCCGTCACGCTGCTGGAACCCAGCGCGCAATAAACCAGCACCGGCCGCGCCTTGTCCTTGCCCAACTGGCCGAGCTGCTCTTCAATCTTGGCGATTGGCAGATTCAGAGCATTGAGCAAATGGCCGCGCTTGAAATCAGCGCTGGTGCGCACATCGACGATCAGCGGGTCGCGATCATTGATCAGGCGCACGGCTTCTGCCGTACCCAAGCGTTTGCCACCAGTGAGGTTGCCGTGCATTTCGTTGGCGATAAGTGCAATGAGCACAACGCCGAACAGCACAAACAAAATAGGGTGATTTGCTACAAACTGAAGAAGTTGATCCATTGCCTTTTAAGTCCAAAACATCTGTAAACATCCGTTACCATTATCGCATGATCCGCTTTTCTCTATTGCTAACTATGCTGCTGGCTCTGCCCGTTTTGGCGCAGGACGCCACGGATGGCAGCGCCCCCTCCAGCGAAACCCGTATTGAAGAATCCAATACGGACCTCAAAAAGCTGCAAACGCGCATCGAAGCGCTGAACCAGCGGGTCGACAAAGAGCGCGACAAGCAAGACAGCCTGCGTGAGGAGCTTCAAGGCACCGAAAAGCAGATTGCTGACACTTCCGGCCGCCTTAAGGAAATCAGCAGCATGATCTCCTCTCAGCAACGCAAAATCCGCGCCACGCAAG
>JAZKEM010000077.1:43725-48280 GCA_040387055.1 Pseudomonadota bacterium | reverse complement strand
GGCATTGCACTTGTCGAGCGTATCGCGCTGTTCCCAAGCGGATTCGATGATTTTTTGGAGTTCGTCTTTATTCATTTTAGTTAGCTTCGGTGCGGTTGAGTGTACGGGTGATGACTTCGCGCAGCTCTTCGATAACTTTCTCATCGAGGAGTGGGCGATGCATCCGGTCAGTGATAAAGAAAACGTCTTCAGCGCGCTCGCCAATCGTGCCGATCTTGGCGGCGTCGAGCAGGATGCCGCGCTTCTGGAACACGCGGCCAATCATCGACAGAAGGCCGGGTTGATCGGCGGTGACGAGTTCGAGAATCGTACGCTTGCGCGCTTGATCCTGGCTGAAATAAATCGTCGTCGGTGTATTGAAATGCTTGAGCTTGTGCGAGGTGCGGCGGTTCACATCGACGATGGAAATATCCGGATCGCTCAGCACTTTGCTTAGCGCATCGCGAATTTCGTCATAGCGATGCGCGCCATCAATCGGTGAGCCGTCGCCTTCCATCACCATGTATGAATCGAGCGTGTAGCCGTCGTCAGTGGTGTTGAGGCGTGCGTCTAAAATGTTCAAACCGAGGCGAGCGAGAACGCCCGTTGTGAGGCCAAACAAATGGTCGCGATCGCGTGTGTAAATGAATACGGTCGTGCCGCGGTCGGCAAGGGGCTCGACCAAAACCAGCGGCAATTTTTCTTCAGTGCTTGAAAGGATTTCTGGCAGGTGCCAAGCCAATTCTTCTGGCGTGTGACGCAAGAAGTAATCGTTTTCAAAGCGAGCCCAAACTTCTTTCGCTTGTTGTGGATCAACACCTTTGGTGGCAACAAGCGTGAGCGCCTGACTGCGTTGTTCTGCAACCATCTCGGCTTCATTCACTGGATTGTGCAGCCCGCGTTCCAGTGCGCGTGCGGTGGCGTTGTAAAGATTAACCAACAGGCTTTCGCGCCATGAATTCCACAGCGCAGGGTTGGTGCCACGAATGTCTGCGCAGGTCAGCAAGAACAGATAATCGAGCTTGTTGCGATCAGCAACCTTGCGGGCAAAGTCAGTCACAACTTTTGGATCGGTGATGTCTTGTTTCTGTGCCGTCAGCGACATTAGCAAGTGATTCTTTACGAGCCACGCCACAATCGCGGCATCGCTGTGTGAGAGGCCGTGATTGAGGCAGAATTCTTCAGCTTCTTGTCCGCCCAGTTCCGAGTGATCGCCGCCACGACCCTTGGCCATGTCGTGGAAGAAGGCGCCGAGATACAGCACTTCCGGCTTGGCGAGGCGATCCATCACATCGCTGCAGAAAGGGAACTCCTCGCGGAAACGTTTCATCGCAAAACGTCGCGCGTTACGCAGAACGTAGAGTGTGTGCTCGTCGACGGTGAGTGTGTGAAATAAATCGTATTGCATCAGGCCGATGATTTGGCCGAAAGCGGGCAGGTAGCTGCCCAATACGTTGTAACGATTCATGCGCCGCAGATTGCGCGTGAGGCCGCGGCCTTCTCGAAACATCTCGATAAACAAACTGCGAGCACGCACATCTTGGCGAACCGCATCATTGATCAGGCGTGCATCGCGCAGAATTAAACGCAGCGTGCTGGCACGAATGCCTTCAATTTTTGGATGCTGCTGCATCAACAAAAAGATTTCGATCAGTGCATGCGGATGTTGTTTGAACACATCTTCGCTGCGCACTTCGATGAAGTTGCGACGTACTTCAAAACGTGGGTTCAGCGCTTTCGGTTCTTCGCGAACTTCAGCGTGCAGAATGGCTTCGTCGAATAGCTGCAGCAACACGTCGTTGAGGCACGAAAGTGATTTGATCGTGCGGTAGTAAAGCTGCATGAACTGTTCGACGGCGCGATTGCGATCGGAGTCGACATAACCAAATAGCGCGGCGACTTTGATCTGGTGATCAAACAGCAAACGATCTTCGCGACGACCCGTGATCATGTGCAGCGAGAAGCGCACGCGCCAGAGGAAATCCTGACCGGCGAAAAGCTCATCGCATTCTTGCTTGGTCAGAAAACCGCGATCACGCAGTTCAATTAAATTGCGTGCGCCGAAGTGTCGCTTGGCCACCCAGCCCACAGTGTGAATATCGCGCAGGCCGCCAGGGCCTTCTTTGACGTTGGGTTCCAGCTTGTAGCCGGTGTCGTCATACTTTTTATGGCGTGCTGCTTGTTCGCCGAGCTTGGCGCGATAGAACTCATCGGCTGGCCAGAGTTTGTCTGGCGCGATTGCGGTTTGCATGGCGCTATATAGGCGCAGATCACCAATCAGCGGACGCGCTTCCATCATGTTGGTCATGACGGTGATATCGCCATCGGCTTGTTGGCGGCAATCATCAACGGTGCGCACGCTCTGGCCGACTTCTAGGCCAATGTCCCAGCCAAAGGCGGTCAGTTGTTCCAGTGCGACGCGGTATTGTTCCAGCGCGCCTGGTTCATGCAGCAACAGGATGTCGATATCCGAATGCGGCAGCAGTTCGCCACGGCCGTAACCGCCGACGGCAATCATGGCCAAGCCTTGCGGATTTTCTGGCAGGAACTTCAGCCAGGCTTCACGCAAAACTTCGTCAACCAAATGAGCGCGGGCGTGGACCAGCGAGTCTGCGGGCATGCCTTCGTGAAACAGGGTGAACAGGCGCTCGCGGCCCCATGTCAGGGTGTCGCGGAAAGCCGCGATGGAGCGGCCATCCAGATGCAGGCGGGCGCGTATTTTCGGCGCGCTAAAAATAGACGCGGCTTCGTCTTCAGCTAGTTCGATTTCTGCGCCCATTAGATGACTTCCCCTGCGCGCAGGGTCAGTACTTCATAGCCTGTTTCGGTCACGAGAATGGTGTGCTCCCACTGTGCGGACATTGAATGGTCTTTGGTGACCACGGTCCAGCCGTCAGGCAGGAGTTTAACGTCGACTTTGCCGGCGTTGATCATCGGTTCGATGGTAAAGGTCATGCCGGCTTGTAATTCAACTCCCGTGCCAGCTTTGCCGTAATGCACCACTTGCGGATCTTCGTGGAAGATCTGGCCGATGCCATGGCCGCAATATTCACGGACCACGGTGAAGCCGCGTGCCTCGGCGTATTTCTGAATCACATGACCGATATCGCCCAGTTTGGCGCCCGGACGAACCACTTTGATGCCTTCGATCATCGCTTCGCGCGTCGTTTCGGCCAGACGTTTGGCCAGCACTGTGGGCTCGCCGACATGGAACATCTGGCTGGTATCGCCATGCCAGCCATCTTTGATGACGGTGACGTCGATGTTCAAAGAATCGCCTTTTTTCAAAGTCTTAGGCCCGGGAATGCCGTGGCAAACCACGTGATTAACCGAGGTGCAGATCGATTTCGGAAACGGCACGCGACCGTTGCCACCGCCGTAATTGAGCGGGGCGGGGATGCACTTGAGCGTGTTGACGATGTAGTCGTGGCAGCGGCGGTTCAGCTCGTCGGTGCTGACGCCCGGTTTCACATACGGGGCGATCATGGTCAACACATCCCCGGCGGCGGCGCCTGCGGCGCGCATCATCTGCTGTTGTTCAGTGTTTTTTATAGTGATCGACATGGGCCGGAGCTAGGGGAACGCAGGTGGAACGCGTTGTTTTCAAAGGGTCGCTATGGTATAAAGCGCGCCCTTCAAAGGCAATTCGGCAACCCTGCTGACTGTACTTTGATTAATCCATCCGCGTCGATCTTGGGTGCTCTGTCACTACGACGCGGTTTGCTATCAACCCAAGGAGTTGTACACATGTCGAATATCACTATGCGACAGTTGCTGGAAGCGGGCGTCCACTTTGGACACCGCACCCGCTACTGGAACCCGAAAATGGAAGCTTACATTTTCGGCGATCGTAACCGCATTCACATCATCAACCTCGAGCAGACCCTGCCGATGCTGAAGGACGCTTGCTCCTTCGCTGGCAAGCTCGCCGCCAATGGCGGCCGCATCCTGTTCGTAGGCACCAAGCGCGCTGCACGTGAATCAATCGAAGCCGAAGCGCTGCGTTGCCACATGCCGTATGTTTCCCAGCGCTGGTTGGGCGGCACGCTGACCAACTTCAAGACCATCAAGGGCTCAATCAAGCGCCTGCACGAGATGGAAAAAGCAATTGAAGACGGCAGCATCAATCGTCTGACCAAGAAAGAACAGCTGAACCACACTCGCGAAGTTGAAAAACTGCGCAAGTCGTTGGGCGGCATCAAGAACATGCCGAGCCTGCCGGACTGCCTGTTCGTCATCGACACCGGTTACGAAAAGAACGCGATTGCTGAAGCCAAGAAGCTCGGTATCCCGGTCATCGCCGTAGTCGATACCAACAACGATCCGCAGCCAGTTGACTACGTGATCCCAGGTAACGACGACGCGACCCGCGCTATCAAGGTCTACACCGCCTGCCTCGCTGAAGCCATTCTCGAAGGCCGTGGTTCGAACCCGAACCTCAAGCCTGACGAATACGTTCCTGAGCCAGAAGTGAAGATGGAAGCACCACGCAAACCGCGTCCGCGTAAGCCTGGCGAAAAAGATGGCAAGAACGACCGCGGTTCGCGCGGCCGTCGTGGCGCCGAAGCCTAAATCG
>JAZKEM010000077.1:0-43625 GCA_040387055.1 Pseudomonadota bacterium | reverse complement strand
GATGGCAAGAACGACCGCGGTTCGCGCGGCCGTCGTGGCGCCGAAGCCTAAATCGTAGGCGAATGGGAAGAGACGTCAATGTCTCTTCCCATTCTGTTTTTAGGCCTGATTTATTCCTCATCTGCTGCCTCAATGGCGGCAATAAAGATTTGATACCTATGACAACTCCAATTACTGCATCACAGGTTAAGGAACTCCGCGAGCGCACTGGCGCTGGCATGAGCGACTGCAAAAAAGCGCTTGAAGCCACCGGTGGTGACACCGACAAAGCTGCCGAAAAGCTGCGCATGGACGGCATGGCCAAGGCCGACAAGAAGGGTGGCCGTACGGCTGCTGAAGGCGTGATCGCGATGGCGTCTGACGCCAACTCGGTTGTGCTGGTTGAAGTGAACTCAGAAACCGACTTCGTCTCCAAAGGCGACGAATTCCAAGGTCTGGCCAAGGTTGCTGCTGAAGCTGCGCTCAAGCACAAGCCTGCTGACCTCGCTGCGCTGTTGGCGCTCGACGTTGGCGGCGAAACGCTGGAAGAGAAGCGTCGCGCACTGATCGCCAAACTCGGCGAAAACATGACGATCCGTCGTTTTGAGATCGTCAACAAGGCGGCTGGCGAAATCGCCACTTACCTGCACGGCACCAAGATTGGCGTTGTGGTTGCCCTCAACGCCGGTAGCGCTGAGCTGGCTAAGGACATCGCGATGCATGTCGCAGCGTCCAACCCACGTTTCCTCGATGTTTCGCAGATCTCGGCCGACGTGCTGGCTACCGAGCGCAGAATCATCGAAGCCACTGTTGCCCAGGAACAGGCCGAAGCTCAGGCCGAGTCCGACAGGCTGGCCGGCGTGCTTAAGGAAATGGATGTCGAGAAGACGAACGGCGTCTATGACGGCCTGTCCGCTGAAGACAAGAAGAGCTGGGACGACGACTACGCGACGATCAAGAAGAAGTTTGGCGGCGGCTACAAGCCGAAACCAGCTGAAATCCAGTCGAAGATGCTCGACGGCAAGGTTGCCAAGTTCGTGAACGAAATCACGCTGCTGGGCCAGCCTTTTGTTAAGAACCCTGACGAGACGGTTGAAAAGCTGCTCGCGTCGCAGAAAGCCAGCGTTGCACGCTTCGTGCGTTTCGCTGTAGGCGATGGCATTGAAAAGGCTCAAACCGACTTTGCAGCAGAAGTGGCTGCAGCAGGCGGTTAAGTCGTTCTTTGCGGTAAACTATCGGTAAATCTGAGGCCCCGGAAACGGGGCCTCTTTCTAAGCGAACGAAGCTAACCATAGCGCGAGGATTCCTGACTTGAGTACAAAGCCAGCTTACAAACGAATCCTTTTGAAATTATCCGGCGAAGCCCTGATGGGGAGTTCGCAGTTTGGTATTTCTTCCGATGTGATGACTTTTCTCGCTAACGAGATCAAAGGCATCGTCGACGCCGGTGTTGAAGTGGCACTGGTGGTGGGTGGTGGCAACATCTTCCGCGGCGAAGGTCTGGCCCGCGGCGGCATGGATCGCATCACCGGCGACCACATGGGCATGTTGGCGACCGTGATCAACGGCCTCGCCATTCAAGACGCCATTGAACGCATCGGCCTGCAAGCACGTGTGCAGTCAGCACTGCGCATCAACGAAGTTTGCGAAGACTACATCCGTCGTAAAGCACAGCGTCACCTTGAAAAAGGTCGCGTGGTGATTTTTGCTGCGGGCACGGGCAACCCCTTCTTCACGACTGATTCTGCTGCAGCATTGCGTGCGGTTGAAGTCAGCGCTGATCTGTTGCTGAAAGCGACCAAGGTCGATGGTATTTACACCGCGGATCCTAAGAAGGATCCAAAGGCGACTAAGTATTCAACGCTGACCTACGATCAGGCGCTGGATCAGCGTTTGGGCGTGATGGACCAGACCGCGCTGGTGCTTTGCCGAGACAACAAAATGAAATTGCGCGTCTATGACATGGACCGCCCGGGCGCTCTGATGAAGATCGTGATGGGTGACAACACCATTGGCACGCACGTAACCGTCTAAGGAGACGATGGAAATGGTAAACAAGATCAAAGCCGACGCCACTGCCCGTATGCAGAAGTGCCTCGACAACCTCAAGACTCAGCTCACCAAGCTGCGCACTGGCCGTGCGAATCCCGCACTGCTGGATCATGTGCGCGTCGATTTCTACGGTTCAGAAGTTCCTATTTCGCAGGCCGCTCAGGTCACGGTTGAAGATGCCCGCACGATCTCAATCACACCTTATGACAAGACTTTGCTGGGTTTGATCGAGAAGGCGATTATGGCTTCTGATCTCGGCCTGACGCCGAACACTGCAGGCACCACCATCCGCATCAACATGCCGCCGCTGACGGAAGAACGTCGCCGTGAGCTGACCAAAGTCGTGAAGACTGAAGCTGAAGACGCCAAGATCGCGATCCGCAATGTGCGCCGCGATGCCAACCAGGCCGTGAAGGATCTGGGCAAAGCCAAGACCATTACCACCGACGAAGAAAAGCGCGCTGAAGCGGATATTCAGAAGCTCACCGATCAGCATGTAGCCAAGGTCGACGAAACGGCTTCAGCGAAAGAAAAAGATTTGATGTCGATGTGATCTGACGTGAGCAAGTCTTCTCCCGCGCTACCAAAGTCGTCCGCACCGCGCCATGTCGCGGTGATCATGGATGGCAACGGGCGCTGGGCAAAACAACGCTTGCAGCCGCGTGCGATGGGTCATCGCGCTGGTGTTAAGAGCGCGCGCAAAATTGTGCGCGCTGCACATCAGGCTGGCGTTGGAGTACTGACTTTGTTCGCGTTTTCGCAGGAAAACTGGCGTCGCCCGCAGGAAGAAGTCAGCTTGCTGATGCAGCTCTTCGTGAAGACGCTGGCACGCGAAATCGACTCGATGCACAAAAATGGCATCAGCATCCGCTTCATCGGCGATCACCGCGATTTTGCGCAAGCTTTGCGTGATGAAATGGCTCGTGCTGAACAACTCACTTTGCATAACACCAAGCTCAAACTGGTGGTCGCGGTGGGCTATGGCGGGCAGTGGGATATCGCACAAGCGGCGCAGCGTTGTGTAACGCTGGGGCGTGAAATCAATACTGAAAATATTGAAGAGTATTTGGATACTGCAGGTCTGCCGGCCCCGGATTTGATGATCCGAACGGGTGGGGAGCAACGAATCAGCAATTTCTTGCTGTGGCAGCTGGCCTATACCGAGCTGTTCTTTACCGACACGCTGTGGCCCGATTTTAACGAGGCCGAGTTCAAGGCAGCTGTCGCGTGGTTTGCCGGGCGTGAACGGCGCTTTGGTCGAGTGCCTGAAGCGGCCTAAGTCGCTTTGAAAACTGCCATGGATAGCGCATTCTTACTCCTACAACTCACCGGATCGGATCAATAACATGCTGATGCAGCGCGTGATCACCGCCTTGCTGTTATTGCCCGTGCTGTTGGGCATGATCTGGTTTGCGCCAACGCCTTGGCTGTATGTGTTCTTCTCCGCTGCCGGCTTGATGATTGCCTGGGAGTGGACAGGCCTGATGAAGTGGACTGGCCAAAGCGTTCGGCGCTATGTCTATGTTGCTGCGATGGCCATCGTGTTGTTCGCAGTTTGGGTTGCTCCGTCGGAGTACCGCCCTTGGTTGTTCGGTGCAGCCATCGTGTGGTGGATTTTTACCTTCACGCTGGTGTCCGGATTTCCGCAAAACTTTCAGCGCCACCCGCCATCTGATGCGGCGATGAGCGCATTGGGCCTGTTGCTGATTTCTTCAACGCTGTTAGCGCTCGCGACCTTGCACGCGATGCCGAATGGCGTGATGCGCCTGATCTATTTGTTCTTCCTGATTTTTGCAGCAGACACCGGCGCGTATTTTGCGGGCCGCACGTTTGGCAAGCACAAGCTGGCGCCGAATGTGTCACCCGGTAAAACCATTGAAGGTGCGATTGGTGGTGTGCTGCTCTGCGGTGCATGGGCCCTTATTGGGGGTCATTACATTTTTCAGGCCCAAGGTGATGCACTGATCGCACTGTTTGTGCTGAGCATGGTGGTCGCGGTGTTCTCTATTGTCGGCGACCTCACCGAGAGCATGTTCAAGCGCGTTGCAGGGATCAAAGACAGCGGCAATATCCTGCCCGGTCACGGCGGCATTCTTGATCGCGTTGACAGCATTCTGGCCGCTGCGCCAGTGATGGTGCTGGGCCTGCTGTTACTCAATATCTGATGCAAAACCTCGTCGTTCTTGGTGCCACTGGCACAATCGGCCGCAACACACTCGACGTTGCTCAGCGCCACAGCGACAAGCTGCGTGTTCTCGCGCTGACCGCCAATACCGACGACGCTGCTTTATTTGAACTGTGCCAAGCGTTCTTACCGCGCATTGCGGTGATGGCAGACGCTGCAGCGGCGCAGCGCCTTGAAACAAAGATCAAATCCGCAGGCCTCAAAATTGCAGTGGGGACAGGCGTTGATGCACTAGCGGCTGTTGCTGCTCACGCCGAAGCCGATCAAATCATGTCGGCCATTGTTGGTGCAGCAGGTTTGTTGCCAACGCTCGCAGCCGTACAAAAAGGTAAGCGGGTTCTGATTGCCAACAAAGAGCCGCTGGTGATGGCGGGTCGTTTGCTGATGGATGCGGCGGAGCAGTCTGGCGCCACCATCATCCCGATTGATTCCGAACACAACGCGATCTTTCAGTGCTTGCCTGCAGCCTACCGCTGCGGCGCAGTGCCAAAAGGCGTGAAGCGTTTGGTGCTTACGGCATCTGGCGGCCCGTTTAGAGAAACATCTTTAGCGGATCTGCCCAAGGTCACGCCACAGCAGGCGGTGCGTCACCCCAATTGGGTGATGGGCCAGAAAATTTCGGTGGACTCGGCCACCATGATGAATAAGGGCCTAGAGCTGATTGAAGCGGCGACTTTGTATCGTCTGCCAGCCGCCCAGCTTGAAGTGGTGATTCACCCCGAGAGCGCGATTCATTCGCTAGTGGAGTACGTCGACGGCTCTATGCTGGCGCAACTCGGCCAGCCCGATATGCGCGTGCCTATTGCCCATGCCTTGGCTTGGCCAGAGCGTTGGGAGTCGGGTGTCGATGGCCTCGATCTTGCTGCTTTGGGACGTATGCGCTTTGAGCCAGCAGACACCCAGCGCTTCCCTTGTCTGCGTTTGGCGCGTGAGGCTTTGATCGCGGGTGGCAATGCCGCAAATGTATTGAACGCAGCGAACGAAATCGCTGTCGAAGCGTTCCTGAAGGGGAAACTTACGTATACCGGTATCGCAGAAATGATCGAAAGCTGCCTGAATGCTGATCGCCAAGCTGTAGCGTCTGACCTTGCGGGCATTCTTGCCGTCGATGCCTGGGCGCGTGAGTGGTCTATGAACTGGCTCAATTCCGGACAGAAGGTCATTCATGCTTGATTTAATTTGGAGCATTGGCGGGTTTCTGGTCGCGATCGGAGTCTTGGTCGCTTTTCATGAATTTGGTCATTACTGGGTTGCTCGGCGCTGCGGCGTCAAAGTGCTCCGCTTTTCACTAGGGTTCGGCAAGCCGCTATGGACTCGCACCAGCAAAGATGGTGTGGAGTGGGTGGTCTCGGCGCTGCCTTTGGGCGGTTACGTCAAAATGCTGGATGAGCGCGAAGGTGAAGTCGCTGCCAGTGAGCGTCATCTCGCTTTCAACACTCAGAGCCTCGGTAAACGCGCACTGATTGTGGCGGCAGGCCCCGTATTCAATTTTGCACTGGCGATCCTGTTTTACTGGGCCGTCTTTATCCTCGGCGTTGAAGGCATCAAGCCGCTTCTTGCAGAACCACCCGCGGCTTCTATTGCAGCCAAGGCCGGACTGCATCAGGGCGACCAAGTTTTGCGCATTGGCGATGCTGAAATCGCTACATGGAACAAGCTTCGTACAGAACTGCTGAGCCGCGCGCTGGAAGGCAAGCAGGTGCCTGTAGTGATCAAGACCAGCGGCGGCGAGACCCGTGAGCTAGTGATTGATCTGGCTGCAGTGCGCGTGGATCCTGAGTTTCTGTTTAATGATCTCGGGTTTGAGGTTTTTCAGCCTGAGATTCCTGCCCTGATTGAGAGTGTCGTCAAGGGCGATCCTGCAGATGGTGCCGGCTTGAAGGCGGGCGATCTTTTCCTATCCTTTAATGACACGCCTGTAACCTCTTGGCAGCAGTGGTCCAAATGGGTGCGCGCGCATCCCGGTGAAGTCGCCAAAGTTCAAGTTAAGCGCGGGAATGAGATACTGGAACGCAATCTGATCATCGGCCATGGCGATCAAGGACTTGGCAAGATTGGTGCGCGCGTAGCAGTCCCGGCTGAGTTGTGGCAGGATTTGCGCGCTGAAGACCGGCTTAATCCGATTGCCGCCGTGCCTGCGGCGATACGGTACACCGGGCAGATGTCTATGCTGACCTTGAAAATGCTCTGGCGCATGGTGCTAGGGGATGTCTCGATCAAGAACGTCAGCGGTCCCATCCAGATCGCAGAGGTGGCAGGAATGACTGCCCAGATCGGCCTTGTGCCGTTCCTGATGTTTATGGCGGTTGTCAGTGTGAGTTTGGGTGTATTGAATTTGTTACCGGTGCCGCTGCTGGATGGCGGGCATCTGTTGTATTACGCGGTCGAAGCGGTGAAAGGTTCACCGGTATCTGACCGCACGATGGAGATGGGGCAGCGCTTGGGGGTGACCTTCTTGGTTGCTTTGATGGGGTTAGCGTTCTACAACGATATTGCGCGCCTGCTTAACTAAAACTATTACGAACTGAACGCGGAACGACTAGAACAATGAGATTCAGCAAGACCGCTTTGTTGACCGCGGTAGCAGCCCTGCTGCTAGCGGGACAAGCCTTCGCGTTCAGCGCATTTACGATTAAAGAGATTCGCGCTCGTGGTCTTGAGCGTCTCGATATCGGCACTGTCCTAACGTATCTGCCCTTGTCTGTGGGTGACGAGCTTAACGACACCACCTCGCGCCAAGCGATTCGCGCGCTCTATATGACGGGGCTGTTCCAAGATATTCAGTTGGAACGGGACGGTGATGCGCTCGTTATTGCAGTTAAAGAGCGCCCCGCGATCACCACGTTTAAGATCGAAGGCAATGACAAGATCGGTGGCGATGAGTTGAAGAAATCGCTGAAGGATCTCGGCATGGCCGATGGCGAGTTGTTCAAGCGCGAACTGCTCGATCAGGTAGAACAAGAACTGCGTCGTCAGTACTACGCCAATGGTTATTACGATGTTGCTATCGATACCAAGGTCAAAGACGAATCCAATAATCGTGTGTCGATCAACATCAAGGTGACTGAAGGTAAAGTCACCAAGATTAAAGACATCAACATTATTGGTAATAAAGCGTTCAAGACGAAAGATCTGCTCGCGCAATTTAAGCTTGAGCGCACACACTGGATTCCGTTTCAGAAGACCGACCGCTACTCCAAGCAACAGCTTGGCGGCGATTTGGAAGCACTGCAGTCCTACTATCAGGATCGCGGTTATCTGAAGTTTGATGTGCGCTCAGTGCAGGTTGCACTGACGCCAGACAAAGAATCGATCTACGTCACGATCAACGTTGACGAAGGTTCGATCTACAAAGTGAAAGGTCACAAGTTCTCGGGTGAGATTATTCTCAACGAGACCTTCTTGAATGTTTTGCTCTCCACGCCAGATGGCAGCACCTTCTCGCGTAAAGAAGCTACCGAGAGCGCAAATCGTATTGAAGCTGCGCTGTCTGATATCGGTTATGCCTTTGCTAAGGTCACGCCGATTCCAGATGTGGATGAAGAAAAGAAGCTGATCACGATCAATTACTACGTTGAGCCGGGTAAGCGCGCCTATGTACGCCGCATTACTTTTGCTGGCCATGGCACCACCAACGATGAAACGCTGCGTCGCGAAATGCGTCAGCTTGAAGCTTCGCCGTTCTCCAAGAGTGCAGTTGAGCGTTCACGCGTTCGTCTAACTCGCTTGCCGTTTATCGAAGAAGCAGAAGTTGATACCAAGCCAGTGGCGGGTTCTGATGATTTGGTTGATATCGCATTCCGAATCAAAGAACGCGCGCCAGGTTCTGTGCAGTTTGGCGTGGGCTTCTCGGGTTCTCAGGGCTTCTTGATCAACGGCAGCCTCACGCACACCAACTTCTTGGGCACGGGTGATCGCGTCGAGTTGGCGTTGGATCACAACGCTATTTCCAAGAGCGTGAATTTGTCGCTGACCAATCCTTACTTCACTGCGGATGGCATTAGCCAGACAGTAGGCGTCTCCTATCGCAATTCGAAGTCGGTGGTTCGTAACGCATCGGGTTTCAGCTCCAATGTGATGGCTGCCAATCTGACTTACGGCATTCCTTTGTCGGAATTCGCGGCGCTGCGTTTAGGCGTTTCTGCGGATCAAACGGCGATTACAACGTATAACTCATCTTCTGATGAGCTTGCAGCGTTCGTTCAGGAAAACGGAACGGTGTTCACGAACGTTCAGTTACGTACCGGTATTAGCCGCGACACGCGTAACCGTACTTTCTTTGCTAACTACGGCTCGCTGAATCAATTTGACGTTGATGTTTCCATCCCGGGTAGCGATTTGCTCTATTACACGATGAGCTACCGTGGACAGGCTTATCAGCCACTGTTCTGGAAGTTCTTGCTTGAAGCGAATGCTTCGCTTGGCTTTGTGGATTCGTTTGGCAAGACCAAGATTGTCCCGCCGTACGAAAACTTCTTTGCCGGTGGCTCACGCACCGTTCGTGGTTATCGTGATGGTGAGTTGGGTCCCCGCGATACTTTCAATCAGTCGCAAGTGGGCAATCCGTATGGCGGCAAGTTCCGTACGACGGCGCAGATGAATATGATCATCCCGATGCCGATTGAATCGGATGGCAAGTCGACGCGTTTGGCCATGTTCTATGACATCGGCAATGTATTCGCCGAACGTAATGATTTCGCCTTTAACGAATTGCGCCACACGGCAGGTATCAACTTCCAGTGGTTCACGCCGTTCTTGGGTCTGCTCGATTTGAGCTATGCATTCCCATTGAACGAAAAGCCGGGTGACAGGATCGAAAGATTCCAGATCAACTTCGGTACAGGCTTCTAAGCCGCGCCGCTGCGATTTGTTCATCAAGAAAACGTTATGTTTTATTAAATTTACTTAAGATCACAGATATTTATTCACTTTAACTTTGATCAAAACCGCGGGTGCGGGTGGCCTTGAAGGCAACACCACACCGTTTACAGCAAGAGGAAGAGAAGCAAATGAAACTCCTGAATCAGACCCTGACTGCAGCCCTTATCGGCGCTACCGCCTTGATGATCACGGGCACGGCGCAGGCCGAAGTGAAGATCGCCACGATCCGTGTGGCTGACGTTGTGCAGCAGTCGCCGCAGTTCAAGGCTGGCGCTGACAAAATCAAAACCGAATTCGATCGTCGCAAGAATGACCTCGAAGCCGAGATGAAAAAATTCCAGGCTGACGCAGCCAAGTACCAGAAGGAAGGCTCACTGATGAGCCCGGCCGATGTTGCCAAGACTGAGAAAGATCTGAGCGCTCGTCAGGTCGATATCCAGTACAAGCAGCGCCAGTTCCAGGACGACTTCAAAGCTCGTGACACTCAGCTGACCACCGACATGATGAGCAAGATCAAGGCTGTGATCGAAGCCGTTGCCAAGGAAAAGGGCGTTGACGCTGTTCTGCAGGATCCTGTCTACGCAACTGCTGCAGTAGACATCACCGACGCAGTGCTGAAGCGCCTGCAGTCGGCTCCAGCCGCCAAGTAAGTTCTGCATCACCGCACGCCGCTCCTTCCTGTGAAGGGAGGAGCGGCGTTGCGCGTTTGATGGCGCCTTCGTTTATCCTGCGCATTAGCGTTAACAGGCCCTAGGCACTATGTCCCATACTCTTGGCGAAATCGCAGCACGCTTCGGCCTCGAACTAAAAGGCGATGCGGCTATTGTCATTAGCGGCGTTTGCTCGTTGGCTCCCGGCAAACCTGGCTGCATTGGTTTTCTGAATAACCCCAAATTTCGTCTTCAGCTTGCGAATACGCAGGCAGGTGCGGTGATTGTGGGCAAGCGGGACGGTGCAACATTTACCGGCAATGGTCTTGTTGCGCCAGATCCTTATCTCGCATTTGCGCGTATTGCTGCGTTATTTGATCGCAGTCGTGATTTCGAGCCGGGGATTCATCCAAGCGCAGTCGTGGCACCTGACGCCCAATTGGGCGAGGGCAGCTGTGTCGCGGCGCAGGTGGTGATTGAGTCGGGCGCTGTGATTGGCGAAGGCGCCTACATCGGTCCCGGTAGCATCATTGGGCGTGGCGCGCAGCTTGGCAAAAAAGCTTTTCTGGTCGCGCGTGTTCATATCGGGCATGACGTTCGCATCGGTGACCGCTGCCAGTTTCAAGCGGGCGCGGTGATTGGCTCTCGTGGTTTTGGCAATGCTCCGAGCCCAACTGGTTGGGTGGAAGTACCGCAGCTGGGCACGGTGGTGATTGGCAACGATGTTGAAGTGGGCGCCAACACTACGATTGATCGTGGCGCGATTGAAGACACGATCATTGGCGATGGCGCACGCCTCGACAACCTGATTCAGATTGCACACAACGTGCATATTGGTGCGCATACCGCAGTCGCTGCTTGTACGGGCATTGCGGGCAGTACAAAAATTGGTTCGCGCTGCATGATTGGCGGCGGCGTCGGCATTACCGGTCATATTGAGATTGGCGACGATGTGATTGTTATGGGCTTTGCCATGGTGACCAAGTCCCTCCCATCAAAGGGGGTGTATGGCTCTGGTTTGCCGGTAGAAAATGCAAGGGAGTGGCGCAAACAAGTGGCGCGTGTGCGACGCTTAGAGCGATTGGAGCAAAGACTCCGCCATGCCGAGAACAAGCTCGGCATTACAAGCAAATCTGATGAGGCTGAAAGTGAACACGATCTTTGATATTCGCGACATCATGGGCATGTTGGCCCATCGCTATCCCTTTTTGCTGGTCGATCGCGTCATTGGCTATGAGCCGGGCAAATCGATGACCGCCTTGAAGAATGTCACGATGAATGAGCATTTCTTTTTGGGCCATTTCCCCGGCCTGCCAACAATGCCCGGTGTGTTGATGGTGGAAGCCATGGCACAGGTTTGCGGTCTCTACACCTGCCAGGAAACGGGCCTGCGCGCCAACTCTGGCAAGATTTTTTACTTTGCAGCAATTGAAGAGTGCCGCTTCAAACGCATCGTCGTGCCTGGCGATCAGCTCACGCTGAAAGTCGAGTTCGAAAAGCAGAAGCGCACCGTTTATAAATTTAAAGGCACCGCTTACGTGGGCGATGAAATCGCTTGCGAAGCCGGTTTGACCTGCGTCATCAAAGACGTCGACCGTGGCGACGAGGGTAAGTAAGCGTGAGCACCGTATTAATTCATCCGACCGCGATTATTGATCCCAGCGCTAAGCTACATCCCAGCGTGCAAGTTGGACCGTACAGCATCATCGGTGCAGACGTTGAGATTGGCGAAGGCACTTGGATCGGTCCGCATGTGGTACTGACTGGGCCGATGAAGATCGGCAAGAACAACAAGATTTATCAGTTCGCCTCTATCGGCGAACTCTCGCAAGATCTCACTGCGACACGTGATCAGCCGACGAGTACGGTGATTGGCGATGACAATGTGATCCGCGAATACGTCACGATTCAGCGCGGCACAATGAAAGAGGCTGACACCAAGAACGGCGAAACGCGCATCGGTGACAAGAACCTGATCATGGCGTACTGCCATGTTGCGCATGATTGCTTGATTGGCAACGGCAACATCTTTGCTAACAACACTAGCCTTGCTGGCCATGTGCATATCGGCAACACGGTGGTAATGGGCGGTTTCACCTTGATCTATCAATTCATGAAGATCGGTGACCATGCTTTCACGTCGTATAGCTCAGGCGTTACCGGCGATATTCCGCCGTTTGTGACGGTATCCGGCAGTCCAGCTGAACCACGCATCATCAATAAAGAAGGCCTCAAGCGTCGCGGTTTTACGCCTGAGGATATCGATAAGATCGAAGACGCTTTCAAGCTGATCTATCGTTCTGGCAAGGTGATGGCCGACGTCAAAATTGAGCTTGCAGAAATGGCCAAGGACTCTGCGCACGTGCAGCAAATGCTGGACTTCATCAACACTTCGCGCCGGTTGGCGCGTTAATTCCTGCTATGCGCTTTGCACTGATCGCCGGCGAACTTTCCGGGGATATCCTCGGCGCCGCGCTGATCACTGCACTGAAAGTACGTTACCCAGACGCAACGTTCTATGGTGTTGCGGGCCCGCGCATGATTGCGGCCGGATGCGAGCCAATTGCCAGCATTGAAGAACTCTCAGTGATGGGCTTTGCCGAAGTCATCAAAGTGCTGCCACGCATTCTCAAACTACGCAGTGTCATCATCGAGCGCTTGTCTAAAGATCGTCCTGATTGCGTCATCGGCATCGATGCTCCGGACTTCAATCTCACGGTTGAACGCCGCTTGCGTGAGCAAGGTATCAAGACCGTGCACATGGTCAGCCCCACGGTGTGGGCTTGGCGACAGGGCCGCGTGAAGGGCATCGCTAAATCAGTTGATCTGATCCTGTGTTTATTTCCGTTCGAGCCCAAATTTTACGCATCGCACGATGTGCCCGCGGCCTACATCGGTCATCCACTCGCTGATGAGCTTAATGATGAAACCACACAGAGCGCTGCGCGTCGTGCGCTAGGCTTGCGTGAAGAAGGCCCGCTCGTCGCTGTGCTGCCAGGTAGCCGTGGCGGCGAACTGAAATATCTCGGCGAAACATTTGCGCAGACTGCGGCATGGCTGCAGCAACGTTTGCCCGGAGTGCGTTTCGTTACGCCTGTTGCCAAACCGAAACTGCGTGCAGGCATGGAGCAAGCGATTGCTCAACACGCGCCGGGTGTTGAATGGACGCTGCTCGATGGCCAATCGCGCGAAGCGATGCGCGCTGCTGATGTGGTTTTGCTCGCTTCTGGCACTGCAACCTTGGAGTGCTTGCTGCTAGGCCGTCCGATGGTGGTGTCTTACCGCGCATCGTTCCTCGCCAAAGTTATTTTGCGTTGGATTGGTTTGTTGAAAACACAGTTTGTGAGCTTGCCGAATATTTTGTCGCCGAAGCCTGTTGTTGCCGAGCTCCTGCAGGAACAAGCAACACCTGCGTTGCTGGGACATGAAGTGCTTTACTTGTTACGCAATCCACTTGTGCGTGAGCAGCAACTGGAACAATTTAGCATTGTTCGAAATGAACTCAAGCGTGACTCTGCAGCGTTAGCTGCTGATGCGATCGCCAAGTTGTTGGCCAAGTAGTTATGCAGAACAACGCTCACGGACAAAGTGATTTCTTGACGCCAGAACGCATCGTTGCAGGTGTGGATGAAGCGGGTCGTGGCTGTCTAGCTGGACCGGTTTACGCAGCGGCTGTCGTTCTTGATCCAAAGATCGAGATCAAAGGTCTTAACGATTCCAAAAAGCTTTCTGCCGCTGCGCGCGAAAAACTGTTTGACAAGATTCAACAGGGTGCGCTGGCTTGGAGTATTGCTCGCGCCGAAAGCTACGAGATCGACAGCATCAATATTCTGCAGGCGTCCTTGCTAGCGATGAAGCGTGCAGTGGAAACGCTGACGCATGCGCCGCACGAAGCACTAGTTGATGGCAATCAAGCGCCAAAGCTCAGCTGTAAAGTGACAACAATCATTGATGGCGATGCGCTAGAGCCATCAATCATGGCGGCCAGCATTCTTGCCAAGGTTGCACGTGATCGCGAGATGGACAGACTTGATGCCGAATTTCCTGGCTATGGTTTTTCCAAGCACAAAGGCTACGGCACTGCCCAGCATATGACCGCGTTGCGTCAATTGGGCGTGACAAGCATTCATCGAATGAGCTTTGCGCCGTGCGCCAAAGTGCTGGCGGCGTCATGAGCTTCGTTCATCTGCGTTTGCACACCGAATTCTCGCTAACCGACGGCGTCGTTCGCGTTGAACCGCCGCGGCGCAAGGGCGGTGGTACCGGCGCAACCTTGACGGTTCGTGCAGCGGAGTTGGGTCTCCCGGCAGTAGCTATTACCGATCGCAACAACCTTTTTGCGATGGTGAAGTTTTACAAGGCTGCTGAAGGCGCGGGCATCAAACCGGTAGTCGGTGCTGATATCTGGTTGGAAGAGCGTGTGAAGGGCGATGGCCCCGAGCGCCTGACACTGCTGGTACAGAATGATCTTGGCTATCGAAATCTTACGCGCATCATTTCGCTCAGCTATACGGATGGTCAGGCCAAGGGCTCTCCGTTGGTACGTCGTGAGTGGCTTACCGCATATAACGAAGGCCTGATCGCGCTGACGGGCCGTGACGGCGCAATCTGCCGCGCTTTATCGGGCGATCACGTTGAGCCTGCACTCCAAGCCGTCAAAGAATTTCGAGAAAATTTTGAAGGACGTTTGTATCTGGAAGTTGCACGCTGCAAACGTCCGGGTGATGAAGAGTGGGTGCGCGCCGCAACGCTGCTCGCGCGCCATGTCGGATTGCCACTGGTTGCAACCAACGACGTACGCTTTCTGAATCGTGACGAGTTCGAAGTACACGAAGCGCGCGTCTGCATTGCGCAGGGTCGTGTGCTCAATGATGAGAAGCGTCCACGTGAATACACTGAGGAGCAATACCTCAAAAGCGCTGATGAAATGCGCGAGCTGTTTGCCGATCTGCCCGAAGCAGTCGAAAACACCTTAGAAATTGCACGTCGCTGCACGTTGACGATGACCTTCGGTGTTAATCATCTGCCGCAGTTCCCGGTGCCTGAAGGCGACACGACGGATACCTATCTGCGTAAGCGCGCATTCGAAGGTCTGGATTGGCGCTTGACGCAAATCACCGCTGCGCAACCGCTTGACGTCTATCAACAGCGGCTTGATTACGAGCTCGGCATTATCGAGAAGATGGGTTTCGCCGGTTACTTTCTGGTGGTGGCGGATTTCATCGAGTGGGCCAAGAAAAATGGCTGCCCGGTGGGACCGGGTCGTGGTTCTGGTGCTGGTTCGCTAGTGGCTTACGCCATTGGCATTACGGATCTTGATCCGCTGCCGTACAACCTCCTGTTCGAACGTTTCTTGAATCCTGAGCGTGTGTCGCTACCAGATTTCGACGTCGACTTCTGCATGGACAATCGCGATCGCGTGATCGCGTATGTATCGCAAAAATATGGCCGCGATCATGTGGGTCAAATCATCACCTACAGCACCATGGCTGCACGTGGCGTGGTGCGTGACGTCGCGCGCGTGATGGGTCACCCGTATCGTGTGGGCGACACCATCTCCAAGCTCATTCCCAATACACCGGGCGCAACACTCGCAGATGCGCTGGAAGAAGTGCCGGAGCTCAAGCGTCTTTACGACACCGAAGAAGACACCAAAGCGGTACTTGATCTGGGCCTTGCGCTAGAAGGTGTCACGCGTGGCGTAGGTGTGCATGCGGGTGGTGTGGTGATTGCGCCCGCTGCGCTCACTGCGTTTGCGCCATTGTTCTGCGAACCGGGTGGCGAGGGCATGCGCACCCAGTTCGATATGAAAGATATCGAAACCGTTGGCTTGGTGAAGTTCGACTTCCTCGGTTTGAAGACGCTGACGATTATTCAGGAAGCGGTCAATCTCATTAGTGAAGGTCGCGGTGAAACGATTGATGTACTGCAACTACCGCTGACAGACGCAAAGACTTACGAGCTTTATGCATCTGGCGGAACCGGCGCGGTATTCCAGATGGAATCTCCGGGCATGCAGAAGGCTTCGCGTGATTTAAAGCCAGATACTTTCGAAGACATTATCGCCCTCGTGTCGCTGTATCGACCGGGCCCGATGGACATGATTCCCGAGTACTGCAAACGCAAGCGTGGCGAATTGCCGATCGTGTATGAGCATCCCGATATGGAGCTCGTGCTGCAGCCGACTTACGGCATCTTTGTGTATCAAGAGCAGGTGATGCAGATGTCGCAGCGCCTCGCGGGCTACACGCTCGGCGGCGCTGACATGTTGCGTCGTGCGATGGGTAAAAAGATTGCGGCCGAAATGGCCAAGCAGCGCGATGTATTTACTCAAGGTGCAGTCGAACGTGGTGTGACTTCAGAAGTCGCAACGACCGTGTTCGACTTGATGGAAAAGTTTGCGAACTACGGCTTCAACAAATCGCACGCTGCTGCATACGCGCTGGTGTCTTACCAAACCGCGTGGCTCAAGACGCATTATCCCGCAGAGTTCATGGCGGCGGTGATGTCCTGCGATATGGACCATACCGAAACTGTTGTGGCTATGCTGGAAGAGTGCAAGCGCATCAAGCTCATCGTGCACGCGCCCGATGTGAATCGCAGCTTCTTCAAATTCACAGTGCCTTCGCCGGGTGAAATTGTTTATGGCCTTGGCGCTGTCAAAGGCGCTGGCGAAGCGGCGTTGGCGGGCATTGTTGCTGATCGCCAAAAGAATGGACGTTTCCAAGATATTTTTGATTTCTGTCGCCGCATCGATTTGAAGAAAGCTAATAAGCGTGTGCTTGAAGCGCTGATCTTCTCGGGTGCAATGGATAGCTTAGGTCTGAACCGCGCATCTCTACTTAAAACTTTGCCTAAAGCCATTGCATTGGCTGAGCGTGCGGCAGAGAGCGCGAGTAGTGGCCAAAACGAATTGTTTGGACTCGGCTCATCAACGCCAAAGGCGGAAGAGCGTATCGAATCCGAATACGTTGATGAATGGTCGATTCGCGATAAATTGACGCATGAGCGTGAAACACTGGGCTACTATCTTTCTGGCCATCCCATCGAAGCCTATCTCGATGTGATCGCGCAGATCTGCTCGGGCCGCATGGCTGAATTGATTGCCGGTATTCCGCCACCACTGCCGCCGGGGCCTGATGGCAAAACGAAATGGCAGCCGCGCAGCAAACAGATGTTCGCCGCGTGGGTCACTGATTTGCGTTTTTTCAAAGGCGATAAGGATGATAAATCCGGCCGCGCGAGCTACAAGGTCACACTCAATGATCAGGGCTCGCTGATTTCAACGTGGATAGATGCGGACAAGTGGCTCAAGTACCAGCCCTTCGTACGCGTAGATCAGCTGATCTTCGTGATTGCCGAATTCGGCATGTCTGTCGCCAAAGAAGGCCGCGAGGCCGAGCCGCGTTTGTATAACCCAGATTTCCTCGATCCCGGCCCGCTGATGGCCGACTATGCATCACGCATCACGCTGGACTGGAAGCGTCCGGCTCAGGATGTGGCGCTGCTGCAAAAAGTGCTTGCGCCGCATCGTTCTGCGCAGGGCGCGCCGGTTACGGTCAACTACCTCAATACGCGAGCCACCGCAACGCTCGAATTTGGGGCGGATTGGCGTATTCGCATACAGGATGATTGCCTGACGGCACTGCACCAACTTTTAGGCCCGAACTGCGTTAAAGTGCAGTTCCGCCGCTACACGCCGCCCGCTTCGGAACGCCGCTTCGAGCGCTCGTTCAGCGGTGGCTCTGACGACGAATAATGATCGGGCCAGCCCGTCTGATAGATGAACTGCCGTTAGTGATTGTGAAGATGGCTGCAAAGATAGCGCTGCCCGATCATTATCAGTGGTAATTTGATTTATTGAGGCGGCTGCACTTTTTGTTAATGGGATAACGGACACTTTAAAGGCTGCTCGCGGGTTTAATTGAACCGTAGCCGCCTCAATAAATTAGCTATGAACCTGAACTATCTAGATTTTGAACAGCCCGTTGCAGAACTTCAGCAGAAGATTGAAGAACTGCGTCACGCCACCGCCGGTAGCGAAGTCAGCCTTACGGAAGAAATTGCCCGCTTAGAGCAAAAGAGCAAGGAGCTGACCGAGCAGGTCTTCTCCAATCTCACGCCCTGGCAGGTTGCGCAGATGGCACGTCATCCGCATCGTCCCTATGCGCTTGATTACATCAAAACCATCTTTACCGATTGGGAAGAGCTTCACGGTGATCGTCACTATTACGATGATCCCGCGATTGTTTGCGGCATGGCACGTCTTGAAGGCCGTGCCGTTATCGTGATCGGCCAGCAGAAAGGTCGCGATGCTAAGGAGCGCGTCTACCGCAACTTTGGCATGCCTAAGCCTGAGGGTTATCGCAAAGCGCTGCGCATCATGCAGCTCGCAGAGAAGTTTAATCTGCCGATCATTACCTTAATTGATACTCCGGGCGCGTATCCGGGTATCGATGCTGAGCAGCGCAATCAATCAGAAGCCATTGCACGTAACTTGATCGAACTGTCGAATCTACGCACGCCAGTTTTGGCGACGGTCATTGGCGAGGGTGGCTCTGGTGGTGCACTCGCCATCGGCGTGGCCGACCACGTGATGATGCTGCAACACAGCATCTACTCGGTGATCTCGCCAGAAGGTTGCGCCTCGATTCTGTTCAAAGACGCTGGCCGTGCATCAGAAGCCGCAGAGGCAATGAAGATCACTGCCAAGGATTTGTTTGGCCTCAAGCTGATTGACGAAATCGTGCCTGAGCCACTGGGCGGCGCGCATCGTGATGTCGCATTAATGATGGCCACACTCAAGCAAAAGCTCATCACCAACCTTGAGCGCTTGCGCCATGTACCAATGACGCAGTTGCTGGCTACGCGTTATGACCGACTCATGTCTTACGGTACGTATGACACGGCGCCTGTGGCGAAGTCGGCGTAAGCCTTACGCATCAGTAGTTCTTAAGAGCCCCGATGGGAATCCATCGGGGTTTTTTGTTGGAGGCCTTGTTCGAATAGGCCTGTGATGCGCTACGCTTCGACAGTGAAATCAACTCTTAAAAGCCCTTCGCTACTCGCAATGCCTGCAACGTCAAAAGGCGCTCGCGTGTGGCTGGCTTTTAGTGGTGGTCTGGATTCCACTGCGCTGCTGCATTTACTTCATGCGCAGGGCACCAAAAATTTACGCGCGCTGCACATTCATCATGGTCTGCAAGACACGGCTGATGAATGGGCCAAACAATGTCAGACGCAATGCCGCAAGTTGAAAGTGCCTTTTGAAGCACTGCACGTAAAAATTGACCCTGCTAATTCGGTAGGGCCCGAAGCTGCCGCGCGTATGGCACGCTACAACGCATTACATTCAAGGATGCGTGAGGGAGATATTCTGGTGACGGCACATCATCGCGATGATCAAGCTGAGACTGTGCTGCTGCGCTTGCTGCGTGGTGCCGGTGTTGCCGGATTAGCCGCGATGCGTCCAGTGACTGTATTCGCGCCCGGCGTATTGTGGCGTCCTTTGCTGCAAACGCCGCGCTCGGAGATTCTGGCTTACGCAAAAAGTACGAAGCTCAAGTGGATTGAAGACCCGCACAACTATGCGCCGCGTTATGCGCGTTCATATCTGCGTCAGGAGGTAATGCCGCGTTTGCGCGAGCACTGGCCGCAAACCGATGTGAGTCTTGCGCGTGCGGCCGAGCATTGTGCCGAGGCCAATGAACTGTTGGATGAGTTAGCGCAGCAAGATCTCAATGCACTGCGGCGCGATGAAACGCTCAGTGTTGTTGCATTGCAAGCCTTAAGCGCTGCGCGTCGGCGTAATGCCATTCGTTATTGGTTGAGTGAGCGAGGCTTTGAGGCGCCTGCTGCTGCGATGCTGCAACGCTTGGAGCGCGAAGTTTTACTGGCGCGCGTGGATGCGCAGCCGTTGCTGAACTGTGGTGCGTATGAATTCCGTCGTTATCGTGATCAGTTACATGTCATGTCGCCGCTGCCACTAGCGCCGAAAGGGATTGAGCTGCAATGGGATGGCAAGGGTCGTTTTGAGCTGCCTGTGGGTTGTGGTGTACTGACCTCTAACGCACGCAAAGCGCTGCCACATCCCTTAACCATTTGTTTTGCTAGCGGTGGCGAAACTCTCCGAACGGGTGGGGCGTCCCGCACACGGACTCTGAAGAATCTTTTTCAAGAAGCCGCTGTCCCACAGTGGCAGCGACTACGCATGCCGCTGATTTATTCGGAAGGACGTTTGGTTTCTGTGGCAGATCGCTGGCTTGGCGCCGAATGGTCTGCAGAATTAGCGCGACGTAAGCTCCGCATTACATGGCGCGACGTTTAAAAGTAGTACCCAAAAATATAAGAGGAGATGCACATGCTGGGTCAGATGATGAGTATGCCGTTGATGATTTCGTCGCTGGTGAAACATGCGGATCGGTATCACGGCGATGTTGAAATTGTGTCGCGCCGCTGTGAAGGCGATATCCATCGTTATACCTACAGCGATGCTCATACTCGCTCGCGCAAGCTTGCTAATGCGTTGAAGCGTTTGGGCGTGAAATCTGAAGATCGTATCGCCACGCTGGCGTGGAACGGTTATCGCCACTTTGAGTTGTATTTCGCGGTCTCCGGTTCTGGCGCGATCTTGCACACGGTGAATCCGCGTTTGTTCCCTGAGCAACTCGGCTGGATCATGAATCATGCTGAAGACAAGTACGTCTTCTTCGATCTGTCCTTTGCGCCGTTGGTTGAAGCGCTCGCGCCAAATTGCCCGACAGTGAAAGGTTGGGTGGCACTGACGGATCGTGCGCACATGCCCACCATCAAGGGCGTTACGCCGCTGTGCTACGAAGAATTATTAGAAGCCGAGAACGACACGTTTGAATGGCCAAGCTTTGATGAAAACACCGCGGCCGTGCTGTGCTACACCTCGGGCACGACGGGTAATCCTAAAGGTGTGCTCTACAGCCATCGCTCGACCATCCTGCATGCCTATGCCACCTGTTTGCCGGACGTGATGTGTCTGTCCTCGCGCGATGTGGTGCTGCCTGTGGTGCCGATGTTTCACGTCAACGCCTGGGGCTCGCCGTATTCCTGCTCCATGGTCGGTGCCAAGCTGGTATTCCCGGGCCCGGGGCTGGATGGCGCCAGTCTTTATGAGTTGTTCGAGTCAGAGGGTGTGACCTTCTCGGCTGGCGTGCCGACGGTCTGGCTCGGCCTGCTGCAGCATCTGCAAAAGAATGGCCTGAAATTCCGTAAACCTTGGCGATCTGTAGTCGGCGGCTCGGCTCTGCCGCCTGCGCTGATGAAGGCGTTCAAGGACGACTACGGCGTCGAACTCAGTCAAGGCTGGGGCATGACCGAAATGTCGCCGCTGGGCACTTACAACACGCTTAAAGAGAAGCACCTCAAGCTGAGTGCTGACGAGCAGTTTGCGATCCGCACCAAGGCCGGCCGCGTGATTTATGGCGTCGACCTCAAGATCGTGGATGCCGATGGCAAGGAGTTGCCGCGTGACGGCAAGGCCTTTGGTGATCTGCTGGTTAAAGGTCCATGGATCATCGACCGCTATTACCGCGGCGAGAGCAGCCCGCTGGTCGACGGCTGGTTCCCGACTGGCGACGTCGCCACGCTGGATCCGGATGGTTATATCCAGATTACCGACCGCTCGAAGGACGTGATCAAGTCCGGCGGCGAGTGGATTAGCTCGATTGATCTCGAAAACGTTGCCATCGGCCATCCGGCAGTACAAGAGGCGGCCGTCATCGGCATTTATCACCCGAAATGGGATGAGCGCCCGCTGCTGATCATCGTCAAGAAGCCAGGGCAGGAGGTTACGCGCGAGGAACTGCTCAAGTTCTACGAGGGCAAGATCGCCAAATGGTGGATGCCGGACGATGTGGCTTTTGTCGACCAGCTGCCGCACACCGCGACCGGAAAGCTGCTGAAAACCAAGCTGCGAGAGGATTTCAAAGGCTACAAGCTGCCTACGGCCTAGGATTGATGTCGCCCGGCCCGCACTGAAAATGAGCCGGGCGACATTTTTTGCACCAACACGGGTGCAGATCACCCGGCTGCTAGCGTAAAATAGCGTCTTACGAACTAGAACAGCTCACTCATGACCGCCGAGACGAATACGCGCTATATCTTTGTTACTGGAGGCGTAGTGTCCTCCCTCGGAAAGGGTATCGCTGCAGCCTCCTTGGGCGCGATCCTTGAATCGCGTGGTCTCAAAGTTCACATCATCAAGCTCGATCCCTACATCAACGTTGATGCGGGCACGATGAGCCCGTTTCAGCACGGCGAAGTTTTCGTGACCGAAGACGGCGCTGAAACCGATCTCGATCTGGGCCACTACGAGCGTTATCTGCGTAGCAAAACCAGCCGCAAGAGCAACGTCACCACCGGCCAGATCTATCGCAACGTTCTTGAGAAAGAACGCCGTGGCGATTATCTCGGCAGCACCATTCAGGTGATTCCGCACATCACCGACGAAATCCAGACCCGCATCCGTATTGCCGCACAGGGCGCGGATATCTGCATGGTCGAGATCGGCGGTACGGTCGGCGACATTGAATCGCTGCCTTTCCTTGAAGCAATCCGTCAGATGGCGGTGGAACTCAATGGCGGCAGCAACAAGAAGAACGCACTGTTCATGCATCTGACGTTGGTGCCATTTGTGAAGGCATCCGGCGAGCTCAAGACCAAGCCGACGCAGCACTCTGTGAAAGAACTGCGCTCCATCGGTATTCAGCCAGACGTTCTGCTGTGCCGTACCGAGCGTTCGCTGCCGGAATCTGAGCGCCGCAAAATTTCGCTGTTCACCAACGTGCCTAACCGCGCCGTCATTTCGGCAGTGGATCTGGACGATATCTACAAGATTCCTGGCTGGCTCCATCAGCAGGGCTTGGATGATTTCGTCGTTGAGCACTTTGGTCTGGAATGCCGTCAGGCTGATCTCAGCCAGTGGGAGCGCGTGGTCAATGGCCGCGCTGCGATGGACACTGAGATTGAAGTCGCGATGGTCGGCAAGTACGTCGATCTCGCAGATGCGTACAAATCGATCAATGAAGCGCTGTATCACTCCGGTCTGCACACGCACACGCGCGTGAAGATTCGCTATGTGGAATCCGAAGCGGTTCAGGGTCAGGGCACGCGCTTGCTGCAAGGCGCTGACGCCATCCTCGTTCCCGGTGGTTTCGGTGAGCGCGGTGTCGAAGGCAAGATTGCCGCTGCACGTTATGCACGCGAAAACAAAATTCCTTACCTCGGTATTTGCTTGGGTATGCAGGTCGCTGCGATTGAATTCGCACGTAACGTTGCCGGTCTCGAAGGTGCGCACAGCACCGAATTCGCACCGAAGTCTCCGCACCCAGTGATTGCACTGGTGACTGAATGGCGTGATGCCGCAGGCTCAGTGCAGCAGCGCAGTTCGCAGTCCGACAAGGGCGGCACTATGCGTTTGGGCGTGCAGACTTGCCGCCTCAAAGCCGGTTCCAAATCGCGTGCCTTGTACAACGCTGAACTGATTAGCGAACGTCATCGTCATCGCTATGAATTCAACAACAACTATCGCGAACAGCTAACGCAGAAAGGTATGGCGCTGGTCGGTGAATCAGAAGATGGTTCGCTGATCGAAATGATTGAGCTGCCAGATCATCCGTGGTTCGTCGCTTGCCAGTTCCATCCGGAATTCACTTCAACGCCGCGTGATGGCCATCCGCTGTTCGAAGGCTTCGTAGGCGCTGCGCGTAAACATCATCTCGCTAATCAAGCGGGCAACCAATCCACTGCTGGCGCTCCTGCCAGCGATAAGGTGAAAGCAGCATGAAGCTTTGCGGCCACGATGTAGGTATTGAACATCCACTCTTCCTGATCGCAGGCCCAGACACGCTGGAATCCGAACAGCTCGCACTCGACGTCGCTGGTTACATCGCGCCGCTGTGCAAGAAGCACGGCATTCTCTACATCTTCAAAGGCTCGTTCGACAAAGCTAACCGCACCTCGCACAAGAGCTACCGCGGCCCAGGCATTGAAGAAGGCCTGAAGATCATGGAGAAGGTCAAAAAGCAGATTGGCGTACCGGTGCTCACCGACGTGCATGAAGACACTCCGCTGAATGAAGTTGCTGCCGTGATCGATGTGATCCAGACGCCAGCCTTCCTCTGCCGCCAAACCAATTTCATGCAGAACGTTGCCAAGACGGGTCGTCCGATCAACGTCAAGAAAGGCCAGTTCATGAGCCCGTGGGAAATGGGCAACGTGATCGAGAAGATGAAAGCGGTCGCAGAACATCAGTTCATGCTGTGCGAGCGTGGCTTCACCTTCGGCTACAACAATCTCGTCGCTGATATGCGTGGCCTCGCCATCATGCGCGACTACGCACCGGTTGTTTTTGACGCTACGCACACCGTGCAGTTGCCAGGCGGGCAGGGCAATGCTTCTGGTGGCATGCGCGAAATGATTCCAGTGCTCGCACGCGCTGCAGTTAGCGCCGGCGTTGCTGGCGTGTTCATGGAAACGCATCCGCGTCCAGATGAAGCGCTGTGCGACGGCCCCAACTCGCTGCCACTCAAGCACATGGATTCACTGATCGAAACCTTGGTGGAGCTGGATCGCGTCACCAAGAAGAGCGGCCTGCTCGAAACCAAGCTCAAGTAAGACTTATCACCTCGCCATTCATTGAAGAAGCCAAACCTTAAACATGTCAAAAATTACTGAAGTCACAGCGCTGGAAATTATCGACTCACGCGGCAATCCGACGATTGAAGCAGAAGTAGTTCTGGAATCCGGCGCACGTGGTCGTGCGGCTGCGCCATCTGGTGCATCGACCGGCACGCGCGAAGCAGTTGAACTGCGCGATGGCGACAAGAAGCGCTTTGGCGGTAAGGGCGTTCGCAAGGCTGTTAAGCACGCTGAAGGCGAAATCGCCAAGGCTGTAATTGGTCTCGACGCACAGCGTCAGGGCGAACTCGACCAGCGCATGATTGATCTCGACGGCACGCCGAACAAGGCACGTCTCGGCGCCAACGCAATCCTCGCGGTATCGCTGGCTGCTGCTAAAGCAGCTGCAGAAGAAAACTACCTGCCGCTGTATCAGCACCTCGGCGGCATCTCCAGCGTCACGCTGCCAGTGCCGATGATGAACGTCATCAACGGCGGCGCGCACGCTGACAACAACGTTGACATCCAGGAATTCATGATCCTGCCAGTCGGCGCATCGAGCTTCTCCGAAGCGCTGCGCCAGGGCACGGAAATTTTCCACACGCTCAAGCAAGTGCTGAAGGCTCGCAAACTCAACACCGCCGTTGGCGACGAAGGCGGCTTTGCGCCAAACCTCGCATCTAACGTTGCTGCGCTTGATTGCTTGATGGAAGCGATCGACAAAGCGGGCTACAAGGCAGGCAAAGATATTTATCTCGGCCTCGACGTCGCTTCCAGCGAATTCTTCAAGAACGGCAAGTACCACCTGCATGGCGAAGGCAAAGAATTCACGCCAGACCAGTTCACCGATTTCCTCGCCAAGATCTGCGCGAAGTACCCGGTCATCTCGGTTGAAGATGGCTGCGCTGAAAACGATTGGAAGGGTTGGGAACTGCTGAGCAAGAAACTGGGCAGCAAGGTACAGTTGGTTGGCGACGATTTGTTCGTCACCAACACCAGCATCCTGTCGAAGGGCATTGCCAAGAACATCGGCAACTCGATCCTGATCAAGCCAAACCAGATTGGCACGCTGACCGAAACGCTGGAAGCCATTCAGATGGCAAGCGACGCTGGTTACTCCAGCGTGGTCTCGCATCGCTCAGGCGAAACCGAAGACAGTACGATTGCAGACATCGCAGTCGGCACTACCGCCACGCAGATCAAGACCGGCTCGCTGTGCCGCTCGGATCGCATGGCCAAGTACAACCAGCTGCTGCGTATCGAGCGTCAGCTCGGTAAGCGCGCACGCTACCCCGGGAAGTCGGCTTTCCCGGTCAAGATCTAACGCCAGCACATGCCCAGAATCGCCGTCATGCTGTTAGCCCTGCTTCTGGCGGGGCTGCAGTGGCGACTCTGGGTTGCTGACGGCGGTATCGCTCACACGCATCGCCTGCAGGTGCAGGTGGATGAGCAACGTGCTGAAAATGAAAAGCTGAAAGTGCGCAACGCCGCACTGGATGCTGAAGTCGCTGACCTCAATTCCGGTGTGCAAGCCATCGAAGCGCGTGCGCGTACGACGATGGGCATGATTCGCCAGGGCGAAACGTTTTATCTCGTTGTTGAACCCTAGGTCCCGGTTGTGTCGTCGAATCAGTCTCCTCGTTACTGGGCTGTGATTCCCGCTGCTGGCGGCGGCACGCGCATGGGCATTAATCGCCCCAAGCAGTATCTGCCGCTGCGCGGTCGTACGATTCTGGAATGGAGCCTCGCATCGTTTCTTGATCACGATCATATCGACGGCGTAGTGTTGGTGCTGGCCAAAAACGATCAGGAATATCCCAAGTTGCCGATTGCACGTCACCCTAAAATTGTGACGACGCATGGAGGCGTTGCGCGTGCGGATTCAGTGCTCGCCGGTTTAGAAGCAGTGGCTGCACGTACTCAGGGTTTCGAAGAAGTTTTCGTAATGGTTCACGATGCTGCACGTCCTTGCGTGGAGTGGGCAGATATCGAACGCCTTCGTGAAGAAGCTGATGACGAACATGGTGGCCTGCTTGCATTGCCTGTTACCGACACGCTAAAAAAATCCAAGCAGGGAAAGGTGAGTTCAACGGTTGATCGGGAATTTATCTGGCGCGCACAAACGCCACAGATTTTCAGACTCGATTTGTTGATGAGTTCACTCAAGGAATGCGCCGAGCGCGGCCTTGAAGTGACCGACGAAGCCAGCGCAATGGAACGTGCTGGTTACACCCCGCGCCTCGTGCGTGGCCGCGACAGTAATATCAAAGTCACTTACGCAGAAGATCTCGCAGTCGCCGAATTTTGGCTGGCGCGACAGGAGCAACAACCGTGAGCGCGTTTGGTTTTCGAATTGGTCATGGCTTTGATTCGCATCGCATCGAAGCGGGTGAGGGCCTGACGCTAGGTGGCGTCAAGATCGACTGCAAATATCGAATCATTGCCCATTCTGATGGCGACGTGATGATTCATGCCCTCTGCGATGCACTGCTCGGCGCTATTGGCGGCGGTGATATCGGTAAGTTATTTCCAGATACCGATGCGCAGTTCAAAGGCATCAACAGCCGCGAATTGCTCAAGGAAGTCATGTTGCGTGTCAAAGCCAAAGGTTTCGCTGTGGTCAATGCAGACCTAACGCTGATTGCGCAGGCGCCACGCGTATCGCCATACACGCTGTCCATGCAGGCCGTTTTGGCGCAGGATATGGGCGTGAGCGTTGATGTTGTTAACGTTAAAGCCACGACTAATGAAGGCATGGGCCATATCGGCCGTAAAGAAGGCATTGCAGCGCATGCTGTAGTCCTTTTGGGTCCCTCTAGCTAGAGCGAGTGGCGGGGGTATACTGCAAGCATGCTGGATATTCTGAAACCCATCGAAGCTCGTAAACGCGGCATGCGCTTAGGCCGTGACACGCGTGAAGAAATCCTCAACGCCGCAGAAGAACTTCTGCAGCGTCGCGGCTACAACGCGTTTAGTTATCAACACATCGCCGTTCAGCTCGGCATTCGCAATGCTGCGATTCATTACCACTTCCCCGGCAAAGAAGATCTAGGCGTTGCCTTGGTCAAACGTTATCGCCAGCGTTTTCGCGATTGGACCGATGAAGTCGCACGTTTGAGCAGTGCGTGGGATCGTCTCAATGCCCACTTTCAGACTTATGTTGAATACGCCGTTGCGGGTTCAAAGATTTGTCCCGGTGGCGTGTTGAGCAGTGAGTTCGAAGCCATTCCAGAAGTTATGCGTCATGAAGCGCGTTTACTGATGCGTGAAATTTTTGAATGGCTGGTTGAAACGCTAGAAGCGGGACGTGCACAAGGCAGCCTTAACTTCATTGGCGATTCTCGCCATAAAGCCGTTGAGATCGGCGCTGCGTTACAGGGCAGTTTGCAGATTGCGCGTATGGCGGGAGAGGAACGTTTCCACCAAGTGTTGCAGCAGCTTGCGCTGGAATTGCGCCATTCGATCGCAGATTCATTGCCCTAAGCGGAAATGAGTGGCTAATTCGTAGAGCGCAGCAACACGTACACCGCACCCGTGCCGCCATCTACTGGCCGCGCGGAACAAAATGCCAACACATCTTTGCGCTTGCGTAGCCAACTATCCAAATGCGTTTTGATCACCGGCCCACTGTTCGGTGAGCCATTTCCCTTGCCATGGATAATGCGGACGCTGCGATAACCTCGGTCGTGGCAATGCGCGAGGAACTCCGTCAGTACTAGTTTTGCGCCAGCGCGATTGAAGCCGTGCAAATCTAATTCTGACTGCATATGAAACTGTCCACGCCGCAATTTGCGAAAGACGCCGTCTTGCAGCCCTGGTCCTTGGTAGATAAGCGTGTCGCCGCTCTCCAGCATGTCTGGTTCGGGATCGTTGAGTAGCTCAGCAAGTACGGCGCGGTCATCCGCCTCTTTTTGCAGCGGCCGAGCGGAGGGTTTGGGACGCTCGTGCGCATGGTGGCTTGTAGAGAGGGGTTTGACGCCCGCAATTGCGGCGCGGAACAGTTCCGCATCGTCTCCATCGTCCGGCGATTTTTGAGTCATCGCGAATCCTGCTGGACCACTTCAGTCGCCCAATTTCGGGTGCTTGGCATTGATGTTAATAAATATTTTCATATAATTGCATTAATTAATAATTATTAACGAGTGTCGCTGGGCAAAGGGGCTTTGCGAGCGCCACTTTCAATGATTAAAACGGTCGCCCAATGATAGCGGTGATCAAGCTAAACTGACGCTGATTTTTCGACTCGACTCTAGATGCGCATCCTGCTTTCCAATGACGATGGCTGCACGGCTCCAGGCCTGCGTTGCCTGCAAGAACATTTGCTGACGCGGCACACTGTCGACGTCGTGGCGCCTGACCGTAATCGTAGCGGCGCGAGTAACTCGCTGACGCTGCTGAATCCTTTGCGCGTGCAGAAGCATGCTGATGGCGTGAGCTGCGTTGATGGCACACCTAGTGACTGCGTTTATCTCGCGCTGACAACGCTGTTGGAACAACCGCCAGAGATGGTTGTGTCTGGTATTAATGCTGGTGCAAATCTGGGTGACGACACGCTGTATTCCGGCACCGTTGCTGCGGCAATGGAAGGGCGTCATCTTGGCTTTCCGGCAATCGCGATCTCTACAGTTGCAGTGAACCCCAAGCATTACGACACTGCCGCGCGCGTGACGATGCGTTTGATTGATCGTTTGCAGGAAGATCGTTTGCCCGGCGACACCATTCTCAACATCAATGTGCCAGACGTCCCTTGGGATGAGCTGCAAGGTTTTGAAGTCACGCGTCTCGGCAATCGCCATCGCTCGGGTGATGTGACGAAGTCGCAAGACCCACGCGGCCGCACCATTTATTGGATCGGCGCTGCAGGTGCTGAAGCGGATTGTGGCCCGGGCACCGATTTTTATGCAGTCGCCAACAAGCGCGTTTCGATCACGCCGCTGTTGGTTGATCTGACGCGACACAGTTCTGTCGAGCGCTTGCAAGGCTGGGCGCAAAGTCTATGAACTACATTTACAGACAGGCTGCCGCCGCACGTGGGCATGGTTATCTCTCGACCAATCGCCGTGCCGGTCTTATCGAAAAGCTTCGTGCCGAAGGTATTCATGACGAGCGTGTGCTCAAGGTCATGGAAAAAATACCGCGCCATGAATTCGTCGATGAAGCGCTGAAGGAACGCGCTTACGAAAATTCCGCATTGCCGATTGGTCACGCACAAACGATCTCTCAGCCGGTAGTGGTTGCGTTGATGACGCAGGCGCTGCTTGATGGCAAAAAGCTCAAGCGTGTTTTGGAAATTGGCACAGGCAGCGCGTATCAGACTGCAGTGTTGGCCGAATTGGTTGAGACTGTATTCAGCGTTGAACGTATCAAGCCGCTGACAGAAATCGCACGCAAGCGTATGACAGCGATGGGCTATCGCAATGTGCATTTCGGCTACGCCGATGGCATGGGCGGCTGGCTTCCTTATGCGCCTTACGACGGCATCATCGTGACTGCGGGCGCCGAGAAAGTGCCGCCTGCATTATTAGCGCAGCTCGCGCTTGGCGGCCGCCTGATTATTCCGGTAGGCCCTCAGGGGCGACAGTCGCTGCGATTGATTGAACACACCACCGCAGGCATGAAGGAAACGGACTTGGCCTCCGTCAGCTTTGTGCCGCTGCTCGCGGGCAAGGTCTAAAAGCGATGCAGCGTCGGATCGCGCAATGCTTGCTGCCGGTCCTCTTGTTGAGCTTGAGTGCCTGCAGCGGACTGATGCGCTGGGGCAATGAACCGGCGCAGCGCACCAGTTCTCCGGGGCGCACGCCAGCAACTCAAGTGCGCCGTTCTGATGGTGATAGCTACACCGTGCGTCCTGGCGATACGCTTTATTCCATCGCCTTCCGTAACCAGATCGACTATCACGACCTCGCTAGTTGGAATGGCATCGATTCGGATTTTCGAATCATTCCGGGCAGGGTGCTCAGGCTCAAGCCTCGAGCAGAGCGCCCAGTCGCCAAACCCGTTCCGGTGTCGCCGCCAGTTAGTCGGCCCCAGTCTCCAGTTGAAGCTGAGCGAGTTGCGTCCAAACCGGTGCCATCGGTGATTGTGCCGGCGAGTCCGAGCGTCATCGCAACGCCATCGGCCCCAGTCGCAACGCCCGTGTTTACGGTGCCCCCATCCGCCGCCAGCAGTGGCTTTGAGTGGTTTTGGCCAACAACGGGCACGATTCTCAAGACTTATGCCCCACAAGCGGGCTTTAAAGGCTTGGATTTCGGTGGAAATTTTGGCCAGCCAGTGTTCGCGGCCGCACCCGGTCGAGTGGTGTACAGCGGCAACGCGCTCAAGGGCTATGGCGAGCTGATTATCATCAAGCACAACGACACGTATTTATCGGCCTACAGCTACAACCGCCACCGCAACGTAAACGAAGGCGATGTGGTGACCGCCGGGCAGCCCATTGGCGAGCTCGGAAATGGTCCTGAAAACAAGCCATTTCTGCACTTTGAAATCCGTGAACGCGGCCAACCCGTCGACCCAATGCGGTTTTTGCCCAAACGTGAAACCACCCCGGGCGCAAAACTTAGCGGCAATTAAGCGCCGGTTTCTTTGCAATATCAGGGGGCTGAATCGATAATACCGCCCCTTTTTCCGTCCCCAATCCCAGAGTCAAAGCAGATGTAGGGACGGCTGCCTGAAAAGGCATGAATTTGTCAGGTGAAATGGTATGGGTAATGCAGTTCGCGTAGGTGTTATCGGTCTCGGCACCGTCGGCCAAGGCGTAGTCCGTTTGCTGAAGAACAACGCTGCAGAAATTGAACGCCGCGTTGGCCGTCCCATCGTGGTGACGCACGCGTCTGCGCGTGACCTGTCGCGCCAGCGCGATTGCGATCTCACCGGAATTACCATTGCTGCTGATCCAATGACGATTGCACGTGATGCAGACGTCGATGTCGTCGTTGAGCTCATCGGTGGCAAGGATGTCGCACGAGAATTGATCCTCGCAGCGATCGCACGCGGTAAGCACGTCGTTACCGCCAACAAGGCACTGATTGCTGAGCAGGGCAATGAAATTTTCGCTGCCGCACGCAGCAAGGGCGTGATCGTTGCATTTGAATCCGCTGTGGCTGGTGGCGTTCCGGTGATCAAGGCGATCCGCGAAGGCATGGCAGGCAACCGTATCGAAAGCTTGGCCGGCATCATCAACGGCACCGGTAACTACATTCTCACGCAGATGACGGAGAAGGGTGAGAGCTTTGCCGATGCGCTCAAGCAGGCACAGAAGCTCGGCTATGCCGAAGCGGATCCGACCTTTGACGTTGAAGGTATCGACGCTGCGCACAAGCTCACCATTTTGGCGGCCAGTGCTTTCGGCACGCCGCTATCGTTTGCATCCGTCCACACCGAAGGCATCACCAAGGTGACCCCGCAGGACATCACCATCGCGCAGGCGATGGGCTATCGCATCAAGCATCTGGGCATCGCCAAGCGTGGCGACAACGGTGTTGAAGTGCGTGTGCAGCCAACGCTGATTCCTGAAAACAAATTATTGGCGAAAGTTGATGGCGTTCTGAACACGGTATTGCTGAAGGGCAATGCGGTTGGTCAGGTCGGCTTCTACGGCCGCGGTGCAGGTGGTGATGCAACGGCTTCGGCTGTTGTCGCTGATCTGGTCGATGCAGCGCGTTTGTTGTCGGCTGATGCCAAGCACTTCGTGCCAGCGCTGGCTTTCCAGCCAGACGCAATTCGCGAATTGCCGCTCGTTGCGATGGACAATGTACAGAGCGCGCATTACCTGCGTCTGCAAGTTGCGGACGAAGCAGGCGTGCTGTCGCGCATCACCGCCATCCTCGCCAGCCATGACATCAGCGTCGAAGCCATCATCCAGCGCGAGCCGCGTGATGATGAAGATGCGACGATTGCGATCATCACTTCGGTTGTGCAGGAAAAGAAATTTAACGAAGCGCTGGCCGAAATGCAGAAGCTGCCTTTCGTTCACGCTGGCGTGTCGCGCTTCCGTGTGGAGCATTTCAACGACTGAGTCTGCTTGCAGACTCTGACGAGCAAAGTCATGGCGGGCGATCTCAGCATTCCGGAATTTATCCCGGTCACTCTCAAAGGTACTTACGTGACCTTGGAGCCGCTGCAAGCCGAGCATCATGCTGAGCTTTGTGCGGTGGGTTTGGATGAAGCCTTGTTTCGCTGGTTTCCAGCGTCATGCGCAGGTGATGTGCCGATGCGTCAGTTCATCAATGATGCGCTGAACGATCAGCAAGCAGGCAAGGCTTTGCCATTTGTGATCCGCACGCGGCATGACGGGCGTATTGTTGGCAGCACGCGCTTTGGCAATATTGCAGCGATGCATCGCAGTGCAGAGATAGGTTGGACTTGGTACACCGGCAGTGTTCAACGCACGCCAGTGAATACCGAGTGCAAGATTTTGTTGTTGAAGCATGCGTTTGAAACGCTGAAGCTGAATCGGGTGGAGTTGAAGACCGATTCGCTCAACGAGAAATCACGTGCTGCGATTGCGCGTATTGGCGCAACGCAAGAAGGTATTTTCAGGAATCACATGGTGGTGCAGGGCGGACGTATTCGCCACACCGTCTACTTCAGCATCACGCGTGAGGAGTGGCCGCAGGTCAGCGCTAATCTCAAGCAAATGCTGGATAGGCCTTTTAAGTTTTGACGATAAGTTTTACCCAGGACAAGAACATGACTCGCTATACCGGATTGGTTAATACATACCGCGACCGCCTGCCTTTTGGCCCAGACGTTCGCGCCATCGAGCTCGGTGAAGGCCGCACGCCGCTGATCAAGCTTGAGAACCTGCCGAAGAAGGTTGGTTTTGGCGGCGAGATCTATGTGAAGTTTGAAGGCTTGAATCCAACCGGTTCGTTCAAAGATCGCGGCATGACCGTAGCGGTGACGGATGCTGTGCATCGTGGTTCACGCGCGATCATCTGCGCATCGACCGGCAACACTTCTGCAGCTGCTGCGGCCTACGCCGTGCGCGCTGGCGTGACGGCATTCGTGCTGATTCCGGACGGCAAGATCGCGCTCGGTAAACTTGCACAGGCTGTGGTGCATGGCGCCGTTGTTGTGCAGATCAAAGGCAACTTCGACGACGGCATGCGCCTCGTGAAAGAAGTTGGCCAGACCACGCCAGTTGCGATTGTGAACTCGATCAACCCGTATCGCCTCCAGGGTCAGAAGACCGCCGCGTTCGAAATTCTCGAAGCACTCGGCCGCGCGCCGGACTATCACTGCTTGCCAGTCGGCAATGCCGGCAACATCACCGCTTACTGGATGGGCTATAGCGAATCCGTTGGCATTCGCACTTCCGCCAGCATGGAAGGCTACAAGCTCGGTGACGCCAAGTACGGTCGCCCAAAGATGCTCGGCTATCAGGCCGCTGGCGCTGCGCCGTTTCTGCGCGGCGGCATCGTGAAAGATCCAGAGACCGTCGCCACCGCTATCCGCATCGGCGATCCACAGTCTTGGGATCACGCCTGGAATGCGCAGAAGGAATCCGGCGGCTGGTTCGATGAATGCGTTGATGAAGACATTCTCGCCACCCAGCGTTTGCTAGCTGGCAGCGAAGGCGTGTTCTGCGAACCTGCTTCGGCGGCTTCGCTGTGCGGCGCACTGCGCGACATCAAGAACGGCAAGATTGCGGACGGTAGCACCATCGTCTGCACACTAACCGGCAACGGGCTGAAAGATCCGGACGTCATCATCCAAGGCGGCCTGAAAGACTTGATTCAAGTTTCTGCCGAACGCTCAGAAGTCGAAGCGGCACTGCGCGCGAATATGAAGTAATCGAAGGGCCGCTCAACGCGGCCTGACGATTTCTTCACTTATGGATCAACTGCCCCTACTACTCACCGGCTTCGTCGCGAGTTTCTTCTCGGCGCTTGCCGGTGGCGGAGCAGGGCTGGTGCAGTTTCCCGCGCTCATCGCGCTTGGCCTGCCTTTCACACTCGCCATAGTCACACACAAGGTTGCAGTCGTTGCACTTGGTGTGGGCTCTGCGGGAAAACTCCTTCGCAGCTTCAAGTTTGATTGGCCGCTCATCGGCTTGATGCTCGCCGTTGGCGTGCCGGGCCTCATCATCGGCAACCTCTCTGCACTCGTTATTCCTGCTGCGTCGGGCAAAGTCCTGTTCGGCGTGACGAATATCGCGATGGCGATTTATTCCATTCTCAAACCTGACTTCGGCGTGATCGCAGCGCCGCGAAATCGCGAAGGTCGTGGTCTTTGGATTGGTGCTGGCTTGATGAGTGTCGTCGGTTTCTTGTGTGGTGTGTTTCCTTCTGGCCCCGGCTTATTTGCAACGCTCGTGTTTCTTCGCTGGTTTGGGTTTGACTACCAAGCAGCTGTCGCCAGCACCATGCTGATGGTGGCTTTGGTCTGGAATAGCATTGCAGGGGTCACCGTTGCACTTGCTGCGCCCGTGCGTTGGGATTGGATTCCCGCACTCGCGGTTGGCGGTGTGCTCGGTGGATATTTCGGCAGCTCGCTTGCACTGCTCAAAGGCAATCGCTTTATCAAGCGTGCATTTGAATCGGTGACGCTGCTGATGGGTGCATGGTTGTTATTGCAGGGCGTGGAGACTTGGCAGTGAGTCAGCCACTTATTCGCCAACGCACCTTGGGCGATATCAATGCGCTGCCTGCGACACTGCATCCTGTTCTGCGTCGCGTCTATGCGGCGCGCGGCGTGGTGGAATCTGATCTGCCGCTCGAATTAAAAAATCTCGTACCGCCATCTCTGCTTAAAGGCATAGATGCCGCTTGTGTGCTGCTTGAAGACGCGCTGCGTCGACAGCGCAAGATTGTGATTGCTGGCGACTATGACGCAGACGGCGCAACCAGCACTGCGCTCGCAATGCTTGCGCTACGCGCGATGGGTGCGAAGTCGGTTGGTTATGTGGTGCCAGATCGTTTCCTGATGGGCTACGGCTTATCGCCTGCATTAGCCGAACTCGCAGCGGAGCAGGGCGCAGAATTATTAGTGACCGTCGATAACGGCATCGCCAGCGTGAGTGGCGTTGCACGCGCCAAAGCATTGGGCATGGATGTGTTGATCACCGATCACCACTTGCCTGGTCCTGAACTGCCTGCGGCAGATGCCATCGTTAATCCGAATCAGCCGGGCTGTTCTTTCCCGAGTAAACATCTAGCCGGTGTTGGCGTGATGTTCTACGTGCTGATGGCGCTGCGCGCACGCCTGCGTGAGAGTGGTTGGTTCGCTGATCGCGCCGTGCCCAATCTCGCGGACTATCTCGACCTTGTTGCACTCGGAACTGTGGCGGACGTGGTGCGTCTTGATCACAATAATCGCATTCTTGTTCAGCAGGGCGTCGCACGCATACGCGCAGGACACGCGCGACAGGGCATGTTGGCGTTGCTGGAAGCGGCAGGCCGCGCGCCTGCACAAATCTCCGCGACGGATCTAGGCTTTGTGATTGGGCCGCGCATCAACGCAGCAGGCCGCCTCGAAGACATGCGCATCGGTATCGAATGCTTGATGTGCGACGACGCCGTAGCTGCTGAAGAATCAGCACGCACTCTCGATAAGCTCAATCGCTCGCGTCGAGAAATCGAAACGCAGATGAAGGATGAAGCGCTGCAGATTGTTGCCGAAGAAGGCAGCAATGTCGGCGTCTGTTTGTTTGACCCTGATTGGCACGAGGGTGTGGTGGGTCTCGTCGCGTCACGTGTCAAAGAAAAACTACATCGTCCTGCGATTGCTTTTGCACGCGCCAAAGAAGGCGGTCTGTTGAAAGGCTCAGGTCGTTCAATTTCGGGCCTGCATATTCGTGATGCGATCGCCGCGGTTGATGCACGATTCCCCGGCATGATTGAACGCTTCGGTGGTCACGCCATGGCAGCGGGGTTAACTCTGCCAGAGCAGCACTACGAGACGTTCAGTGCGGCATTCGATGCGATCTGCAGCGCGTGGCTTGAGCCTGCGCAGTTGGAGCAAGTGATTGAAACGGATGGCGCGCTCACGCCGAAAGAACTGCATATCGAAACCGCTCAAGTTCTGGAGCGCGCTGGCCCATGGGGGCAGGGTTTTCCAGAGCCACGTTTTGAGGGTGTGTTTGAAATTGAAGAAGCGCGCTTGGTTGGGGCCACGCAAACGCATGTGAAATACAAAGTGCGTGTGAACGGCGTGAGCTTGGCTGCGATGGATTTTGGTGGCGTCGAGCGCATGCAGCGTCGTGGCCTGGTGCAACTCGTCTATCGCCTGACGATTAATCGTTGGCAGGGGCGAGAGAGTATCGATCTGCAGATTGAAGACCTTCGCGCCGCTTAATGTTTCTTCGCGTGATGCGTTGCTAGCAAGCCAACGCCAACACCACCAAGCAGCGCTGGGAATACAGCCCAAGCCCCCAAGCTACTCATGCTGTAGCCCAGAATCAAAAAGAACACAGCAAAGCCCATCAGGCCGGTGAGAAATCCACGCAGGGTGATCAGCAACGCGTCGCGGCCACTGTTGGCCATCGTGAACGCGGGAATAACGACGGCGGCAACAGGCGCACCAGCAAGTACGCCAGTGAGGTGAGTGCCTAGGTGCTCGGAGATAGTCGTAAGCGTCCACACCAGCAATGCGGCAGCCGCCATGCGTGCGAGCAATTCAATTCGCGGGAGTGCAGCAGGGACCGATGCGGCTTTTGGTTTGGGCAGCACACGCGTCGCTGCGAACCAGAGCGCAGGAATAATTGCGATGCCTAGGACGAGCGATTGAGAGAAGCCCGAGGCATCAATCAACAAAGCGCTGATCAGATAGCACAGCCAAGAAAATGGAATGGCGCTATACCAAGGCCAGCGCACGCTGATGAAGCCGAGCACCAGCAGGTAAACCATGGTGGCCCAGACGCCGATGGGCGCGGCGAGAGAAACCTGCGTGGCGTACTCGGTGCCATGGATCAACCACACTGCAAGGACTACGGGGCCGCCTACGAGAGGCAAGCCACCCATCAGTCCAGCGATATTAGGTCCCCAGCGTTTGCCTGCGAGGCTGGCCAGTCCAATCAATGCTGGAGAGGCAAGCAACTTCGCGGCGAGGACCGCGCTCATGCAAAGAGGCGTTGAACTTTGCGTAATGCAGCGACGAGTTGATCGATATCGTCCGTGCCGTTGTAAACCGCCAACGAAGCGCGTGCGGTTGCAGGTACGCCGAAGCGTTCCATCAGCGGCATCGTGCAGTGATGGCCGGTGCGGATGGCGACGCCTTCCTGATCAAGGATAGAGCCGATGTCATGCGGATGCGCGTTGTCCATGACGAAGGACAGGATGCCGCCCTTGTTGCGTGCCGTACCAATCAAACGCAGGCCAGGAATCTCAGCAACACGTGGCGTCGCGTATTCGAGTACAGCATGTTCGTGTGCGTGGATCGCGGTAATGCCGATGCTACTGATGTAGTTGAGCGCCGCAGCAAAACCAATCGTACCAGACATATCCGGCGTGCCCGCTTCAAACTTGTACGGCACGTCATTCCAGGTGCTGCCGCTGAAGGCGACCGTCTTGATCATGTCGCCGCCGCCATGCCAGGGCTGCATCGCTTCGAGATGTTCGCGCTTGGCGTAGAGCGTGCCGAAGCCGGTCGGGCCGTAGGCCTTGTGTGCCGAGCATGCGAAGAAGTCGACATCGAGTGCTTTTACATCGACAGCGATATGCGCGATTGATTGCGCGCCATCGACCAAAACCGGAATGCCGCGAGCGTGCGCTTCGCGAATCATGTCCTCAATCGGATTGACGGTGCCGAGTGAGTTGGAGCAATGGCCGACTGCAACCAGCTTGGTGCGCGGCGAGAGCAGCTTTAGCCACTCTTCGAAAATCAGTTCGCCTGCATCATTGACCGGCGCAGCGACGGTCTTAGCGCCAACCAACTGCCAAGGCACGATGTTGGAGTGATGCTCCATGGCCGTGACAAGCACTTCGTCGCCCGGCTGAATAATCGGTGCTAGGTAGCAACGTGCGACGAGATTGATGCTCTCGGTCGTACCACGTGTGAAGACGATCTCTTCGCGCGTCGCATTGAAGAACTTGGCAATCGTATCGCGGGCGCCTTCATAGGCATTGGTCGCGCGCTCGGCCAATTCGTGAACGGCGCGGTGGACGTTGGAATTCTGATGGCGGTAGTAACGATCCAGCGCAGCCAGTACGACTTCCGGCTTCTGCGTCGTCGCTGCGTTGTCGAGATAGGCGAGACGCTTGCCGCGAACTTTTTCCGAGAGAATCGGAAAATCGGCGCGGATGCGCGCAAGATCAAACGTCGCAACTGGGTTGAGCAGCGCACTCATCGTGGCAGCCGCTCCAGGAACCGTGCAGTGACCTGCTCGCGCAAATCATCGTTGCTGATGCGATCAATGATTTCTTGTGCGAAAGCTTGAGTCAGCAGTGCGCGTGCCATGTCAGCGCTGAGGCCGCGAGCGCGCAGGTAATAAACGGCGTCTTCATCGAGCTGGCCAAAGGTCGCGCCGTGCGCGCATTTGACGTCGTCGTTGTAGATCTCCAATTCCGGCTTGGCGTAGACCTCGGCGGTTTTCGAGAGCAACAGATTGGCAACGCGGGTTTCCGAGTCGGTCTTGATTGCTTTCTCGTGGACGAAAACCTTGCCGTTGAAAACGGCACGTGCAGAACCGGACACCACGCCACGGTAGGACTCGTAACTCTGGCAGTGCGGTGCGCGATGATGAATCCAGGTGTGGTTGTCGACGTGCTCGGAACCTGTCGGTGCATAGAGGCCGCACAGTTGAACGCTGGCGCCAGCTTCGTTGAGGTTAACGAACACATCGTTGCGCACGAAGCGCCCGCCGAGATCGGCGGTGACCGCTTCGACACGCGCATCGCGCGCGGCGTTGATCGTTAGATGGGTAATGCGCTGCGCTTGTGAGTCTGCGTGTTGCGTGCGCGACAGGCGCAGGCGGGCATTCGGTGCAAGTTCAATCACAGCAAAAAAGGTCGAGAAGCGCGAAGGCGTCTTGTCGATCAGGCTCAGTTCAACTTCGCCGCTTACCTTGATATGCAGGCGTTGGTGCAGGCCGGTATCTAGTTCGGTAGAACCGCCGTCGAGAATTTTGGTCTGTGTGCCGCCGGCGAGCGCGGTGTTGAGCGCATCCAGCCCGCTGTCGTAAGCGGAAGGAAATTCATAGTTTTGCAGGCTTGGCGCAATTTCACTTGCGGTCAGCTCATCAAGAATCGAGAGGTTGCTGTAACGCCAATCTTCTTCTTTCTTGCCTGGGAGCCCGAACTGCAGAAGCGCGTCCAGCGCGATGCGGCGCTGCGTCGACAGCGAGGGCAGGGCTTCGAGAGCGGCAGTAACGTTGCTCAACATCTTAAGCAGCGTCCAGCCAGTTGTAGCCCTTGGCTTCGAGTTCCAGTGCCAGTTCAGGACCGCCGCTCTTGATGATGCGGCCGCCAGCGAGCACGTGAACGAAATCTGGTTTTACGTAATCGAGTAGACGCTGGTAGTGCGTGACCAACAGCGTCGCACGCTCAGGCGAGCGCATGGTGTTGATGCCTTCGGCGACGATCTTGAGGGCGTCGATGTCGAGGCCGGAGTCGGTTTCATCGAGGATCATCAGCTTTGGTTCAAGCAATAACATCTGCAAGATTTCGTTGCGCTTCTTTTCGCCGCCGGAGAAACCTTCGTTGACGCCGCGCTGGAGCATCTTGATGTCCATGCTCATCTTCTTGACGCGATCTTTTACCCAAGCGAGGAAATCCACCGCTTCGATTTCCGGCTGGCCGAGATGCTTGCGCTTGGCGTTAATCGCCGCTTTCAAGAACACCATATTGCTGACGCCGGGAATTTCGACCGGATATTGAAAGCTCAAGAAGATGCCTTCGCAAGCGCGAATTTCAGCGGGCAGTTCGAGAAGATCCTTGCCGCCAAAGGTCACGCTGCCTTCAGTGATGGTGTAGTCCTCGCGGCCTGCGAGCACATTCGACAACGTCGATTTGCCTGAGCCATTCGGGCCCATGATGGCGTGAACTTCACCGGCTTTGATGGTGAGGTTGATGCCCTTGAGGATGTCTTTACCTTCGACACGGGCGTGGAGATTTTTGATTTCGAGCATGGCTTGAACTTATAGGTTCTGGCTGAAGGGGAGTCGGCTTAGCCGACTGCGCCCTCTAACGTTACGGAAAGGAGTTTCTGTGCTTCAACGGCAAATTCCATCGGCAGTTCTTTAAAGACCTGCTTGCAGAAACCGTTGACGATCATCGATACCGCGTCTTCGGCATTGATGCCGCGTGACAGACAGTAGAACAACTGGTCTTCACCAATCTTCGACGTCGTCGCTTCGTGTTCGAGATGCGCAGTGGGATTGCGCACTTCGGTGTAAGGGAAGGTGTGTGCACCGCAGGTATCGCCGATCAGCAGCGAATCGCACTGCGTGTAGTTACGCGCGCCTTCAGCCGACTGCTGGATACGCACGAGACCACGATAGCTTTGCTGACCGTGACCGGCAGCAATACCTTTCGACACGATGGTCGACTTGGTGTTCTTGCCGATGTGAATCATCTTGGTGCCGGTATCGGCCTGCTGACGATGATGCGTCACTGCAACCGAGTAGAACTCACCGACGGAATCGTCACCGCGCAGGATGCAGCTTGGATATTTCCAGGTGATTGCCGAGCCGGTCTCAACCTGCGTCCACGAAATCTTGCTGCGCTTGCCGCGGCAGTCGCCACGCTTGGTGACGAAGTTGTAGATGCCGCCTTTGCCGTTTTCGTCGCCCGGATACCAGTTCTGCACCGTGCTGTATTTGATCTGTGCGTCATCCATCGCAACCAGTTCAACAACGGCCGCGTGCAACTGGTTTTCGTCGCGCTGTGGCGCAGTGCAACCTTCGAGATAGCTGACGTGTGAGCCTTCTTCAGCAATGATCAGCGTGCGTTCGAACTGGCCGGTATTGCGTTCGTTGATGCGGAAGTAGGTGCTCAGTTCCATCGGGCAGCGAACGCCCTTCGGGATGTACACGAAGCTGCCATCGGTGAACACAGCAGAGTTCAGCGCGGCGTAATAGTTGTCGCCTTGAGGCACAACACTGCCGAGATATTTCTGGATCAGTTCGGGATGCTCGCGCACCGCTTCCGAGATCGGGCAGAAGATCACGCCAGATTCCTTCAGCTTTTCGCGGAAGGTGGTGGCGACGGAGACGGAGTCGAAGACGACATCAACGGCAACGCCGGCCAGCATTTCCTGCTCACGCAGCGGAATGCCGAGTTTCTTGTACGTCTCCAGCAATTTCGGATCGACTTCATCCAGCGACTTCGGGCCGTCTTTCATCGACTTAGGCTGCGAGTAATACGAGATACTTTGCAAATCGGTCGGCGCGTAGTGCACATGCGCCCACTTCGGTTCGGTCATTTTCAGGAAGCGTGCATAGGCTTTCAGGCGCCAGTCGAGCAGCCATTGCGGCTCGCCTTTTTTCGCAGAGATGAAACGGATGGTGTCTTCCGACAGGCCTGGCGGCACGGTGTCGGATTGAACGTCGGTGATGAAACCGGCGCTGTATTCGCTTTTGCGAACGATGTCCTGGATTTCTGTGGATGTGACTGACATATCAGCGACCCGCCAGCGATGCCGCTGGATGAAAATGGATGGGGGATTCCTGACGGCGTACCGGTGCCGGTGCTGCCATTTGGGCCAGCGTCACGGCTTGCAGCGCTTCAAAAATCGCGCGATTGATCAGGCGCCAGTTGGTTTTGGTGGCGCAGCTGGATTCCATGCTGCAGCCGCTGTGATCTTCGGAACATTCGGTGACCGCAATCGGGCCTTCCACCGCGCCGATGATCTCGGCGACGGTAATGCGCTCCGGACTACGGCTCAGCCGATAACCGCCATGGGCACCGCGCAGGGATTCAACCAAGCCGCCCTTAGTCAGCAATTTCAGCAGCTTAGCCGCGGTAGGTGCGGACACATGGGTGCGATCGGCCAAACCTTGGGCCGTGTGCACCTGCGACGGAGCCGATGCCATCGCGGTCATCAGTGCCGTTGCGTAATCCGCCAGTTTTCCGAGCTTGAGCATGGTCAATCAAGACTAAAGAGGTCCTGATTGGAATTGTAATGCTGCAACGCGACAATCTCAATGATTTTCCGGCAGAATTTGAGTATGACAACGACTATTCAGTGGGACGTACCCACGCCTTTTACCGAGCGCGTCACCGTAGGTCCAGAGCATCTGGACCAGTTCGGCCACACCAATAATGTCCAATATCTGCGTTGGGCGGAGCAGGTGGCCTGGGGCCATTCGGTCAGTTTGAAGCTGGGTTTTGCCGACTATGAGCGGCTTAACGCCGGTTGCGTGGCCCGCCGCCATGAGCCGGATTATCTCGCCGCGACCTTTAACGGCGATGAGCTGCTGCTGGGAACCTGGATCGCTGAATGCGACGCCAAGCTGACTATGTGGCGTGCCTATCAAATCATTCGTGTCAGCGATGGCAAAACTGTGCTGCGCGGTCGCACGCAGTGGGTGTGCATCGATCTCAAGAGTGGCAGGCCGAAGCGCATGCCCCCAGAGTTTGTCGAGGCTTACAAGCCGATAACGACTGCTTAATTAAAGCAGCCAGATCAGCTTCGGCGCTTCGCCTTTAGTGCCGCTGACAAACGCGTTCTGGCGATAGCGTCGACCGAGCGCCTTGGCCTTGGCAGGTTCAGGGTCGGGAACCAGATAGCCATGCTCTGGCCATTCGCCATCCGGGCTTTGATTGATGGCGGTGAAATAACGCAGGCCAACCACTTCCAGTTCCTGACGCAGACGTGTCAGCGCTGCAAGGTTGGCGTCATCGTCGGTTTTTTCTGAATTGGGATTGCAGGGCGTGATGATGACCCAGCTTTCCTGAATCTCGCAGTGTTTGAACAAGCTGCTTTCGGCTGCGGCGTCGTATTCGCCAATGCGCAAAGTCAGCGCATTGCGCGGCAACAGGACGCGATAGTCCGTGTTGTTGTAAGCCTCTTCAAGTTTTTGCCGATCTGTTTTTATATTCACAAAATTTCTGTTTTAACTTGATCAAGAAACGCGCCAAATAAAAGCGCGAGTGCTGGAAGTTGGTCGTTAAGGCCATGATCCGAATTTAAGACATGCAGAGTCGCATGGTTTGACTTTGCGAAACGTAAACCACGCTCCATCGGCACGATATCGTCATGCCAGCCATGCACAACGCTGCACAGCGCGGGCACGCCTTGGGGCTCTTCATCCCATCCGGGAAAATACAAAGCAGGGGCCATCAAAAACA
>JAZKEM010000076.1:51052-60547 GCA_040387055.1 Pseudomonadota bacterium | reverse complement strand
GAGTGCTTCTGGCGCGACCCAGCGACTGAAATCTGCCTCAGGCATATCCGTGCGGTTCTGCGGCGTGTCGATGATGCTCGGCAATACTGCATTCACGGTGATGCCGCGATCTTTCACTTCTTCTGACAACGCTTCGGTCAAGCGCGCAACGCCCGCCTTAGACGCCGCATACGGGCCCATGCCTGCACCCGCTTTAGCCGCCGCTGCAGCGCCAATGTTGACGATGCGTCCGCCGCCGACTGCGCTAAGCAACTGCGGCAATGCCGCCTTTGATGCAGCGGCCGCAGTTTTGAGATTCACCGCGTGCAGAAAATCCCAGGTATCGAGACTGCCTGCCTCCAGTGTCTCCCAACGAAAAGTGCCCGCGATATTCACCAGCGCGTTCAGTCCACCAAACGTACTCACAATTTTCTCAACTGCGCCTTGCGCTTCTTCAAACGATGAAAGATTCACGCCGCCGAGCAACAGCGCGCCTTCAGGCGTTCCACTTGCTGGGGCTGGCGCGCGATCAATCAATGCGACCTTTGCACCGTGTGCGATTGCAGCTTGCGCTACTGCGAGGCCGAGATTGCCGAAGCCGCCGGTGATCACAACTACTTTGTTCTTGAGTTTCATTGCTCATCTCAAAATCGTAGGGTGGGTGCAACGCACCGTCTGTTAGCTCTTTGCCAACTGTGTAGCGGTGGGTTGCGCTGCGCTTCACCCACCCTACAAAAATATTTTGCGATTGTACGTTTGCTGGTCGCTTTATTCTTCCACCACAAAACAGAACCCCCGGATGTCACCATCCGGGGGTTGATGTTTTACTGCGCTGCGCGGGGTTAACCGAGCGAGACCACGCTATTCAGCAGCATGCGAACAAGCATCGTTTGACGCGTGACGCCGGTTTTGCAGAAGATCGAGCGCAGATGCGTGCGCGCGGTGTTGCGCATCACGTTGAGCTGTTCTGCAGCTTCGTCGAGCGTGAGGCCATCAGCCAGCAACAATGCGAGTGCAGCTTCCATACGCGTGAGGCCGAACAGGCGACGTACGACTTCTTGCGAAGGTTGCGCGCCACTGGACTCTGCGTCACGCAGGAAGATTGCTGCAGCAGGACGCTGCTTGCTCTCTGACCATTTACCGATTGGAACTGCACGAACCACGATGCCGATCTTGGCGCGGCCGGAAGGACGCGTCACTGACATCGCTTCAACCACTGCAGGGCCGGTGCCCGTCGCGCCGCCGGTCAGCGCCTGACGCAACATGCGTTGCAGTTCGCGATTTTCTTGATTGCTCGACAGCGCAATGCCGCTGCCGCTGCGGCTAATGCCGTCTTTCTCACCGAGGATGCGCTGTGCTTCCTGGTTGAGTTCGAGAATCGAACCGTCCTGACCAAAGCTGATCATGCCGAGCAACATGCGATTGACCGCACCGGCAAACAACTGACGATCACATTCCAGATAATCGAGTCGCGCATGAAGACGTAGCGAGCGCTTGAGGTGTGGCAGCAGGAAGCGGCATAGCGCCTTGTCTTCTGGCGAAAACGTCTCCGCGTCGTTAGGACGCGTCAAACGCAGGCGGCACTCGATACCTTCCTTGGTGTAAATATCCGCACCCATCAGATGGCGGATGTTCAGCGGACGCAGATAGTCCTGATACATCGGACTCTTCAACCACTGTTGTTTGCCAATCAGTTCTTCAGCGGTGATGACTTCGCCTTCTGGCAAGCGCACGAAAGGATCGAGCGCGAAGAAATGCGTTTCGTAAGATTCTGTGGCCTGCTGATTCACCTTGCCGGTGTTAATCATCACGCCTTGTGATTCGGAAGAAGGTGGACGCAGCATCAGAGTGACATGCGACGCTTCGAGCACATCGCGCATCTGCTGAAGCGCGGTGGACCACGGTGGCGATTCCATCGGGCCTTCGTAAATCGCGCCAAGCAATCGGTCGAGCTTTTCGTACCCAACGTGCTTGCCGGCATCCTGCATCGACAGAATATCGTCGACAACTTCGTCCTTAGCTACCGCGGTACGACCCTTTTCAGATTTCGCTAATGTCAACATTCGCTATGTCCTCGCGCACATTACAAGCGGCTTATTTACTGCAGTCCTTGCAGCTAATGAATCCGACTCACTTCGCCGATCATAGTCGAATAAGCTTATGCAGCCACGATCGGGGCGACAGTAAAATCGACTCCAGCCTGCGGCGTCTCATCCAAACGGATGATCATTCAATGAGGCCGGCTCGCCATCATTCGAGCCCAATGGGCTGAAAGCCCCTCATTTCAGGGCAAATTTGCCCTTTTCTATCCCGAACTGGACCCAAACCGTGCCTACCGAACAAACCATGCGTCAGGCCATGCAGGCCTATATCGACCTCTTTAACGTCAGCAATCCTGATGGCATCGCAGATCTGTATGCCGAAGACGCGACCGTTGAAGACCCGGTTGGCACCGAGCTGAAAGTGGGCAAAGCCGCGATTGCTGCCTTCTACAAAATGGCCGTTGCCACCGGCGCCAAGCTGAAACTGGCCGCACCCATCCGCGCTTCGCACGGCAATTCTGCTGCGATGGCGTTTGAAGTGGAGTTGAACATGCCCGAAGGCCGTGCAGTGATTCGCGTGATCGACGTGATGACCTTCAACGACGCCGGCAAGTTCACCTCCATGCGCGCTTATTGGGGCAAAGAAGACATGGTGGTGTTGTCGTAAACCCCACCTAGGGTGCGCCATGCGCACCTTGCCGCAGGAAAAACACGTTTTGCCGCACCCCCTCCTAATGGCGGGGGATAGCTGCAGTTCATTCAAACGGGTGATGTAAGGCTTCTGGCGAATTCTCAAACTGACGCCATCGTGGGACGTAAGCGCTTAGCGCGCCCACCCAATGCGTAAGTCAGCCGAAGTGCTGGCACATCTGGAGCAGGACAATGGCAACATCGAAGGAATACGGACTGGGTGAATTCACCTTTCCGCGCGGCTGGTTCATGATCGGCGAATCCGCCAAGATCTCGGACAAACCGCAGGGCGTGAAGTTCTTCGGCCAAGAGTTGGCGCTCTATCGCGGCAAGCAGAGCGGCAAAGTTATTCTGCTCGACGCTTACTGCCCACACATGGGCACGCACCTCGCTCGCAACAGCACCTCTTACGTCGCGCAGGACGGCTCGGTTGAAGGCGATTCGATTCGCTGCCCTTACCACGCTTGGCGCTTTGGCCCGGATGGCAAGTGCAATCACATTCCTTATTCCACCGGTCCAATTCCGCCAGCTGCCAAAGTGCGCGCTTGGAAAGTAGAAGAACACATGGGTGCCGTGTTTGTTTGGCACGACCCAGAAGGCGGCGAACCGGATTACGAAGTGCCGGTGATTCCAGAACTGAAAGATGCATCATGGGTTCCGATCGCCTTCGATGACCTCGGCATCGTCAACTGCCACACGCAAGAAATCGTCGACAACATTACCGACGTCGCTCACTTTGGCCCGGTGCATGGTTCGATCACCAAATACTTCGAGAACGAGTTCAAAGGCCACGTTGCAACGCAGCGCATGGGCGGCGGACATCGCACGCTGACGACTGCTGACGGTCCGATGTTGGAAACCGAAGCGGTCTACACCGGCCCGAGCATCCTCATCACCAAGATGACCGGCACGCACGATTCCTACATCTTCATCGCGCACACGCCGGTTGAAGATGGCAGCGCGTATGTCTGGCACGGCCTGATGGTGAAGTCGCCAACCGGCCAAGCCGTCGCCAATGCGCAGGACGTCGAGATTGCGCGCCAGTACCAGACGATGGCACTCGCAGCATTCGCGCAGGACTTCGAAGTGTGGAAGCACAAGAAGCCCTGCTTCAAGGGTCTGTTCGTGCAGGGCGATGGCCCGTTCATTAAGCAGCGCGCCTGGTATCGCCAGTTCTACAACCCACGCTCGCAGCGCGAAGAAATCCTCAAGACCGTTGATGGCATTCACCTTGCCCGCGGCTTCGAAGGCAAGCCTGCACAAGCCGCTTAAGCTTCAATGAATACGTAGGTTCCTTGGCATCCGTGCCATCACCCACGTACCGTGCATCCTGCACATAAAAAAAGCCCGCATTGCGGGCTTTTTTATTGCGACAGAAAAATTAGCCGGGCTGCTTCGTACCGACGCGAGCCAACATGTGTGCCGTGATGTTCGGTGTTTCGGTTACTGGCGTCACGATCTCAAAGATGCGCTCATAGGTCGCACGTTTGATCAACCACTTGCCGTTCTGCTTCACGTAGGTGTCGCGGTACAGCGCGGTGCCGTCGGTGATGATCTTGTGTTTGAGATCGAGGAACCAGTCTTTCAGATACCAAACGCCGGTAGCTTCAGTGGCCGACAGCAAATCGATTTCTGGATGATTAACGTGATGCATCGCGATGGCTTCAGCGTGGAAGGCATAACGCAGCGCTTCCAGAATCTTGTCGCGGCCTTCGGTTTCAAAACGGTAGCTGCCGCCGACGTAGCAAACGCTGGCGTCTTCGGTGAACAGATTTTTCAGTTCATCGATGTTGGCCGTGTCGATGCAACGGCAATAGGCGTACTTGAGACGGCGGATTTGTTCGAGATCTTCCAGTTGCTGCAATGACAACGACATAACTCTCTCCTTAAGTATTTTTATGCGGACGGCTTAAATGCCGAAACCGCCGGAAACATTGATCTGCTGGCCGGTGACATAGCCATTGGTCGCGAGGAACACCGCTGCGCTGCCGATTTCCTCTGGCTTGCCCCAACGCTTGAGCGGCAACAGCTTCTGCGTTTCTTCAATCCACTTGGCGTCGAACACACCGCGCTGCAAGAGTTCGAGGAACATGCCAGCTTCAATCACACCAACCAGAATGCTGTTGGCGCGGATGTTGTTGCGGCCTTCTTCCTTGGCGATGCCTTTGCACAGCGCTTCGTTGGCCGCCTTCGGCACTACTGACAAACCATCTTTCGGTGGGAACCACGCGTGGCCTGCGGAACCGAGGTGTACGTAGGAGCCGCCGCCGTTATCACGGAAATGCTGCAGAGTGGATTGCACGGCATTGAAGAAGCCATGCACTTCGATATCGATAGATTGTTTCCACAGCGCAGGCGTTGCATCGCCGAGCAGCACCTGCTCAACAACAGGACCAGCAGCCCACACCACGGTGTGAATACGGCCGTGTGCAGCAACGGCTTCTGCCACTGCGGCCTTGAGCTGCGCAGGATCGGTCACGTCTGCAGCGTGCACCGTTGCCTTGCGACCGAGTGCGGTGATCTCACCAGCAACGCGATCCGCCACATCTTTTTTCTTGCGATAAACGATGGCGACATCCGTGCCGGACTGACCAAAGAACTTCGCCACGCCTTGCCCGATACCGCCGCTGCCGCCAAACACCAGCACCGCGCCTTTCGGAAATTTGTTCAGCTCCATGCTTGCTCCACCATCTATTTATTGTGAGCGGCGATTATTTGTAGCTGGCGCTTTTATGGCCTCATCCAATGAGACGACAGTGCAACGCTCACGTTGCAGTGCGACTACTCCGTATGGCGGTGGTTAGGCTTTCGTAGCTAGCTCACTCTGGACTTATAAGAACGTTATTAATTGATTAATTAAAAAGTATTAGTCATTTAATTAAAACAATACACGGAGAAGATATTTAATGAGCAAGCCGACAAACGACGCTGGGGAATATTCCCTCTCACGCCCCTGCCGCAAAGCTCCACGCTGGGATATCGAAACCGATATCGCCATCATCGGCTTCGGCGCCTCCGGCGCATCGGCGGCGATTGAAGCAGCGAGCGCTGGTGCGAAGGTGACTTTGTTTGAAGCAACCTCCGGCAATGGCGGAACGTCCGCACTTTCCGGCGGCGAAATTTATCTCGGCGGCAATGGCGGCACGCCCATTCAAAATGCCGCGGGCTTCAGCGACGACACCGAAGCGCTCTATCAATATCTGTTGATGGCTGGCGGCCCCAACGCCGACGCAGAAAAAGTACGTCTATACGCAGACAACAGCCTCAAGCACTACGAATGGCTGCTCGCACAAGGCGTCGAATACAAAAACTCTTTCATCCCACAACGCATCGTTGAACCGGATACCGATGACTGCCTGATCTGGAGCGGCAGCGAAGAAGCTTGGCCGTTCTCTGAAAAGGCCAAGCCCTGCCCGCGTGGCCATACACCGAAGTTCATGGGCATGGGTGCAGGTCGCTACCTGATGGACAAACTCGCCGCACGCGTCGAAGCACTCGGCGTTGATGTGCGCTATGACTCGCGCGCCGTTGCGCTCATCACGGACGAAAGCAGTCGCGTCATTGGCATCGTGATTCGCAACGCAGGCAAAGATAGTTTCGTCCGCGCACGCAAAGGCGTTGCACTCTGCGCCGGCGGCTTCGTGATGAATCGCGAAATGGTGAAAAAGAACGCACCATGGATGCTGCAATCGAATCATCCCATCGGCACCGTTGATGATGGCTCCGGCATCACCATGGGCCAGAGCGTTGGCGGCGCCGCTATCAATATGAGTGAAGGCTTTGTGACACTGCCCTGGTATCCACCCGAGTCACTGATCAAAGGCATCTTCATCAACGAACGCGGCCAGCGTTACATCAACGAAGACTGCTATCACGGCCGTACAGCCCATCACGGCATGCAACAACGCAGCACGCGCTTGTTCTCACTGCAGGACAGCGAGACCTATGGCGAGCCCGCGTTCGGCCAGTTCGCAAAAATCGGCATTGCCGGCACTGGCGATACTTGGGAAGAAGTCGAGAAAGAACTGGAACTGCCAGCAGGCAGTCTCACGACAACTGTCGAGCTCTACAACCGCTTTGCCGCAGAAGGCACAGACCCGCTCTTCCACAAAGCCAAGAAATGGCTCAAGCCTTTGAACAAACCACCGTTCGTTGCACTGGATTGCCGCATTGATGTTTGCTTCTATCCGACGTTCACGCTCGGCGGCCTCGACACTTTGCCGACCGGCGAAGTGCTCAATGCCGACCGCAAACCCATCGCTGGCCTCTACGCTGCGGGCCGCACGGCCTGCGGCCTGCCACGCTGGGGCGAAGGCTATAGCTCTGGCATGTCGCTGGCGGATGCAACGTTCTTTGGTCGACAGCTGGGGCTGCGAGTCGCATCCGCTTCCTAAGCGGCTTCTCGGAATAAAACAGCTACTGGTCAGACTGAGCTTTCTTTAAGATGCAGCATCGCGCGCAGGAAAGCCCTTCGCGAACTTCACGCTGATCTTGAGGAGGCTCCCGATGATTGTTCGTCCACGTCAGCATTGGATACGCATGCTGTTTGTGTGGCGCGGCTCGGTACTGGGACGCATCCTGCCGCAACTCGCAGTGGTGATCCTGTGGTCGCTGGGCGTTGCCTTGATAGAAGGCACGCTGCACGGCTTCAAGATCGATCTGACGATTGCACCCTTCACGTTGCTCGGCATTGCACTGGCGATCTTCCTCGGCTTTCGCAACAGCGTCAGCTATGACCGCTACTGGGAAGCCCGCAAACTTTGGGGCGCACTGCTCAATGACGCGCGCTCGCTGACGCGGCAGATCATGAGTCTGTCCGATGCGGACAGCAGTGTGCAGCGTCGCTTTGCCTACGGCGGCATCGCTTTCGTTCACGCCTTGAAACACCAGTTGCGCGGCACAAGAGCGGATGCCGATCTCGCGCGTTGCCTGCCACCGGAATGGCAAGCAAGAGTCCAATCCGCTCAATTCAAACCTGCAGTGATCTTGGTGCTGCTGGCGGATGTTGTGCGTGAACTGCGTCAGAACGGGCAACTGTCGCCGATGCTCGCGCCAGCCATTGATCGTCACCTCAGCCAGCTCAATGAAGCACTGGGCGGCTGCGAGCGCATTGCAAGCACACCCATTCCTTTCGCCTACTCAGTCATCCTGCATCGCACGGCCTATCTCTACAGCTTCCTGCTGCCGTTCGGGCTGGTTCATTCCATAGGCCTGCTGACACCACTGATCGTCGCTTTCGTCTCTTACACTTTCTTTGCGCTGGAAGCGCTGGCAGAGGAAATACAGGAGCCGTTCGGCACCGAGCCCAATGATCTTGCACTCGATGCGATGTCCATCATGATCGAAAGCACCGTGCGCGAAATGCTGGGTGAAAGCGATCTGCCAGAAGCAGCCACAGCGAAGAACTACATCCTGAGCTAAAGCCGCTGGAGTAGACTGCGCGCATCCGCCACTTACCTGCGTCCTAAATATGTCCACCGAAAAATTCACACTCGACGGCGAATACATCGAAGTCAATCTCTTGCTCAAGCTCGTCGGCGTCTGCGATAGCGGCGGCGCGGGCAAGATGCTGGTCGCTAATGGCGAAGTTTCTGTTGATGGCGTTGCTGAAACTCGCAAGACCGCAAAAATTCGCGCGGGACAGAAAGTCACTTGCGGCGACATCGAAATTCTCGTCGTTGCCGATCCCAAGGGCGGTGTTGACGGCCGAGTCAGATGAACATCGCCGATTTCAAACCCGGCGTTTATCGTCACTACAAAGGCAACTACTACCTTGCGCTAGGTTTAGCGCGTGAAGACGAAACCAACGAAACCGTTGTCGTCTATACACGCCTGTATCCACGCGAAGGTTTGCCGATGAGTACGCGCAAACTGAGTGTGTGGAATGAAACGGTGCGTGTTGAGCCGGATGGCGTGCTGATGGCGCGCTTTGCGTATGTGGGGCATGAGACGCCGGATTTGATCTGAACTCGTGCTACAGCAGCTACAAAGAATCGACCAACATTTACTGGCGCACACGCCACGACCAGAGCTTTCTGGCATTCAGCGGCTTATTTTTGAGTTTGGCTACTTCGGCATTAAAGAAGCGCGCGCTTGTCTGTTTGCCAGTCTGTTCTTCGTCTCAATTTTTTTGATGCCGCGCACTGGCCTCTTTGGGCTACCGCGCTACGACGCTCTGCTTGTTATCGCCATCGCCATTCAAGCCTTCATGGTTTGGGCCAAATTGGAAACCTACGATGAGCTCAAAGCCATCTGCCTGTTTCACGTCGTCGGTTTTGCATTAGAAGTTTTTAAAACATCCGGACATATCGGTTCTTGGTCATATCCAGATTTTGCTTACAGCAAAGTTTTAGGCGTGCCGCTGTTTTCCGGCTTTATGTACGCCGCTGTTGGCAGTTATATCTGCCAAGCTTGGCGCCTGCTGGATGTGCGCGTACGCCATCACCCGCCCTATTGGATGGCCGCATTGACGGCTATCGCCATCTACGCAAATTTCTTCACTCATCATTTTATTGGCGACTACCGCTGGTATATCGCCGCATTCACGCTAGGGCTTTATGCCCGCTCGACCGTTTATTTCAGGCCGCTCGATCGTGATCGCAGAATGCCGCTACTACTGGCATTCGTGCTGATTGGATTTTTTATCTGGCTTGCCGAAAACATCAGCACCTTCTTTGGCATCTGGAGTTATCCCAACCAAATTGGCGCGTGGTCTGCGGTTCACGTCGGCAAGTGGAGCTCGTGGTCACTGCTTGTGATTATGACGTTCACGATTGTTACTTAT
>JAZKEM010000076.1:34166-50952 GCA_040387055.1 Pseudomonadota bacterium | reverse complement strand
TCAAAGGGAGCGGAGGCAGGGGAACCTCCTAGAGATCAGGGGGAGAGAATCTCTTGAAACCCAATCTACTCTTTCAAGCTGACTGTTAACTGAACAAAAGTCAGAATTATATTTTCAAAAAAGTTCAATTTATTTAGTGTCCACTGCGTTGTGCTGCATCCGGTGCAAACATATCCGCTGTGAGGTCTCCGGCATTCAAACGCCAACCTGCTTTGGATTGATTGACCATACGGTCTGCCAAATAAACGTCAGCGTTGAGGTCGTGATACAGCGCGATGCCGGCTTGGTATCCCTGAATCGCAGGCGACCAGAAATGATTCACCATGCTGGCGCGCCATAGCTGTCCGCGTGCGTCGTAGTTATCGACCCAGATCGCGTGCCAACTATCTTCATCAAGATAGAAGCGACGCTTGGCATACGCATGACGGAAACCTTTTTTCACCGTTGCTTCCAAAACCCACACGCGATGCAGTTCATACCGCATGAATTCTGGATTGAGTGAATTGACCGTCAGCAGATCGTTGTACTTGATCGCAGGATCATTCATCTTGAATGTGTTGTACGGAATATAAACTTCCTGCTTACCAACCAGCTTCCAGTCATAACGCTCAGGCGATCCATTGAACAAACGATCATCGTCCACCGTGCGGAAGCCACCAGCGCCTTGTGGCGTATCAAAACCAAATTCCGGCGCCTGACGCACACGACGCGTGCCTGGACTGTAGAACCAAGTCTGACGATCCAATGAATTATCATTTGGCGTCCAGCCGGTGTAGATAGAACCCTTGTCGCGCTCAGGCAACAGCGTCAGCACATTGAAGTAGCTGTTGATCTTGTCCTGATTGCTGCCACGACGATTAGGATCATTCCACGGCGATAGAATTCGGTAATACACGCGACCGAATGTTTTGCTGCCATTGGCATAAATCACGGCCTGATCCTGCGTTGCTTCTTCAGTCCATGCGCGATGCGGATACTGCATATTCCACTGCGCTTCGATGCCTGCTTTCGGAAATGGGAACGGCGTAGCGCCCGTCGTGCCCGTAATCCCAAGACCATTGCTCACCACTTCAGCGGTGGTGGCGTTTTTCTTCGCCGCATCACAGACCCAATCTGGATAACGAAAATCGCGGTGGCTCTGATAAACCGGAATGCGGAAAGTTTTTGGGTAGCGCTTCAGCAACGCTTTCTGCCCTTCCGTTAATCGCGCTGCGTACTGCTCAACATTCTGTTCCGTGATCGTGAACAGTGGCTTCTCCGCAGCGTAAGGGCCAGGATCATAGCCGCCACCCTTGGATGCATCAGACCAAGCGCCCTGCCATTTTCCAGAGAACGCAGGGATAGATCCATCTGCGTTACCCGCGCGCTCAGCGCCGATGCACGTAAGTTTGTCGCCGCCGAGTTGCGCGGCTTCTTCAGCGGTTGTTTTTGCAAAAGCAGATGGAGCTAGCAAGCTGCTGCTCATCACTGCACAAGACAAAAGGATGTATTTCATCGTCATGGTGTTCTCCTGACGTTAGAAGCTGTATTTGAGATTGATCGCGGCATAGTCACGATCCGCGTAAGGACGCTTGGCGAGATCGCCAGATCCGAGGAATGCGCTGTAACCAACACCCAACTGGAAATTTTGCAGATAGGTGAAATTGGCAAACAGACTTGCGCGCTGATCGTGCTCGCCATAAAGACTGCCGAAGGAACCCGACATCGCTGGCGTGCCTTTAGCAATCACGGCATAGGTCACCGGCACTGCCAAATCCCAACGTGGAAATACGTTGCGATAGTTCAACGTTGCGCTGGTCGACACGGCCCATGAATTAACGTCATTCACCAATGCCGCTTTGCCACCATCAACGCCGTTGACATGTACATAGCCTGCTTCGCCAACAAGATTAATTTCTTGCGACAGCGCATTCGGACTTACGGTGTAGATCGCCGACAACAAAGCCTGCGTCATGCGACCGCGTGTTGCCACAGGACCACCCGCACCACCAATCAACATATCAACGCCACTACGATAGCTGACTTCACCTGCGACATTGGCGCCGCCGAAACCGGTCGAGAAACTCGCACCAGCCATGTGAATGCCATCGAAGTAATCAACGTGATAAGCCGTTGGCACAAACACGCCTGGCGCAACTTCTGCGATATCAAAGCTGACGCCTGCAGGATTGGTGTTGTGATAACGCAACCAGTAGAGACCAACGCTCGTTGCGTCCGTCGCTTGATACTTCAAACCAACGCCATACTGGCCGTGATCACTCGGTTGATTGTCTGCGCCGCGCGGAATATCAAAACCGACCGCAGCATGAATCATTTCTGCACCGGGACCTACAACATCGCTCGTCGACAGAAAGCTGCCAACAGGTTGCAGTTCTGTTGCTTCGTAGCGCAGCTTGTAATGCGCCATCAGGCTCAGGCCATTATTGAATCCAAGTTGCAACGCAACTTGCTCAACAGGCAGCAGAATGGTTTTGAGTTCTGCACCGGGCACATTGGCTTTGGTGGCATCCGCAGGTCCTTGGGCACTGGCAATTCCAGAGAAGAACAGACTCTCGCCCCACGCAACAACCTGGCGTCCAACACGCACATTCAGATGTGCAGCCTTGCCAAGATTAAAATCCGTATAGGCATAGGCATCTAGCAAACGCATGCGCTGACCGTTGTACTTACGCGTCAGGCTGGTGAACTCGTCGTTGTCACCACTCTTGTTCACCGTTGCCGCTGAATCATTGTCGTTACGACTGCGGTAGACGTTGTCATAGAACGCATCGCCACGCAGAACCGCGCCGTAGTTTTTAGCGCTCAGTGAAAATTCTCCGAGAGCGCTGATGCGGTTGTTGACTAAGCTGCCGGATTTGAAATTGCGGTCGCCATCATCGCCATTCACCGTTGTCGGCAAACCTGTCGCTGGATCTATCGGTCCATTGGCAAGGCTGTCAGACGGACTCTCTGTACGCATCGCCAAGGCATAGCCCAGCGTCATCGTGTACTGAGCGTTAATGCCGCTAGTGCCAAAATCAAAAGAACCTGCCGAAGCTGCGCCGCTAAATCCGGCACTAGCGCAAAGCAGTGCTACAGCGACACGTCGCGTAGCGGGATTGGTATGTTGTAGGTAGTGCATGAGGTCTCCTCCTCTGAACAGTGCGGACCGATGGTAGGAGTCGCGCACTGCAACAAACCTCGTCCGAATTGAGATGTGTAAACCGATGAGGAAATTTGCCGCGCAAACGCTCAGCATTCACGGCGTAATCATCCGTGGAGCTGCGTCATGGCCCTTCATTCCTTGTTTTACCCAGTGCAGTCGCTAGACACCGAGCTGAAGTTCTTTACAGAAGGACTCGGCCTGCAGACGCGCTTCCGCGATGGTCAACGTTATGCGGCGCTCGATGCTGGCGGCCTGACGATCGGTATCGCTGCAGAGGATGAACGGATCTGCACACAGGCCGCAGCTGTATTCCGTGTTGCAGACATTCAGCAATCCGTTGCGTTGCTGATGGCCGCAGGCGCGACTTTATTAAGACCGATTGAACGTGGGCCACATGAGTGGCGCGCGATCGTTTCCAGCCCAGCCGGGCACCATCTCATCCTTTCATCCAAACTCTGAGGGCCGTGACATGAACGCGATCTCAACTATTGATCCACGCGAATTCCGCAACGCATTAGGGGCTTTCGCCACTGGCGTCACCATCATCACGACACGCGCTGACGACGGCACGCCTGTGGGCATTACCGCCAACAGCTTTAACTCGGTATCGCTGGATCCACCGATGGTGTTGTGGAGCCTAGCCAAGACCTCACAAAGTCTTTCTGCATTTGAAACAGCAAAACACTGGGCTGTGCACATCCTTTCCGAAGAGCAGGAAGAACTATCGAATCGCTTTGCACGCCGTGGCGCTGACAAATTCGCAGGCATCAACGCCGCTGAAGGCATCGCAAGACTGCCACTGCTCTCAGGTTGCGCAACACGCCTTCAGTGCATGACGACAGCGGTTTACGAAGGCGGCGATCATTGGATATTTGTAGGCCAGGTGTTGGACTTTGATCGCAACGATCTTCCTCCGCTGGCCTTCCACGCTGGCGGTTATGCCGTCATTAGCCGTAAAGACTGCAGCTCACAGCAGGTCGCACGCGCTGCTTAAACAAATACGGCGCGGATCATCCCGCGCCGTATTTTCAAACTGCTGCTTTAACCGGCTAAATTGCCCAAGGTAGCGTCGGTGTACTTCGCGTAAGAATCCCGTCAGTGCGCGCACGCAAACTATCGTCGAGCGCCTCTGGCTGTGGAATCAGCCAGAAGCGATTCTCTGCAATGCCCGCAAACGCACGTTCAGCCAATTCTTCCGGCGAGATGCCGTATTGCTCCGTCATCTGCACCAGCTGCGAAACAAATCCACGCGTTGCGTCGCCTGCTTCAGGCCCGCAAGGATCACGGAAGATGCCCGTCTTTACCGGGCCCGGCGCCAGCAATGAAACACTGATTGGCGCAGCAATCAGTTCCATTTCTGCACGCAAAGACTCCGTCACCGCAACCACTGCAAACTTGGTCGCCGAGTAGGGCGCCATTAGCGGACTTGCAAGGAATCCGCCTACTGATGAGGTATTGACGATACGCGCTGCTCGACCCGCCGACAGCATGCGTGGCACAAAGCTGCGAATGCCATGCAGAACACCAAACAGATTGATATCGACAATACGACGCCAACGCTGTGGATCAATCTCCCAGCTATTGCCCGCCGCCATTACGCCTGCGTTGTTGAACAGAAAATCGACCTGGCCGTATTCCGCGTAAGCACGTCTCGCCAATTGCTCAACCGATTCCGCGCTGGCGACATCAGTCACAACAGCTAGCGCATTCATCTCCTGCCCCAGCGCCTGCAACGATTCAGCACTGACATCGGCCAGCACCAAGCGCATGCCCAATGCATGCGCTTTACGTGCGAGTCCCGCACCAATGCCACTAGCCGCGCCAGTGATGACCGCAACTTGTCCATGAAAGTCACTGGGCGTAGACATAGAAATCCTGAATCGCAGTTCCGTTATCGACAACGATATGAATGTCAGCATTGGCAGCATCCGCATCGACAAACGCGACGCCGCTGTAATTTCCCGTGATCGATTCACATTGCTCAAATCGTAGCTTTACTCTCGCCGCTGCTTGCCCGACAGCACTACTGATTTTTCCGCTAACCATACAGCCGCTACCACTCGCAGTTATGTCGCCGTTGGGCTGCAAGGTGAATGTGACAACGGCATTGTTTAGCGAAGTGCGTAGCATTGTCGCAGTCGACGGCAATGTGGGCGCAGTCGCTGCATCGGCCTCGCTGAGTTGCAGTGCGAGTGTTGGGCTTTCTGCGGTCTCAGGTACACGGCTCCAGCGCGCACTGCTTGAATTTCGGCGATACACCACCGTCGACGCTGCATTGCTGTCGTTACCCAGCATCAGATAGGCCTTGCCATCAGTGCCCATCAGCGCCAAACCATTGGCAGCTGTGTCGCCAGAAACCACAACGTGACGCGCTCCGCTACCAAAGTCAGGCAGCTCAAATGTCTTCGCGTCGTTATGGCCACTACACGCGGCGAGCATCAAGCTCGCCAGCGGAATGAAGATGCGTAATCTCATGGCGTGCTCCTCAAGGTTGGTTGAAGAGTGTGTTGAGACGAATCTTGATCGCATCTTCGTTGCTGCGACGAGCTTGTGGAACGCCTTCCACCACACTGACTGCAATAGCGCCCGTCACCACTACATTGCGCTCAGAACTCGCAGCCGTGTCGTTCGGCACGACAACACCGGCAGGCGGTGTGATCATGTTGTTGACGAACGAGATTCCTGGAAAAGGAACGCCTGCACCGTAACCCACAGCAACTGGACTGCTGGACAGACTTTCGTAAAACACCGGCTGATAATCTGTGGCAACACCCAAGCGCGAAAATTTGAATGCTGGCGTGACGTCATCTGCAAGTACAGGAATGTTGACGTTGAGACCCACGCCTACGGGCAACACACGTCCATCACTGCCCTTCTGCGCATCCAGTCGATTGACGATCTGCATCACAATGTCAGCAACGCGATATTCAACAGCGCCATCACTCAATGCCGTGTATGAGCGGCCCGTTGTGCCGCTATAACTCACGGCAATTGCCGGCACACCGCGATTGATTGCATAAAGCGCGTTGTTAAATGTTCCAGACGAGTTATTGATCGCACCTAGATTGGCGCCTTCATTAGGGCCAGAGATCACCAGATCCGGCTGACCGCCCCAACGCTTGGCAGCCACCACATCCAAGCCATACAACATCGCCATCACCGGCGTGCCATCAACGTAGAACACATCCGCATCGCTAGGAGTTACACCAGCACCCGCAGCACCTGCTTTAATCGTCGCGAAACGCGTGTCTTTCGTCAGTGGCGTTACCGGCACCAGAAAGTTCATCGCGCCGCCCTTGCCGCTGTTGTTCTGCGTTGGGCCAGACAGCACAACGTCATGACCTGCCGCTTTTAATCGCTGATACAGCGCGTGGATATTCGCGGTCTCAAAACCATCATCGTTCGACAGAACAATATTCAAGGCCCAGCTTTGTTGCGGCAGCATCGTCATTAGGCTCAGCCCCACAAGCCCCAACATTCGACGGATGACGCGGACGGTTACACCTGATAAATGAATCATCACTTGCTCTCCTCTGTAGTTTTAGTTTTGTCGCTGGATAAAATCAGGCACGCTGCGCGACGCGCAACGTTGCTTCGTTACGGAAATGCGGAATCACGTACTTGCCAATGTTCTTCAGCGTTTCCAGCTGAGCCCACTGCGGCACGGTGCCCATCTGGCAGATGAAGAGAATTTCGTCCGCGCCAGAATCAATCAGGCGCTGCACGTAACCGATGCAATCTTCGACCGTGCCGTAAGCATGATTGGGATTCATCAGCATCATGTTGGGATCGCTGAAATCGAACGCGATCTTTTCGGATGCGAAGTTGGTGCGAATCACATCCTTGCCTTCAGCATCTTTCGATGTGATGTCGTCATCCCACTTACTTGGATCAGGCTTCGGACCTGCGCCATACCAATGGCCTAAGGACTCCATAAAGTAGCGCTGGCCTTTGATGCCGATCTTGCGTGCCTGCATTCCATCTTCGAGCACAATCGTTGGACACAACGCAGCGAGATGTTGATTTGGTCGGAAGCCAACCTGATCTTCCGGACGACGCGTGGCCCAAGCCTGGCGATAAACCGAATTCTTCTTCGCCACATCTTCCGGACCACCAAAGCCAAGTACCAAGGCGCCCATGCCACGCTCGCCTGCACGTGTCAGCGTGTCGGTGTTGGTGCAAGCCAGATACATCGGCGGGTGCGGATCCTGGTAAGGCTTGGGATGAATCGGACGACGTGGAATCTTGATGTAAGTACCGTCGTGCTCGATCTCGTCCTGCGTCATGATCTTGGGGATCAGATACATCGCTTCGTCGATCTGCGGATACAAGGTATCGAGGTCGTAACCGAAAGTGCCTGCTTCTTGTTGCGTGCCGCCTTTACCCACGCCGAAATGCACGCGACCATGCGACAACAAATCCAGTGTCGCGATGCGCTCGGCGACTTTCACTGGATGATTCATCGCAGGTGGCAAACACACCACGCCGTGACCCAGATGAATGCGGCTGGTCTTGCCAGCCAAGAACGCCAGCACCGTTTCTGGCGCACTCATATGCGCGTAGTTGGTTAATGCAGTGTGCTCAACGCACCAGATCACGTCGAAGCCCATTTGCTCAGCCAGCACCGCTTGCTCAACGATTTCGTCGAAGATCTGGCGATCGCCAGCACGTGATGCGTCAGTCGTTTGCGCTTCGTAAATCAGCGAAAATTTCATGGTTCTACCCTCACTTTGATTGCTTGGAATTCCGCACCGGCGTTGTTCTGCCGGGCATGGACCAAAGTGTGGTGACCTGAAACCGCGCCAGCCTCGTCCGAGGCCATATCTTCAAACGGACGATCCCCCGGCCGAAAAGCAGGCTGACAATCAGGTCCATTCCTTAGTCCATGGACCGTTTCATGCCGCTAGATCCTCAAGTTCAGCCCATCGTTGACGCCTACGCTGCGATGCCTAAAGTCGATTTGTCCGCGATTCCAGCGGCGATTTTCCGCGCGGCAATGAATACGCCGTCGCAGTTCGCCCCGGGCGATGAAGTGGCGCAAATCGAGAATCGTGAGATCGCCGGACCTGGCGGCCCACTGCGTATTCGCATCTATAGACCGAAAGCATCGGGTCGCTTGCCGGTGACCTTGTACTTTCACGGCGGCGGCTTCGTAATCTGCAGTCTTGATACGCACGACAATATTTGTCGCTGTATCGCACAGCGTGCAGAAACCTTGGTGGTGTCGGTGGACTACCGTCTTGCACCAGAAGCGAAATTTCCGGCTGCGGTTGAAGATGCCTGCGCAGCACTGCGTTGGCTGCACACAAACGCAGCCGATATTGATGGCGACGCAACGCGTCTTGCCATCGCTGGCGACAGCGCTGGCGGCAATCTCGCGGCTGTCACAGCACAGTGGGCGCAGCAGCAAGGCATTCCACTGCGTCAGCAACTCTTGTTCTATCCAGTCACTGATTGCGCTTGCGACAGCTCAAGCTATCGCGATTTTGGTGAAGGCTATGTGCTGACGACAGAGATGATGCGCTGGTTCATTGGGCACTATCTTCCGAATGAACAAGCTGCTGACGATCCCCGCGCTTCGCCACTGCGTCAGACTGATCTTACAAACGTTGCGCCCGCCACAATCTTTACAGCGGCATGCGATCCACTCCGCGATGAAGGTGAAGCCTACGCCGCCGCACTCAGCAAAGCCGGTGTTGAAGTGAATTTGCAACGCTGGCCGGGACAAATTCACGGCTTCATCAGCATGTTGGGCGCAATCACCGCAGCAGATGATGCATTGACCGAAGCGGCTCACGTATTGAAAACAGCGTTTAACTCAGCGGCGGCTTTACCTGGAAACAAGACAGTAAACACCATTCATCAGTCCGGACGAAGCCCGGCCTAAAGCTTGTACTAGACTCGAATACGCAGGCACTGATCGTTTGTAGATTACCCATTCGAAAGTGCGCAAGGAGGCACCATGGTTCATCTGATTAAAACGCAAAGCAGCTCCGCGAAATCGCGAATGAGCCCGGCGTCTTTGAATCCAGATTTGCCCGCCGTTGCTGGCTTGGGCAGCTTTGAAAAACTTAATGGATTCTTCAACGCGATTTATGACGGCCCCACCGAAGATCCACCTTGGCACTCCGCGCTGAATCTATTGTGCGAAACACTGCACGCCAAGCACGTCACACTCATTCTGAAACCACCTTCACCGGTTTCTACCGGTATTTTGGTTAACACCGATGCTGTAGCCAACGACGCCACCGAGGCGTACCAGAATCATTTCTTTACGCTCGATCTTTTCGTAGGTTTGCCAGAAGGCCAAGTAGTAACGCCAGAAGAATTGGTCGGCGATAAAGCGTGGAAAGAAAGCACGCTGTATCGCGAATATCTCAAACCGATGGATGTGAAGTTTCTGATTGGCGCTGATATTCAAACCGCCGATGGCGTTGAATGTCGCTTCCGCGTTTCACGCGGCGGGGATCTGCCGTTCTCAGAAGATGACAAAGCGCTGTGCCGCTTACTGTTGCCACATATGCGCCGCGCATTGCAGTTGCATTCACGCCTTGATGGTCTGGAAACAGAACGTCAGCTATTCGCAGGCGCGGTCAATAGCATGCAACTCGGCACGATCAGCCTCGCACACAGCGGCGCAGTGATTGATATCAATCCAGAAGCGCGTCGAATTCTTGCGGAGAAAGACGGCATTCAAATCAGCAATAACGTGCTGTGCATCGACAACCGCCGTGAAGGCCACGAGCTGCAACGTTTGATCAAAGAAGCGCTTTCAGACAACGCAGGCAAGAAAACTCCGGGCCTTGTTGAAGCCTTGGCACTGACACGCCCTTCTGGTCGCTCGAGCCTTGGCATTCTGGTGAAAGAAATTCCACCGAGCCCGTGGACGGTTAATCGTCAGCGCGCAGCCGCTGTTATTTTCATTCGCGATCCCGAAGCCAGCGTTGCTGAGACATCACAAAAAATTGTGCAGCAGTTGTTCGGTCTTACACGCATTGAAGCCGCAATGGCCTTATCGCTGGCCAACGGCAGCACGATTGAAGAGACCGCTGAAAATCTTGGCTGAAAGAAAAACACCGCACGCACTTATCTACGCTTCATCTTCAACAAGACTGGCGTTACGCGCCAGACGATGCTGGTACGCAAACTGCTCGGCAGCGTCGCATCGCTAGGCTAATTTTGAACACGATTTAATTCAGGTCCCCATGAAAGAACTTACGAACAAGGTCGCCATCATCACTGGCGCCACGGGCGGTATCGGTCGCGCTGCAGCGGAACGCTTCGCTGAAGAAGGTGCAAAGTTGGTGCTCGCTGATCTCAATGAAGATGCAGGTGAATCGCTTGCAAAAGAAATTCGCGAACTGGGTGGCGATGCGATATTCGTGCGCACGGATGTCGCCAAGCCCCATGACCACGAACGATTGGTTGCAGCCGCGATGGTCAACTTCGGCCGACTCGACGCCGCCTTCAACAACGCTGGCATCTCCGATGGCCCAATCCCTCCCGGCTTCATCGACTATCCACTGGAGCTGTGGGATCGCCTGATCGCGGTCAATCTCTCTGGCGTGTTCTACGCCATGCGCGCGCAGATTCCAGCAATGCTCAAACACGGCGGCGGCAGCATCGTGAACACAGGCTCCATCGCGAGTCAGATTGGTTTTGCAGGCGTGCCCGGTTACGTTGCCGCGAAGCACGGTGTATTTGGCCTGAGCAAAGTTGCCGCGATTGAGTACGGCAGCAAAGGCATCCGCTGCAATGTGCTTGCGCCCGGCATCATAGAAACGCCGATGACGCAGGCCATTCTTCAGAACAAACAAGCGCACGACATGACGACGGGCGGCATTCCAGCGGGACGTGTGGGTCGTCCGGAAGAAATTGCCGACATGGCGCTGTGGCTCTGCTCGGATCGATCCAGTTATGCCAATGGCGCCTGCTTTGCAGTGGATGGCGGCTATCTGGCTCAGTAGAGAAATCAGAATGTCAGCACGATGCGTTGAGCAGTCTTGCTAGCCCAGGCTGCTTCAACTTCGCGCATCGGCATCGCCACGGCATCAACCTTGAGTTTTGCGGGGCCGATGGCGTGCAGGAGTTCACCGACCACTTTCACCAGATCAGCGTGCGACACACTACCAAGGCCGCTACCCATCAACTCCAAGCCAGAGCTGCGCAAACCGCCAGCCGCCATAGGAATCGATAGGCCCGCCATGGAGCCGATGTTGACGTAGCGAATTTGTCGCGCCGCCTCGCCACTGCCATATCCGGCAGCCGCGTTGATGAAACTTTCTGCTGGCATGCCCCAAAGATAATCCAGCACTACATCAACGCCGGGCGCTTGGATTTGTTGACGAAATATTTGCGTCAATGCTTCGGGAGTTTGATCAAGCGCAATGAACTCGTCGGCTCCCAGTGCACGCAATTCGGTTTCGACTGCACGATTGCGTGCAGCGGCCACTACACGACCTGCGCCTAGATGTTTTGCCACTTGGATCGCGAGACGGCCCGACGCACCTGCTGCGCCGAGGATCAGCACTGATTCCCCACGCTTCATGTGCGCGCGATGCGTCAGCGCTGCCCATGACGACATGCCCGGATTGGCAATCGCAGCAGCTGTGACGTCATCAACATCGGCTGGAACTTCAGCGCACTGCACCGCTTTCACCGCCACCGTTTCCGCCATTGCCCCGATCGGCCCACGCGGGAACGCGAAGTAAACACGACGACCATCCGCCAGAAAACCAATGCCGTCAACACCCGGCACCATCGGCAAGGTCTTGCCACTGCTGTAGTGTTTGCCCGAAGCCTGCACGCGTACCAATTGGCTCAACGCCGCTGCACGCGTAGAAACCAGCACTTCACCCTCTAGTGCCAAGGGCGCGGCGATCTCACTAAATTTTGGGGACTCGGCAAAGTTATGAACCAGTGCAGCTCGCATGGGCGTTCTCGGGGCAATCAGAACGGCGATGGTAAACCACGCGAGCGGCATCATCGACAGGCCCAAGCGTTACGAAATGCTACAAACGTAACCGCCGGCAGTGATTACCGCCTTGGCAGAAAACTCAGCCTTTCACGATGGTACGGAAACCCAGATGAGATGCAGGCAAATCGGATTCTTGCGGCTGACGTGACGATGCACGTGCACGCACGCAGTAATCTGCCGAGCAAAGATACGAGCCGCCTTTAATCACTCGTAACGGCGCAGTTCCACGTGCAGGAATCGCGGTGAGTTGATCACTCAAATTCACTGTCTCGCCACGATGTTCGCTGTACACATCTGTGGTCCATTCCCAAACATTGCCCACCATGTCATGCAGACCATAAGGGTTGGCTGCAAAACATCCAGCAGGCGCGCGACCCGGAAAGCCGTCTTCATCGCTATTCGAAATTGGGAAAAGGCCTTGCCAGAAATTGGCCAGAGGATTTCCCTTTGCATCGCGCAGAGAGTGATCCGACTGCTCATTGCTACGGCCACCTTTTGCGGCATATTCCCACTGCGCTTCTGTCGGCAACTCGCGGCCAAGCCAATGCGCGTAAGCCAGTGCATCCGCGTAACTCACATTAACGACAGGCTCGTGTTCGCGCCCTGCGATATCGCTGTCTGCGCCTTCAGGATGACGCCAATTAGCGTCCTTGATCAGATGCCACCAACTGCCTTCTACAACTTGTCCGTCAGCCACATCAGGTGTTTTAAAAATCGCAGAGCCGCCAGCCTTCTCGGCTTCGGTGACATAGTTGGTGGCAGTAACAAACGCAGCAAACTGCGCATTGGTCACTTCAGTGCGATCGATCCAGAACGAATCAATCCGCGTGAATTGCAATGGACGCTCATCGGCGTAACCACGTTCACTACCGAGTTGAAATTCGCCAGCTGCAATCTTGACCATGCCCGCATGCTTGGCTTTGCCCCAACCCAGAGGCAAGCCTTTATAAGCCTCGCAATTGGCACGTGTACCCAGCGCAAGCTGTGGCTTGATTGCAGCGATATCCTTCAGTGAATTCACTGCCGCGAAGGCGACCCCGAGAACTACGACCGCCAGCAAACCGACACGAAGTGTAGGGCCGTGAATCTTCACGGCTGCACAAACTTCAACAGGTATTGCTGCAGCTGCGCCGACGTCAATTGAGCCTGCAACTGCTCCACGATGGGCAGCGGCAATGCTGGCAACTGCGGCGGCAACAAGGGCGCGACATAAGCAACGCGTTGCGCGTAGGCGTCCCACTCCGCAGTCAGCGCAGCGACGACTTCCGGATTCTGCGCGGCGACGTCAACGTTCTCGCCACGATCGGTATCCATGTTGTAGAGCTGCCAGTTGTGATTCAGAAACTCGGCTGCCGATGGCAACATGTAGTTGCGAATCTGCGTCATCTTCCATGAGCCTTTGCGTACAACACGGATATCGTTGACTTCGTCTGCGATGACTTCATCTGGACCATGGACCACACCAGCTTTTCCTTGCAGAAGTGGTTTCAGCGAAGTGCCCTCTAACGGCGCGATCGTCTTGCCCTGATATTCCGTGCCAGGCGCTGCGACGTCGGCATACGCAAGAATGGTGGGCACCACATCACGCAGCGTTGCAAACTGTCCGCTCTTCGGCTCTCCGCCAGATTGATTCGGAACGCGCACGATGGTGGGCACCGCGGTGCCGCCCTCTGCGGTAAAACTCTTGAACAGGCGGAACGGCGCGGTGCCGACTTCTGCCCAACGCGTGCTGCGGAACAGGAAAGAACTGCGCTTGCCGTAATTGGCCAGAGAATTATCAATGCTCAGCACGCTCGCAGGATTGCTGAGATCGGTGTACGGAATAAATCCATAGCCCATGCCATCGGCACCGTTATCTGACGTGAAGATCACCAATGTGTTGTCGTACTGGCCCGTCTTCTTCAGATATTTAATGACGCGCCCGACGTTGTCGTCGAGATTGACCAGCATGCCCGCGAACACTTCCATCAAACGTGCTTCGCTTTGTTTGTCAGACGCCGACAGTGAATCCCAAGACGGATTGGTGAGAACGCCGGGCTGGCCGAAACGAATCATCGTCGTTTCGCTGCCGGGATTTGGATTGAAATCTTGAGGAATGATGCCGAGTGACTTCATGCGCGTAATACGCGCGTCGCGGATCACCTGATAACCGACGTCGTACTTGCCCTTGTAAAGATCGAGATACTTGTCCGGTGCCTGCAGCGGAAAGTGCACAGCCTGGAATGCCAGATAAGCGAAGAACGGCTTGCCGTCCTTGCGATCTTTTTCAAAGTAGCTGAGAAGCTTGTCGACGAAATAATCGCTGGAGAAAAAATCATCCGGGATCTCCGCTGCCGTACCATTTTCCAAATAGGCTTTCGCTGAAGATTCCGGGTTTTCGCTGGTCGCTTTAAAGTTGCTGCCAAAAGCTGCGTTGTAGTCCATAGCAAACGATTGTTCGAAACCAACACCTTTTGGACCGTCGCCGCCAAGATGCCACTTGCCGCTCATGTAGGTGTGGTAACCCGCATCACGCAACAGTTGGGCCACCGTTGGTGCGCCATCGTTGAGCACGCCTTGGTACTGTTCGTTGCCGGGATAAAAATAGCTGGTATCCGACATCGCGCCGACGCCGATCAGATGATGATCAACACCCGTCAGCAATTCCGAACGGGAAGTGGCGCAGAGCGGCGTCGCGTGGAAATTGGTGAGCACACGACCTTCGTTCATCAGCGCGTCAATGTTTGGCGTCTGAATTTCGCTGCCGAAACCGCTGAGATCTGCGTAACCCAGATCATCAACCAAAATCACCAGAACGTTAGGCTTGCCCTTGGCAGCATTGCTTGCATCTACACCACCGGATCGACTGCAACCAGCAGCAATGACGCTGGTCGCGACGGCGATCACCATTGCCAGCTTTGCGAATGTGCCTTCCAATTTCATCAACCGTTCCTCTTTAATTTCTTTTTCTGCAACCGCCGACTATAAGTAGTGCCGTTAAATTTCAGTGATCTATATTTAGATCAATTCAGGTGACAGCTCAGGCTTTATTAACGGTTGACGCATCCAAAAACGCCGGGCGCTCACCGCCGCCGTTCAACACAATATTGGTGCCGGATACATACGCAGCGCCCGATGAGCTAAGCCAAACACAAGCGTTACCGATATCAATCGGATTGGCGAGGCGCTGCATTGGAATTGTTTTGGCAACTGCAGCAACACCCGCGGCATCGCCGTAGTGAAGATCAGCTTGTTCAGTCAGCACAGGGCCGGGGCTCACAGCGGTAACGCGAACTTTTGGCGCCCACTCCACGCCGAGCGATTGCACCAGGCTCAGCACTGCCGCCTTGGATGCGCCGTAAGCCGCCGTGCCCGGTGAGGGGCGCAATGCCGAAACGCTGCCGATAAAGATGACGCTGCCGCCTTCCGGCTGGGCCTGCATCAGTGCATTGGCTTTCTGTGCAAAGTGCAGCGGCGCGAGCAGATTCAGCGCAAAGATTTTTTCATGGAAACGCGGAGAGGCTTTATCCGCCATCGCGAATGGCGAGCCGCCCGCATTGTTGACCAACACATCGAGACGACCGAAACGCTCGGCGATGCCTGCAAACAAGGCATCGACGGCAGCGGTATCGCGCACATCGGTGGCGATGAATTCGGCTTTGTTGTCGCCCACAGCAGGCAGTTCGGCCGGCTGTTCACGACCACAAACCAGAACTTTGGCGCCGGTCGCCAGAAAAGCTTCGCTAATGCCGCGGCCGACGCCTTTGGCGCCACCAGTGATCAAGATGACTTTGTTTTGTTGCACGAATTCATTTCCCCTACGGATGGCGCATGCTAGGTCATATCCTTCTGGTAACCGTAGTCCAAAAGGATGAAGCAAAACAATGGCCTTAGACCCACCATTTGGGCCGTACTCAGAGCCGCGTCCGAGACCCCGGAATCATGTCAAATAAACCCGTTCCAGAAGGAAAATACGTCAGCCTGCCCAATGGCTACCGCATCCATTATCTGGATGAAGGTACTGGCCCGGTAGTTGTTTTTCTCCACGGCTCCGGTACCGGCGCTTCCGGCTACAGCAACTTCAAGGGCAACTACAAGGAACTGGCCAAGGCCGGTTACCGCGTAATCCTGCCGGACCTGATCGGCTTTGGTTATTCCGACAAGCCGGACAACGTTGAATATCCGTTGGCCTTCTTCGTCGAGTGCTTGAAGCAGGCGCTGGATGCGATTGGCGTCGACAAGGCCACCGTGATCGGCAATTCACTCGGCGGCGCGGTTGCGCTGGGCTTTGCACTGGCCCATCCGCAGAACGTTGAAAAACTGGTACTGATGGCACCCGGCGGCGTCAGCGACATGCCGGATTATCAGGCGATGCCCGGCATGGCCGCACTGTTCGCACATCTGGGCACCGGCAAGCCGTTCACACATGAAACGATGAAGGCATTCTTCATCAAGGCTTTCGTGGTTGATCCTTCTGTCGTCGATGACCAGCTGGTCGCCGAGCGACTGGAAATGGCGAAGCTGCAGAACCCGCAGGTGATGAAGACCCTGCAAGTGCCCAACATGACCGCGCGTCTCGGCGAGATCAAAGCACCGACGCTGACGCTATGGGGTACCAACGAAAACATGATGCCGGAGAACGGCATCCTGCGATTGGCCAAGGGCATTCCGAATTGCCGCATGGT